>JAJPXQ010000017.1 GCA_021205385.1 Lachnospiraceae bacterium | reverse complement strand
TCAAATCGATGCTGACCAGGTTCTCACAGCCCAGAAACATACCTGTAAGACTAGTGACATTTTCTGTGTGAAAGCTGCTTAAATTCAGCGTGGTCAGGCTAGTACAGTCATAGAACATATTGCTCATTCGAGTAACATTTCCAGTGTCAAACGCGTTTCCGAGTGTAATTTCTGTAAGATTCGTGTATTTCGCGAACAGATAATTACTATATTTTGGCGCAGCGACACCGCCTTCGCCGGCCAGGTACAGATCATACAGATTTCCGTTGCTCACGACCCAGGCTTTCACGCTGCCGTCTTGCGCTTCTGATACATCCCAGGCGTCCTCTGGCGCGTCTGAAAGCGTGGCCAGAACGGTGATCGTCGCGATCTGGCTTCTTTTGATATCTCCATTTCCCAAAACCGTTTGCTCTTCTAATTCAGAGCCAAATGGATCGGACATTAACACAGGCTTATCCTTCGTCTCCGCTATAAAAACCGCTGTCGGTGATTCTATCTCTGTCGGCTCTTCTGTGGTGATATTGTTATCCTCAGCAAAAGCGGTGACAGTTGCCGTCTCGCTATCGGTTTCTGTACTTTCCGTCAGAACCTCTGGCGTGCCTGTATCCATGGCCTTCTGTTCATCGTTCGAACGATTTCTTGAGAGGAAAAATCCGCCGATGACGATTCCGAACACCAGAAAGATGACCACGACCGCAGCCGTGGGAAAAGCACTGCCGCGGGATTTTTTCGAATTTTTTTCCCTGGAAGTGGTATTCGCGGAAGGCTTATTTTCCTTTGAATGATTCTGGGAAGTTCGTGTGGTTTTGGGCGTTGCCGAAGCCTGAGCGGATTTTTTTGGTGCCGCTGCGGAACCTGAGGCTTTTGGGGTTGTGGAAGACCCCAGGGTTTTTGAGGCTGTAGCGGATTCGGAAGCTTTCGAGGGCGTTGCTGAGCCAGTGGTTTTTGAGGGCGCTGCGGAACTGGTGAGTTTTGAAGTCTCAGTCTTTGCATCCTGCTGTAGTGTTTTTGCTAAGGAATCAAAGAAATCTAAATCTTTTTTTAAATCCTCATCAAGAAAAAAACTGAAATCGGATCCAGATGCAGAACCAGTCCGCGGCCTGACAGGCGTCGCGGCGGATGCAGCTGTTGTCTGTGTTTTGGCAGGCGTCGCGGCGGATGCAGCTTTCGTCTGTATCTTAGTGAGAGCCGAGGCAGAAGTAGTTTTTGTCTGCGTCTTAGCAGGCGTTGCGGTCAATGTATATGTCTTTGATGTCACCGCTGTGGTGTCTGGCTGTGGCAGCTTCATTGCCTCGGCGATGCTTTTGGCCAGGGAGGGCTCGAGGGCACTGTGCTCCTTTACTCTTTCGCGGCGTCTCTTTATCATATCGGCATATCCCTGCCGACGTTTTTCCGAGAGCGGAGAGATCGTCCGATATCGTTCACAATTTGTATTATCATCAAATCCACAGTAACGGCAAAATCTGAGATCCTCATTTTCTTTGCCACATATTGGACACTTACGCATAGTTGGGAACCTTTCTGTCCTGACAATTTTGTCGCTCGAATCTTTCCTCAGAACCTGTTACGAAATCGACGTCAGGGAGCAATTTATCGTTTCTTCCAGAACTTCCACGAAGGAGCCTGAGCCTCTTTTGTCAGTTCCTTTTGCAACTGCTGTGCTTGTTGCAGCAGATCACTTTCGCAGGAGGTTGGAATCCTGTTTACATAAAACAGGGCCTTATCGGTATCCTGTTTTACTCCTCTGCCGTCTTTGCAGCAGATGGCGAGCATCAGATTTGCTTTTGGCACTTGATCGGCGGCAAGACTGTAAAAACGAAACGCTTCGTTGTAATTGACATCGGTTCCTTTACCATAATAGTAACAGCCTGCAAGCTTCATCTGAGCTTCTGGGATATTGTGCATTGCGCCCACACGGTACAGCCTCAGGGCTTCCTGGTAATCCCGCGGCACATCAGTTCCGGCGAAATAGTGGTCTGCCATTTCGATCAGTGCAAACAGGGCCTCTGTATTTCCCTGACCGGCTGCCCCCAGCAGATATCCTTTTTCCTTTATGTGATCCACGGGAACCCCATATCCGTACCGATAGCAGGCGGCGAGTCCGCAGAGCGCTTCCGGGTCGCCCTGATCCGCGGCCAGCCGGTATCTTTTCAGGGTCTCTTCGTGATCCACCGGGACGCCTCTGCCATAGCGATAACACTCGGCGAGCTGTACCTGCGCGGAAATGTTGCCCCTGTCCGCCGCTTTCTGGTAGAGCTTTGCCGCTTTTTCGTAATCCTCCGCGATCCCTCTGCCATAATAGTAGCAGTCGCCGAGCGCTTTTTGTGCCTGTAGGTTCCCTTTATTTGCCGATTGGCGGAATAGTCTCGCGGCTTCCGTGTCATCCTGGCTCACACCAGCACCCCGCAGATAGCAGTCCCCGAGCCGGTACTGCGCGGCTGAGCTGCCCTGTTTCGCGGACAGATCAAACCATCTGGCAGCTTCCGCGTCACTCTGGTCGCATCCGACGCCCTCCGCGCGGCAGACACCGAGGTCATATTGGGCGAGCGCGTTTCCGCCTTCGGCCGCCTGTGTGTAGTATTTCACCGCTTCTGTCCGGTTTTCCGGGACGCCTCTGCCAAAATAGCAGCATTTTCCGAGATTGTACTGCGCGTCTGTATTTCCGTATCCGGCCGCCTGGCGGTACAGGCTCACAGCCTCCAGATAATCTTTTTTGACGCCTCTGCCGAAATAGTGGTCGTCGCCAAGTCGGCACAGGCAGCGCCCCAGCTTCTGTTTTCCGTCCGCGCTGCCTTTTTGGATCGCCTGACGGTACCAGTGGATGGCGCGGTCATAATCATGATTCAGATAAAAGGTGTCGCCCCTGTCACAGCAAAAGTCAGAACCACAGACAGAATCCGTGTACTGTTCGCGGATTTTGCGGGTGAGAGGGGAGAGTGAGCGGTACCGCTCGTAGTTTTTGCGCTCATCGAAGCCGCATCCCGTGCATAAGAGCTGCTCGGTATTTATCGTATCACATAACGGACATTTCCACATGTTAATGCCTTTCCTGTCACAGCTTATAGCCGCAGTGACTACAGTAGAGCAGGCTGCCCTGCATGGTGGCGCCGCAGTGTTTGCAGACCTTTTCTCCGCTGCCTGAGGCGCTGCCACTGGTTACGCCGGCGGATGATCCGGCGCCCTTTGCACCCTTGTTTTTTTTAGCCTGTTTCCCAGAGGCTTTTTCCTGCGTCTGGGTTGTGGTACGATTGGCAGAATGTGTTACGGTATTGTCAGTGGAAACTTTCTGCTTTTTGCGCCTCAGAAGCAGGATGCCGGGGATAAGAAAGATCAGAGCGCTCAGTATAACCGAGGCATCTCCGTTGTCAAGTCCGACGATAAACATTGCCAGTCCGCAAACAAAAAACATAATTCCAAACATCAGTCTCATAACGGAAGTCCCTCCTGTGAATTCATAATTCTGGCTATTTTTTCATCCAGCACGTTTGCGCGCTCACAGATGATGTTGATATGCTCCAGCATATCGTCCAGCAGCCTTCGCTCTTCTTCGGTCTCGGAGCTGTTGTCCTCTACCTTCAGTTTCAGGTTTCCCAGCTGGGTCTGGGTGTCATTCAGGTAGCGCTCGCTCTCTTCGTTGACGCTGCTTTTCAGAGAAGCGAAAGCTTTGTCGACCTGTTCCAGAATCTGTCCGGAAATATTCTGGTCTGCGCGCATGGCAGTGAACTCCGATTTCAGCGCGTCCTTGTAGGCATTCTTATAGTCCAGAATCGAATCCTTGCCTGTCAGGCGGTCAAGTACGGAGCGCCCTGTGATCAGGCCGATGAAAGCGGAGACACAGCCTGCGGCGATGAGCACAGGGTAGGTGGTCGGCAGGGAGAGCAGCCCGATCAGGAAGCCGATCCCGGCGGATGAGGCGAAAGTCACTGCGGTTCCCGTACCGCCGCCGATCAGAGCGCCTTTCCACCCGGCTTTCTGGTAGCCGTCGTATACGCTCCCCAACCCAAAGGTAAAATAATTTCCGATAACGCCCAGGGCGATGTTTGCGGCTTTTTCCTTTTCCGCTCCGGCGGGGATAAAGAGGTTCTGGATCTCGTTCATGGTGCCGTAGAATGCCTCCTCGAACGCGCCGAGGCGATCCGCCTCTTTTGCGAGCGCCTGCTCGATCTGATGGCGGATCCGTTCCATTTTATTCCTGGCTGTGGTTTCCATTGCCTGTTTGACGGCCTCGAGGATTTGCTCGGAGGTTCGCGCCTGTTTCAGCTGTTTTGTCTCCGTGATCGGGTACAGATCGATCGCGCGGTATGCGGCGTCTTCGAGCTCGTTCCAGTAAGTGGCTATCTCAGGCTCCAGATTTCTGTGCAGTGCGGCAGCGGCTGCGTCGATTTTGGCGAGCTCGTCCGCACGCTGCGCGCGCAGATCCTGCATTTTCTGTATGGCCTCCTGATAGTTTCGGTTAAATTTGTCCGCCTGCATGAATAAGGACTGTTCCCGCAGCTGGACGGCTTTATAGAGTTCCAGCGCGGCGGAGCGGATGCGGTTTACCGGTACGCTTAAGGTGATCGCGCCGCGGTCTTCTGTCAGAAACTGTTCCAGCGCATTTTCAAATACGGGAAACTGGCTCTCCTCCAGAAGCTCCGCGTCATCGCGCTCCTTGGCTTTTACCGCGCGCTTTGCGGAGAGACCGTAGATCCGGATCTTCCCGAGCGTGCGGCTGTAGGATTCGTAAATCTCGCTGTCTTTCCCGTAGAGCTGTTCCGCTTTATCAAGAACATATTCCTGGATGCGCTTTTTGGAGGAATCCAGAATCCGCTGCTGATCCTCCTCGTCATAGAGGTCAATGCCGGTCATGACAAACAGCACGCGCCCGATGTCGCCGGAGCAGAGGTTTTCTTCAAGAAAGCGTCGCTCGGATTCGGAGACCGGGGAGCCGCCAAACATTACCATGATGGCTGCGTCGCTCTGTGGGAGAATGGATTCTGTGATCTCCGTCATGGCCCGGCTGTCGCTTAAGCCCGGAGTGTCGATCAGGGTCACGCCATTTTTGCAGAAATCCAGAGGATAGTGGATGATTGCCTCCTGGATGGTCCGGGCCTTTACTTCGCCGTCTTTTGTGAGCTTTGTAACGTATTTTTTCAGCTGGTCAACGTCGATGGTCTCGGAGGAGCCGTCGCGGTACTGGATATTGACAAAGGGCGTTTCGCCGTAGACAACCTTATTCACGGCAGCCGTGGTTGGCATCTTTCCCTCTGGGAGGATTTTTTTCCCGAGAAGAGCGTTTAAAAGCGTGCTTTTTCCGCGGTTGAATTCGCCGACGACCGCAACGTTGAACTCATTTTTCTTTAACCGATTTACAGCAGACTCTACCGCGTCGGCGCTGCCTCTCAGGTTCATTTCCGAACAGTAGGAGAGAATGGATTCCAGATCCTCCGAGAGCTGGATGACAGTTTCTTTGTAGGAATCGAATGACATAGTGCCTCCTTTACTCTTTCGACGACTGGAATTCCTCCCAGAGCCGACGGCTTTCCGTTCTCAGCCTGTCGGCTTCCCCGAAAAATTTATCGTAATTCTGTTTATAGATGTTCTGTTGCTGATTCGCGCTGTCCGATTGCTTTTGGGCGGCTGTCTTTATCTCACTGGTCAGCTTCGCGCAGTATTCGCCGTACTGATTCATCCAGAGAAGGCGGATGGCGGCGTGCTGTGCTTCCAGTGTCCCGGTAATGTCCGCAAAAAGGGCGTCCAGGCGCTTTTCGACCAGTTCGATCAGGTTTTTGCGTGAGGCTAGGTTCCACAGCTTCAGAACCGGGGCCAGCCAGTCGCGGTCAGGCTGTCCGCTGTGCAGCTGCGCGTGGGTCTGCTGCATAATGGTATCGGCGGTCCTGGAAAATTCGATTTCCGGAGCGAAGTCCAGGAGACCAAGAGAATCGCGCAGCGCAGCTTCATAGTATTCCATATTTGACATCTGATCCTGCCAGGCCTGGAACATCTGGCTCTTCAGGCGCTCATAACGGGTGGTGAGCGCGGTATTGGTCTCCTCAACACCGCTTTTGAGCGCGGCGGAGACCGTGCGCCTGGATGCCTGCTGGATCTGAGAAAGATTTCGGATAAATATGCTCAGAAAATATTCTTTTGCGCCGATAAACTCTGCCGTGAGGAAGTCGAGCGTGGAATGCGTCTGGACAAAATATTTTTCCAGCGTCTTCCGCGCGTCAGTATTTCCGTAAAAGTCGATGATTTCAATGGCCCGCTGGCTCTGGGAAAGCCGCAGGTCGGTCTGCGAACGGAAGTCCAGATCCAGATTGTGAAAGCGTTCCACCACCTCGTCAATGGTTTCCACGGCGGTCCGTACGGAATGCTCCAGCTGACTGGATGTGATCGCGCGTAGCAGGCTGCTTTTGAATTCCTCAAAGCGGCTGCGCTTCAGCTTTTTCTGGTTATTCGTGATGAAAGCCTCCAGCGCCAGCTTTGAGGAAATGCCGACCAGGTCCAGATCACGGAGCATTGTCTGCGCGCGGCTGAGGACCTCGTTCTCACAGCCTCGCTCTGTAAGCTCATTGAGGACATCCTCCTGCAGGCGTGTCTTTATCCTCTCTATGAAAGTATCGTAATCATAAGCATCGTCCTCATCGTCATCATCGTCCTCTTCAATCTGATCCATGAAAGTGACGACAAAGATCAGATTTTGGATGCGGCCGTCCTCAATGATCTGGCAGATGAAATTCCGCTCCGTTTCGTCCACCGGAAATTTGGCGTGTATCGGGATAATGACGGCGTCGACATACTGAATCATTTCAATTGTGATCTGCGTCATCCGCGGCTCGTCGTCCAGACCGGGAGTGTCAATGATGTCCACATGGTTCTGGCAGATTACGGCGGGGGAGTATACGATCACCTCGCGGATTTTCTCTGCCATCGCGCCGCTTTTGTCTGTCAGCTTTGTCACATAATCCGCGAGAGATCCGATCGGGATATTCTTTGAAGTGCCGTCTTTAAAAGAGACGACCGCTTTGGACTCCGGGCTGTTTCCGTAGGTGACGCGGTTGACCGTCGCGGTGGCCGGAACTACAGATTCCGGCAAAATGCGGCTGCCTAAGAGCGCGTTGATCAGGGCGCTTTTGCCCCGCTTGAATTCGCCCATGACGGCGACATTGTACTGTCTGCTCTCCACGAGCTTCTTGCATTCGTCCAGCTGCTGCGAGATTTCTTCAGGATAACCGAGCGCCAGATTCAGCATACGGAGCTGTACGATATACTCCAACAGCCGGTTCTCGATTTTGATATAGTTTACATCCATTATGCCATCCTCCGTAAAAGGAAGTTTATCCTGTCTTATATCTCATCTAAATATAGCAATGACGAAACATTTTTGCAATCTTTTATTGCAGCTAAAATTGGATTTTTTCGACACATTTTTTATTTGCCGGCTAAAAGAAGCATATCTATGCGCCAATGATTTATAAACGCTGTTTGAAATAATCGAAAAAAAGATAAAAATATTGCAAAAAAACAGCATCGTTGTTATACTTACAGGAAAAAGATAAAGATGCCTGAGACACAATGGGGTAGCGCTTCAGGCACAGGAATTTACAGCAGCAAGTCCTGTCAGCAGGAGGAATGTGAGTTATGGAAAATACCATGGAGGATGCCGGGAAGCGATTCAGAGCTTCGGACGGTTCTGTTCATTTTCTGTTCGCGAATGAAGATCATTATTATCTTGACAGTCTGGTGTGCCTGGGGCTGTATCCGTACATAGAGTACAGCTTAAAACGCGCGGGGTACCGGGGTGTTTATTTTGTGCAGGATTTAAACAGGGGATATCTGGTGCGCACCGGCGACCGTTTTTCTGCTGACGCCTATCCGCGGTCGGGCGGGAATTCGATTTTGCCGTGGCTGAGGACAGAACTTCCCGTTGAACGGGAAAAGCTCCATGGATCGGAGGTCTATACGATCCGCCATGGAAATCTGAATGATATGAATGAAAGACTGTGCCAGCTGCTGGGCAATCCGGACAGACGCTGCGCTGTCGTATTTTCGATTGAGACTTTTTCACAGATGTACCGGGAGCCTGCCATGCAGGAATCTCTTTTTCGTGTGTTTTCCGCCATGTGCGGGAGCAATATGATCCTTCTGACCGCATCTCTGGATGCTGAAAAAAGTGTCAGATGCCTGACAAATCGGGACGGCGTTTTCAATTCAAAGCTTTTTCCACAACTTCAGCAGATCTTACAAAAAGACAGACGCACCTTATTATATGAAGAAATGAGAACCGCGCTCGGCGAGAGGTATAATGTCTGGGGGCAGATGTCCATGCGGGATATTCGGCGGATGCTGCGCTATCTGATGCTGATTGATGGAATCATGTCGGATCGCATGGCGCGGCTTGGGGACTACGCCGCTCTGATCTACGCATGGTATCACAGTGAAGAATTTGCCCGCAGCCATGCCGGGCTTTTTGCTGACAGCGAGTCCAGACAGCTGTCTCCTGTCGCCGTGCAGCTGCGCAGTGCGCGCGCCTGGGAGCGGATGGATGCGGAGATTGCGGAACTTCGTGTGAATCAGAAGAGCACGGAAGCGTTATACTCGATTTTAGGCAGACAGTATACGTTCTGCCGCTTCTGGGATCCGATGCTTCTGCACTCCACCGGCCTGCAGCGCCTGCACGGGGTGATGGGACGGCAGAGAATTTCCGGCGGAAGCCCCGTTCGGATCCGTCAGATCCTGTGCAAAGAAGAAGAGATCGAGAAGGTGCTGAGAAGTCCTTACAGCGACGCGGCTGACCCCGCCGAGGGGACGGAGCTGGATTATGGTGTGGATTTGCTGACGGAGCTGCAGAAGGCCGGCTGCTTTGGGGCAAATGTGGTAGATCGGGTGCTGACCGTCATAAAATACAGTGTCTGTAGTAGTGAGCGTTACCGCAGATCGTCGGTATATTTGAAAAAGACCGGTTATTATAAAAATACGGCAGAGCTCGCCTTCGAAATCGCCCGGATGGAGAACGAGGTTCGATCGCATGAGGAGCGCCTGAATGAGTGTGAGGCTCAGTTTGATCGTCTCAGGATGGAGATCCGGAAAAAGGAAACGGAAAATATCGGCTACCGGAAGGAAGTAGAGCGGCTGCTTGCCGGTAGCAGTTCGGACGGCATCTCCCCGGAGGTCCTGATGCTGAATACGGATAAGGCTAAGCTGGTGCGCCTGGATCAGGAGCGCAGGAATTTAGGACGGATTATTGCAAATAAAAAAAATAAAATAAATATGTATTATACCAGCATATCCCAGATTGAGATGACGATTGACGGCCTGTCTGAGCCCGACCTTAATATTGAAGGTACGTTGGATGGCGTGTCGGCGGATTTGCAGCGTCAGGCGGCGGAGGAGGCCAGACTGATGCGCAGGCTGAACGATCAGAATGAGACGAACCAGCTCATCCAGGAGGAAGGCAGCCGGATGGTGTCCAAAGAAATGGAGAGCGCAAAGGTGGATGTCGAGTTTGCGCGGATTATGGAAGAGCTGGATCGGGAGATCAGTGAGAATTTGTCGGGAGGAGACGAAGAATGTTTACTTGTGGAATAGACTTTGGCAGTACCTATACAACGGTTTCTGTGTTCCGGGAGGACAGCCGGATTCTGGAGGCGGTGATTCTGAGCCAGGATTCCCCTTATATTCCCACTGTTGTGGCAAGCCGTCCGCATGGGAAAGGACTGATATTTGGCCGTGCAGCAAAGTCGGGAACCGGCAAGCCGGGAGTGATAATGTTCAAGGCGTTTAAAATGCTGCTGGCGGAGACTGACCCGGAGATTCTGAGCAAACGCGGCTTTACGGATCAATATACGCCCGTCGAGGTGACAAAGGCGTTTCTGAATGACTTGGCAGATCGGGTTCTGGAGAGCTTCGGGGAAGAAAAAATTGATAAGGTCGTGATCGGAGCCCCGGAGATCTGGTTCAAAGAAGTCAAAACCATCGCGGGTCGAAGTATCCTGCGGGATATCTGCGCGGAAATACCTGCCATAAAGACAGTACAGGTAGTCAGTGAGCCGGCGGCCGCGAGCGCTTTTTTTGCCTACAACTTCAATGTCCTGACCGGCAGGGCGTTTGAAGGAAATATTCTGCTGATTGACTATGGCGGCGGAACGCTGGACATCAGCCTGACCACAGTCATTGCCGATGGGGAAGACGGCGCTCATAGATTCATGCGCATCAAGGTGATCGAGAGCAACGGAGCGGGTGAGAATACAGACCGTCACATTGGCAAGGCCGGCATCGTATATATGGAAAGCGTGATGGAGGAAGCGATCCGCCGTGCGGGTCTTCTTGGGGAGGACGAGGAGCTGGTCACGGACGGGAAGTTTTATAAAGCCGTAAATGACCTGGAGGAGGAGCTGAAGGATCGGACCGATGCCATCAGCGATATGTTCTCGGACTGTGGGATCGATGACTTGGACGAGCTGGACGAGGAGTTTACGAGTGTAAGCTATAAGGGAGAGTATGTGGAGATCACCTACGCCCTGCTGGTGGAAGTATACAATCAGGTGATCCGGGACGTGTTTGAGGAAAAGCTGAAAGAGATGACCGGGTTTATGGAAAAACACGGGATTGATTATATGGATCGGACACAGGACAATTTCAAAATTGCTCTTGTCGGCGGATTTGGCAATTTTTATCTTGTAAAAAAACAGATGATGGATGTGTTTAAGTTCATAGCCAGGGATCGGCGGCAGCAGAATATTATCCGCAACAAGGCAGACTGCGAGAAGGCGATTTCACTGGGAACGGCTCTGCTCGCGTCCGGGGAGATCGGTATCCGCCAGACAGCGCCGTATTCGGTGGGCATTTTTGAGATGGACATGGATGGAAATCCGTGCCTGGATTACGCATTTCGATATAAGGAAGATATTGAATTCAACAAAGCTTACTATCCGGTCAATTCCGCGGACGGACAGATGATTATTACTTTCTTCGCCTCAAACGCGATTTCTTCCTTTGTCATCAATATGGGCCATGATGAGCGGACGGCCATTGTGGTTCCACTGAAAGAAGAATTTAAACAGAGACTGCAGAACATTGTGAATAACGAATACAGGACGGCTGTCGTCGGGTTTTCACTGGATTCCTCCGAGGTACTTTCCATCCACATCAGAGAATACAACCTGCTTGAAGGAAAAATGGGAGAAGACGATCGTGTGATTGAGCTGTCCAGGTTTGGCGAGCTCTTTGAGATGGCAAAGGTAGAGAAGGTTATCAGCAAATAGCAAGGAGGACACAAGATGAAGTTCAACCGGATATATGATACGCTACAGCTAATCGAGCAGAAAGATGGCGTGACGATCCGGGACGCGCTGGATGTGTTCCGTGATTTTTATGAGGATGTGAAATCTGAGGCGGGGGCGGTCCTGGAGAAGCAGCCGGTGGGAGATAAGGATGAGGCGGCTGTATCCATGTGCTGGCTGGCGCGCACGGTGGGAAGGCTCTATGACAGCAATCGTGAGACTTTAAATTCGTCGGATTATGCCGCACGCTGGGAAAAGGCGGAAAAGAAGCTTGTGGATGCCAGAGACGAAATTAACGCCCTGGAAGGGGAGTTGGCGCGTCTTAAGAAGGCGCAGGAGGATCTGGATGCGCAGCAGCGAGAGCTTGGCAGGAAGGAAGATGAGATCGCGGCTGTAAAGCGGGTGACTCTGGAAAAGGAGGAGGCGCTGAATCAGCTGAAAGAGCTGAACCGGCAGGAGGATCTGCTGCGCGCGCAACTGCGCTCCCTGCGGGAGGAAGAACTGCCGAAAGCAGAAGAAGCGATCGCAAGGGCGGAGCAGGAAAAAGAATCCGCGGAAGAAGCGCTGGCGGCCGTTCGGGAGAGAGAACAGACCATTCAGGAAGAGGTGTGCATAAGGAAAGCGGAGACAGAGGAACGCATTCAGGCGCTGGACGAGGAACTTCATGCGGCTGTAAAGGAGCTTGCCGCGGTTGAAGAGGAGCATCGGGAGTCCGCATCTGCAGCCGCCGGAAGGCTGAGGATGGCGAAAGAGGCGCATGAAAAGTTTGTCGCGGAGTCAACAGAAGCGTTTGAAGAGGAGCGCGCCCGGATAGAGGCTGAGGCACAGCAACTGCGCGAGAGACAGGAGCAGGAGCTGACGCAGTGTCGGGAGACGTTGGCACAGGAACTGACACAGCGGAAGGAAGCGCAGGAACAGGAGTTGGCGCAGCGAAAGGAGACGCAGGAGCGGGAGCTGACACAGCGGAAGGAAGCGCAGGAGCAGGAGCTGGCGCAGCGGAAAGAAGCTCAGGAGCAGGAATTGACGCAGCGGCGCACGGAGATGGAGGAGGAGCTTGAGCGGTGGCGCATGGAGCAGGAGGAGTCCATGACTGCGCGGCGTACGGAACAGGAGGAAAAGCTGGAAACGCTCCGGATAGCACAGGAGAAAGAATTTGCGCAGCAGCGTGAAGAACAGGAGCAGCAGCTGCTGCAAAGACGCGCGGAGCTGGAAGAGGAGTTGCGACAGTGGGGATTCGAGCGGTCAGAGCGGGAAGCCAGGCTGGATACAAAGAGTCGCAATTTGAAAGCGGAGCGGGACGCGCTGAATGAGGCCGAGGAGAGGGCCGAGAAAGAGGAAAAGGTTATTCGAAGTGAGTTGACGGAAAAAACCGCTTCCCTGGAAAAGCTTCGCGATAATATTGAGACCATGAGCGTATCCCTGAGCCAGAAGAAACAGGAATATATTTCCTGCATCCGGGAGGACGCGGAGGCGAGGATCGTCCTGGAAAAACTGGAGGAGGAGTATCGTGAGCCGCTGCGGCTGTTTGCGCAGCACACGGAAATCTGGCAGGAACTCTGGAATACGATGAAGCAGGACGCTACTTTAAGCGGCAACTGGGAGTACCCAAACAAGGCGGAGGCGGAAAAGCTGCGGGATTTACTGAATACGCGTTCCAGCCACCTCAGCCAGGAGCTTGCGGCGTTTGAGCAGCAGTACAGGGCGCTTGTGAAATTTTTGGAAAAGGGAGGCTATCGGTCATGAAATGTCTTGTATGTGGAAATGAAGTGAAGGCGCAGAGATGTCCGGTCTGCGGTTTTCCGGTCTTTCATGTCGTGGCTGGCAAGAATACTCCGGAAGACGATGCGACCATGCAGAAGATGGTGGCTGAATACCGGAAAAAGAAGCTTTCCGGGATTTCGGTTGGAATCCATGTATATTCCTATCGGATGCGGGAGAGCAGCCTTGAACTCTCAGAAGAAAGCGAAATTGAGCTGGCTTCCTCCTTTGAACAGCTTTCTGCCGGGGATATCATCTGGTATAAGGAATCTTTCGCCTGGATTGAGGATGACACGCTTGAATTGACGACGGTTATAAGAAGGGCAGAGGGTGTGGCGCAAAAAAAAGTGTTGGTAAAGGCGCCTAAGGGCGACGGATTATGGAAAGTAGGGGTTCGAATGGAAGAGGGGCTATCCTTTTGTATTCTGGTGGGCAATCCAAGGGAATATGAGTCTTCCGGGGAAATTTCACTTTTAGAAACAGTCGCTTCGTGACAGGCTTTTAACCTGAATGATAGAGGGGAAGAAAAATGGCAAAAAAGAAAAATACCAGCAGCAGATCCACCGGGGGAAGAAGCACCGGCGGCACAGGAAACGCGAGAAACACGAGAAGCGGTAGCACGGAAACCCCGGGGATCGGCACCCGGTATCAGTCTCCGGAAGGCAATTATGATCTTGCATCACCGCCACGCAGACAGGTGCGGCCTGGCCCGAACTCCGGGATGACCGGGATCCTGATCTGTGCCATACCGTTTGTCGCGGGAGTTCTGCTCTGGGTCTATATGATTGTCCTGCAGAGCCAGGTGAGTCGGCGGCTGCTTCTGGTACAGGTGATCGCCGCGGCTCTGATTTTGCTGGTGAATTTGTATCAGCTGTTTTTCAGAGGATATGATGACAATGTGAAGCGGCATCTGATTGTCAATTTCCTTGCGGAGTGGCTGTTTGCTCTGGGCGGCAGTTATATCGGCGGCGTTTATCTTCTGACGGAGCCGGTAAACGCGCAGGCTATGGGAATGTACACATTTATGGAATTCATGGCAAAGTTTCTGGTGTGTGGGGCGATGGCAATGATTCCGTGTATGATCATCAGTGTGATGATGTGGCTGGTTGTACAGATCTTTGGAAAAGAATAAATGGAAAGGAGAAAAGGGAATGCTGGAAGCAGTGAAGGGATTATTCAAAGGAAAGAAAGAGGAACCCCAGAAAGATGAACGGCAGCAGATTCAGGAATCCGTGAATATTCACCGCAGAGGCGGGGAAGACATTATCAATGAGTTGAGTCAGGTACAGTTTTACAGTACGAACGATGTGATCAGCGAGGAAAAACTGCGTACTTATCAGCAGCTCGTAAATTCGTTTAAGACGGCGCTGGAGAATGCGCCGACCTCGGCGGTGGATACGCAGGAGATCGACGGTGTTATAGTAAAGATGGCGGCTCTTCTGAAAAGCTCTATTGCCGGAGGTTACGAGAACACAGCGGATCAGATCTGCCGCATGATCGGTTCAAGTATCCGTGAGGCGCGCGCGGAGACGAAAGGGATCTCGGAGGAGCAGGTTCAGCAGGAGATGATTATCCGGAAGGATAAGGTGAGACGGCTGCTCACTCTTGCAGAGATGAGCTGTCAGGTTGACGCTCTGGATCAGGAAATCCAGAAGCTGGATGTCGAGTATGAGGAGCGCAAGGAGGAGTATAAAAAGGCCTATGCCGAGAGCGAAAAGAATCAGAAGCTGCATCCGGAGTACATACAGGAACTGAATAACGCTCTGGTCAACCGGACGCCGCTGACGGGCGGTGCGCTGATCCTGGATACACAGAAACGGCGGGTGATTGATCTTTACAATATGGTCGCCAATATCAAGCGGGTAAAGGCGACCTCCTACCAGCGTAAAGCGCAGTACCAGGCGAATATCCAAACGCTCGAGCTACAGATTATTGAGACTACAGGAGTACAGGGTGAGCATCTGGTTCGGCAGATGGAAGAATTCCAGGCTGCATTCCAGGAATCGCTCAGAAAAGAGCAGGAGGAAATCGGACGCCTGGAGGAAGTAACGAAGGGCTTCGACGCACTTATGGACGCGATTTTCTCGTCAAGCGAAATGCTTGACCGGATCATTGAGAATGATATGAAATATCAGGATATTATAAACCATGAGCGGGAAGTGGAAGAGGGAAGACGGATTGCACAGGAGCAGCAGCTGCAGGAGGAGCTTGCCCAGGAACAGACCGCGCAGCTTCTGAACAATTAACCGGATGGAAAGTGAGGAAAAAAATGAAAATCGGACCTTTTTTTAAGCCAAAAGAAGACAGGGACAAAAGCAAAAGAGAGAAAGAGACTGAACTGATGAGAAATATGCTGGAGACGAGGACGCGGCTCCTGAAGCTGAAGGACAAATATCGCGTGATCCTCCAGAGAGAATTGCTGATTGCCCGCGCGAATAAGACAAAAGGCATCAAAAATTCCGCGAACTATTCCAGGATCGGAGTGGCATATTATTCACTGAATATTGTTGACTCCGCTCTGGCAAGGCTGCAGGAACTGTCGACGAATGAGGAACTTTACGAATCCATGAACGAAATGAGCGCTCTGCTGGGAACGATCAACGGTATGTCCGGACGGGTCGGTAAGATTGATCCGAAAGGAGTGCTGGGCGGGCTTAAGAAGATGTCCGGCAGTTCTTCCGGTGCTGGAAAAGATCTGATTAATACGCTCTCCGCGTTAAGCGGTACGGATGTGAGCCGGGAGGACGGTGTGGATGTGGGGACTCTCGTGTCCGCGGATATGATTGAACGCCTGATTAACGGGGAAAGCGTGGAGGCATGCCTGAACGCGCGGGAGGGAATTGTACAGGATACGGATGAGCTGATGACCGCGTTTGGAAATCTGGATGAGCTGCTTGCGGGCGACGGCTCAGCGCCGGAAAATACAAATGAGAGTATTGAGGATATTACAAAGAACATTGATGACCTGCTGAATCAGCTGTAAAGTGGGAGGAGCCAGTGAAAAACAGGCAGATATCGGCGTGGAAAGCCGGTAAGAATCAGTAAAGAAAACGTGGAAGGCGACAGTAAGGAAGGAGGCAGTTATGGAAGATAATTATATCAGAACCATGCTGAGAAATGAAAATCTCTGTCAGGAATATCTGAAAAAGGCGGAGCAGGAGTTTGTGGCGAACGGCAACAAGCACAGCAAGGCGGAGTGTGTTTTGCTTCAGCAGGCGGCGATGCGCTGCTCGGAGATGGCGAACATGAGTACCGGAGAGGAGCGGCTGCACTACCAGCGCCGTCTTCAGGATTTGAACCGCCGGATCGAAGGGATTGTGCGTATTCTGAATCCGGACGCGTTCAAAAAGCCGGAGGGGAAGAAAGAAACAGCCGGGAAAAAGGGCACGCAGGGATCTGCATCTTCACCGTCCGCGCCGCAGACGAATGTGGCTGTGGCGGACAGGGATGTCTCCGGATGGTTCAAGGAAGCGCCGAAACATTCATTTTCGGACGTATCCGGAATGGAAAAGCTCAAAGAGCAGCTGAAGGAATGTATCAGCGATTCCAGAATTAATAAGCTTCGCACTTACCTGAAAATGAAAAATCTTCGCTCTTATTTCTTTATTGGCCCTCCGGGCTGCGGGAAGACCTATGTGATCGAGGCGTTTGCCCACGAGCTGATGGAAAAGGATTATAAGTATCTGGCTCTGGTAGGCTCCGATATCCTGAGTAAATATGTGGGGGAGGCAGAGAAGATCGTGACTCGCCTGTTTGAGGAAGCGGAGGAGAATGCTCCGTGCATCGTTTTTATTGATGAGATCGACGGCGTCTGCAAGAACCGCTCTCTGCCGAATCTTCCGGAATATGCGGCCTCTATCACGACCGCGTTTCTGACAGGATATAACCGGATAAATTCCTCGGACAAGCCGATTATCTTCATCGGGGCGACGAATTATCCGAACCAGGTGGATAATGCAATGCTGGACCGTGTGGAGCTGATCCGTGTACCGCTGCCGGATTCGGAGGCCAGGAGCTTTTCTTTTGAACACAAGTTCAAGGATATTCTCAAAACGGCCCCGGGCATCTCGTTCGAGCAGATGGCTGCACTGACAGAAGGCTACAATTACCGTGATATTGACCGTCTGACCAGGAAAGTCAAGGATCTGGTGGCCAAGCGGGTCATGGCCGAATACAAGAATGAGGATAGAGCGATCGCGGCTCTGAAAGACGGCAGTTTCGCGATTACTAGAGAACTGTTTGAACAGGCGCTGAATGAGTGCCTGCCGACTCCGAAGGATGACATTCTGCGCGATCTGGATGAATGGGAAGAGCGATTCCGGAAGGGCATGGATGAGTGATTGTCCACAGGAAAACAGGAGGTAGTGAATTGAACTGGAATATAGAAGCTTTTTATCAGAAGGACTTCTCTTCGGATTTGGAGCAGATCCGTGGGAGAAAGAGCTGGAAGGAGCTGCTGGGGGGCTGCTGCCTGGACGAAGCATTGCGGGGCGACTCAAATAGCCGTGGGCGAAGCCTGTTTCTCTTCTGCGGGGCGCCGGGGGTCGGCAAAACCACCCTGGCTGAGGCTCTGGCCGGAGAAATGGCTTCCCGCGGATACCGCATTCTGGATCTGGACAGTACCGATCTGTTGGGGAAAAATGGAAAAGAGGCTTTTGCCAGGATTGATGTGCTGCTGAACGAGCTTCATTCCGGGGAAAAGACTTTTCTCCTGCTCCGCTCCTTTGAGCGGATTGCCACAAAGGATAAGGCATGTACCTCTCTGGCCGCAGGCCTGGAGCGGGTGGCGAATAGGAAGTTCCCTGTGATGGCGGCGGCGATTGCGCAGGAGCTGCCGTACGGACGGCCAGGCAGCCGTTCGCGAGCTCCGCGCCCGGATTTCGCCGGACCGCCCCTGGGCGTATGTTCAGGGAAAATGGAAGCTGCCAAGAACTGGCTTCGCCTCTGTCGGCTGTTCACTGTTTTCCATGTGGAAGCGCCGGACGCGGTCGAACGGGAGACTTTTTTCCGGTTGACGCTGGAGCCGGTTTTTCAGGGCAGAATGTCCCTTACTTTTTCTCAGATGGCTGAGCGCACGGACGGCTTTACGTATGCAGAGCTTCAGACGGTAGCACTGTGTTGCAAGGCGATTGCGGCGCAGCGCTACCGGGACAGCCAGTATGCCTCTGTTCCGACAGGGGCGGACGGGCCGTATCTGACAGAGGATATTTTTGAATTTGCCTGGGAGCAGGCCAACCTGGCCCGGGAAATGATTCCGGAGGAACCACCTGGAATGGATGAACTTCCAGGGCGTGCTGCACTGCCCGGCCAGGGTGAGCCGTCCGATCGCAGTGCAGCGGGAAAAGTGGCTGAAACGCCCTCACTGGGGAATGCGTCGCCGATGCTTTCGTCAGCGGTTGCCGGAGCCATTAAGCTGCCAGCGGATACCTCTCAGGAAGTTTCTTACGACATCGGCCTGGACGATATTTTTTCCGGAGACAGCTTTATGAATCCAGACAATTTATAGTTCTATCGCTTTTTTTAATTGCCTTAGCAGCACTTTTCGGTATAATTTGTTTATAAATTATTCACGTTTCGTTTTCGATTTTAATGAAAATTTTATAATACACAAAATTCTGTCTGGCATTTATATGTTTCGGGAGGGTTTGATATGGGAGCCGAGGATATTCGGAAGGATCTTGATGAGTTTCAGGCTTCGGTAAAGAGGCTTGGCAGCGG
The DNA here is from genome assembly GCA_021205385.1 of Lachnospiraceae bacterium. GTDB lineage: Bacteria > Bacillota > Clostridia > Lachnospirales > Lachnospiraceae > Hominiventricola. Next base: position 28,225 of record JAJPXQ010000017.1, on the reverse strand, counting down.
TGTGAACCGCGCTTCGGTGCTGTGGAAAGACGCAAAGTTTCAGGAATTGTCCGGGGCAGTCAGAAGAATTGCGAATATGTCGAGAGATGTGATTGTCAGTGGTGAGGAGTGCTGCCGGTCGATTGACCGGTTCGAATCTATCGCGCAGGAGAAATATTAGGAGGCTGACGAATGGTATCAGTGACGACCGAGGCACTACAGCAGGTGAGAATTGCGCTGTGCGATTTTAAAACGGATATGGTGGGTACGTCCGGTCGGTCGCGCGGCAGAGCGGATGAGATACGGATGCATAATTCGGCTGTGATAGATGGGGCAGTTCGGGATGTACAGGAATCTGAAACGCGGATCAATCAGCTCGAGGAGAGTGTTCATCGGCTCGAAGATCGTCTGGTGCAGATCCGCAGTGAAACAGAACAGCTGGAGAGTTCCATCTACAACATGGAGAGCCGGATGTACGCGGTCAGGGATCAGATGAACGCGATTATGGGACAGGATCTGGAGCGTGAGTCGGACGCGGCCGCGAGTCTGCTTTCAGATCTCGAGTATGAGTATAACTGTCTGTATGAGAGTGTGCGGGACGCGAAGTACCGCGTCAGCGAACTTGCCAGAGAACAGCAGCAGTGTAAATCAGAGTTGTCCAGGACGGAAAGCGAACTTGCGTCAGAGAAGAGACGGCACAGCAATCTTCTGAACAAGCTTGAAAGACTGCGTAATGCGCACCGGAGGGTTGAGGATGACCTGAACCGGTATGTCTCGGCGGTCAGGTTTTTTGAGATCCGCTCTGACATGGCCGCGCAGAGTAATGTGTCTGCCCTGGATATCTGTATCTCCAGCATAGACAGTTATTTGTCCGTAATACTTTAGGGCGTCTGAAGGAAACTTCTTAAATCATATAAATTACCTGAACAGGAGGAAAAACTATGGCTGGTGGAGTATCCGTTGAGCGCGCCGCGATTCAGGGAGGGATGAACTGTTGCAAGGCATCCATCCATGAACTGGAGACAGCTGCGAGAAGTTTGCGGCAGAACTATCAACGTGCCGGTGCAAATGGCTGGAAGGACCAGAAATACACGGCTCTGGGTGGGATTGTGAATGAATGTTGTACCGCTTTGATCAAACCGGTGGATGAGTTACAGGATTGTCTTGTAAAACTGAATGATTTGATGGCTGCGGTTGTTGCGTACGAATCCACAAGTATTTATTAGGAGGTATCAGTATGGCGGTAAAAGCTTCTCCGGAGATAATACGTGAAATGCGCAGGGACATTTCCACTACAATGAAAGATCTGGAACGCATCAGCGGGGGCATCCGCTCGGCAATGCCGTCGACATCCGGCTGGGATGACGCGCAGGCTGCTGAGTTTAAAATGCTCATGGAGCGGATAGCAAGGCTGACAGCGACCCCGATCGAGACATTGCACGCATCCATGCCCAGGCTGGAAAAACTGGCTCAGTCACTGGATCGATACAATGAGGTTAAATTTTAACTTAAGGAGGAACCTGATATGGGAGAGAGTTATCCAACATTTACCCCGCCGAATGACAGCGACAATGGCTACGCGTCTTCGGGGGCACCCATCTTTACACCGCCCGGCGGAGGGATGAGACGCGCCACGAATGCGGTGTGTTATCATCATCCGAGTGAGCCTGCGGCGGCGCAGTGTGCCAGATGCGGGAAATACATATGCAGAGATTGCGCGGAGGCGTTTGGCGTCTCAGCGGGTGAGTACGCGAACAAGTCTCTCTGTTATGACTGCTGTGAGGCGATCATAGCTGACAATGTCGCGGAGCTCACCAAAAATAAAAGGAAGATTAAAGCACAGTTTATTTTATCCATTATCGGTATGGTGCTGGGCGGTATTTTTGGTATTGCATATGGTGCTTCGGCGATCGGCGCGGCCGGAAGCGGGGGTATTCTTGTATTTTTGTTTTCCATATTCTTCTTTGCCTGTATCGGCGGCGTGTTCTTGAGTGCGATAAAAGCTTATTTTGCAATGATATGGGAAGCGATCAAGCTGATTTTTTCTGGCGATGGTGGCTGGATTGCCGCGATTTTCTATGTTTTGATCCAGTGTTTTGTAGTGGCGTTTAAGTGTATCTGGGCTACGGTTACCAATACGATCAGTTATATACAGTATCTGAAACACACGTCAAACTGTATTGAGGAGGATACAGCGGCTCTTGCGCAGATCAAGGAGTACATGGAATATATGACGATACGTCTTCAGAATGCCGACACGGATCTGGATTCGCTTATGAATGAAGGCGGCCAGCTCGCGAACAACTCTTATGCGAGGATGGTTCGTACAGAGGGCGAGCAGGCGGCGGATGCGGCTGTAAGACGCGCGACGACGACCATCGCGGAGAATGGCGAGATTATCAGAGGCTTTGCCGCATAGGAAGTTGCTGAAAGGAGGATTTGAAATGGACAATTCAAACAGTGATGTAGCTGCGGCTCGCCGCAGAGCTTTGGCGGAGGCGCTCAGACAGGGCAACCCGGTGGTAGTGACACCTACCGGTGAAGTGGGCACAAAGGATGAGATGCAGGAAAACGGAATGTCTGGTATCCAGGTTCCGGACGGCAAGCTTGCCGGGGAGGACTGAAAATGGCATTTTATTGGTATCAGAGCGACCCGGATCTTTATCAGGCGGAGGTTGCCGCCATGCAGAAGTTTTTCCCAAGCTTTCGGATCAACCAGCTTCAGGATGGTACAGGAAGGCTTTACTGGCGCGGTAAGGTGCAGCCGACCGGAGAGGGCGGCATGGTCTGGGATCTTATGCTAATCTATAAGAACGACCACCCGCACGCCGGGAAAGATGAGTACGGCGGATCGATTCAGATCCTGCCTGTTTCACCAAGATTGAAAGATGTCGCGCAGCAGATGATGCCGCTCGTGCTACAGACCTACGGCACGTACGATAATGCGCTTAAGCATGGATTCGGACTTGGCCTGCCGCATATTTATCGTGGAAATTTTGGCCGCAATGAAGAGTATTTTATCTGTACGGCGGATCCCCGCTATTTTAAGACGGGACAGACCAGATCGACGTCTGCCGCCTCCTCGCTCAGCTGGGCGTGCAAATGGATCGTACTTTGTGAGATGTGGCTGAACGGCGAAATCAGCGACGATGTCGCTATGGAGGGTAATTATTAAAATTACTGGAACGTCCGGCTTCACATACCTGAAGCCGGACGTTTTTCTATTCCTGGAGGTACGACAATGAAGGTAGTTTTTTCTGACAGAGCTTATGCTGCAGTCATGGCTGAGACCACGGAGAAAATAGCAACAGAGACGGGCGGTCTGTTTCTGGGGATTTATGACCGGGACATCTGGTATGTAATTGAGACGATAGACCCCGGACCGAATTCTATTTTTGAAGTGGCTTATTTTGAGTATGATCAGAAATATACGCAGCATCTGATCAATAAAATCGCGAACCTGTACGAAGAAAGGCTGACCCTGATCGGCCTTTGGCATCGTCATCCGGGTTCATTTGATGTATTTTCAATGACGGACAACGGAACAAATTCCAAATATGCTTCCATGAGGCCGGCCGGAGCGATTTCCGGGTTGGTGAACATTGACCCGAAATTCCGCCTGACCATGTATCACGTGGGCAGACCGTGCAGGTATTCCAGGATATCCTATGTGGTAGGCGATCACCTGATCCCCGAAAAATATCTGCGATTTAAGAGTACAGAGCATTATGAGAAACTCATGCAGAATATTATGCGAAGGGAAGAAGAACTGGACGGATATGGAGCTTTTGCGAGGCTGGATCATTTTATGAACTTTATTGAGCCATACTATCAGGATCGGCTCGTGGAGGAAGACATTCGAAAGCCGGGTATGGATTCAGACGAGCTTCAGGAGATGCTGATTGAGAATGTGGTGAAAGATCTTTCCTTTCTGTCCGATGAGATCGGCGTACAGATGTCAGTGATCTCTTCCGAGGGGCGGATCATTCTTTCCCAGGACACACCGGATGGGACGGAAAAAGTGACCTTTGGCTACCATGAGGGGAGGGCAAGCTTGATCTTCTGGCACAATGGCGAGAAATATATTTATGAGCAGGGGCTGTTTGAGGATCTGTACTACATGGCAAAGGAAGCGGCGAATGAGCAGGAGGCGAAGAGACCCCGCAGTCTTGTGGAGCCAGAGACAAGGAATATCCTGACTTCGCTGGCACAATTGATACGCCTGAATAAAAATGAGGATGAGTAGATATGGAAAACTTTTTTAATGATGAGATCGAAAAGACTGTCTTTATTTCCGAGGAGCAGCTGCGGGATGTAAGAGAGAGAAAACTGTACGGTCGGTATTTCCCGGATACCTTTATCTTTAACGTATATCCGGAAGAATTAAAGGAGCGCGGAGAGTATCTCTGCACGGTACAGGCTCTGGAAACGCAGGTGGATGAGACGGATACAGGGCTTTCTGCGTCAGTTTCCGGGGGAAGACTCCTTTTCTTTAGCGAGGGAAAGAACCTGAAAGTGGAATCTTACGGCCTGTATCAGAGTATTTTTTCCCGCAACAAGGGGATTCTGGAGACGGATATTATGTCTGGAAAGCGGGCGGTAATTCTGGGTTGTGGTTCAGTAGGCAGCCTGGTAGCCATGGAGCTTGCACGGTCTGGAGTCGGACACTTTCTGCTCTGCGACGCGGACATTGTTGAGTATCATAATATCTGTAGACATCAGTGTGGGATCGAGGATGTCGGCGACCTGAAGGTCAATGCCCTGGAGAGAAAACTCAAAAACATCAACCCGAGCGTGGATGTACAGAAGTATGAGGGGATCGCGCAGAATCTTCCGAAAGCGCAGCTGGACGCATTTTGTGTGCCCGGTGACACCGTCTTTGTGGGATGTGCGGACAACCGTGCAGCGGATGTATATACGAACCGGATCAGTATTTATTATTCTTCATATTTTATTTCCATTGGTTTTTGGGAGAGGGCTTATGCGGGGGAGATATTTTATCACGTACCTGACCGGGGGATGCCGTGCTACGAGTGCGCTCTTGGGGACGGAGGGAATATTTCTGCGCGGGCGCAGGCGAACCATCATATTTACTCGAATCAGGAACTGACCGAGGGCATGAAATTTGAGCCTGGCATCTCTGTTGACATCAATTTCATCACGACTATCGGCATTAAGCTTGCGATTGATCTGTTGAACCTGACGAATGCGGACTATATACCGAGAGTCTTGAATGATCTGAAACAGTACACCGTAGTCTGTAATACTTCCAATCCGCAGATTGGGGGTGAGATGGTGGAGATCTTCAGCTACCCGCTCCAGATTACCAGATCCCTGGTCGTAGGTTTCGGGAAAGCTTCCTGCGTTGATCATCAGTGCTGCAGGTATGAACTACAGGAAAAGCAGGAGAGACAGAAGAAACAGGAGAGCCAGGAATAGCCTGTGAGACAGAAAGAACAGGAAAGCCCAAAGTAGCCGGAGAAACAGGAAAACGGCAGTATGGTTTGTCCTGAGAGTTCGCTTTGCGAAGGGAAAGGATTATTCATATGGAAGTATTATCCCAGGAAGAAATTATTGCGTTAGTGGCGAATATCAATGCGTTTGCCGATAATGCGGAGTCTTTGATTAGCAATACACAGGCGCAGTATACGAAGAAAAAAAGCCAGCTGGAAAATAGTCAGGCAAATCTTGTGGAGCAGCTGAATAAAAATTATAACAGTAGCTGTACGGCCGTAAGAACCCAGTCGAAACGGACGATCAACCGTGCGAAAGATATTTTATCGGACATCATCCGGCTGGAAGAAAAGCTTTCCGCTGTCGATAAATATTTTGTAAAGTCAAAAAAGAAGAGAGAAGAAGAGCTGGCAGGGCAGACGAGTCCGGAGTTTGACGATGTTACCGATTATTTTTCCGCGCTGGATCAGCTTCAGAAGAAATTTTCCTCCATGTCGCAGCACTATGCGGAGACGGTGCTTCCGGGAGTTTTAAATGGCCTGAATTTTATGCTGTCCAGCCAGCGCAAAAAGGATTATGATGAGCTGATCATTCTGCGCAACACTGTGGAGGTATTTGTAAAGGAGATCGAGGGTGAACTTCCGACGCTGACGGATGAAAATTTGCGGTCACTGAAGAGAGACTTTCTCAAGCAGCAAAACGACCTGATTGATCGCAATAAAAATGAGATGGAGGCGTTTGAGCAGAAGCATCTGGTGAATCTGGACGACGTCGCCGATCAGATCTATTCGATGCTGGATAAGTTGCTGCCGGATGAGACGATCCGATCGCTCGCGGCTGTGACCGCGCGCTATAAGGGCAGTTTTCTGAAAGTCAATACTGGCGAAAAGCTGGTAGACCATATCCTGTTTGTTTCCTTTGTGGATTATCCTGTAGACTTTTTTGTACAGTCGGGCATTGTGGCGTCGATCATTAAGGATAAATGCGCGAAGCTGATGACTGGCAGCGTGATTCGCTTTCCGGTGCTCTTTACATCGAAAAAGGCGCCGGCGTGGCTGATTGTGAGTGACAACAGCAATCAGACGATAGTGGAGGCGTTCACCCATTCGGTTATGTACGCGTTTCTCTCCATGATGCCGGTCGCCAGGCTGACCTACAGCATTGTAGATCCTGAAAACCGTGGGAACAGTATAACGCCGTTTTTCGACGCGAAAAAGAAACTCCCGGCGCTGTTTGGTGAAAAAATATATGTCAACCGGGATGAGGTGGCGGAAAAAATTGTAAAACTCAATGAATACATAGGAACCGTCATCCAGGACAGGCTCGGGAATACTTATAATACGATTTTTGATTATGAGAAAGACAATGACAACTATCAGGCGAAAGCGGAACTGCTCGTGATTTATGATTTCCCGAGAGGCTTCAATGAGCGGATGCTTGCCGATCTGAAAAATATTCTGCGCAATGGCAGCAGATGCGGTGTCTATACGCTGATCGCTTACCTCCCGGAAGAAGAGGGCACTCGCTCTAACGAGTTTGACAACAATATGAAAGAGATCAGCAATATGACGACGATGATTGTGCAGAGCGAGGGCAGCTTTGTGCTCAAAGGTCTGCCTCTCTCCTGCTATGATATGCCGGACAAGACCGATTTTGGCCGATTTTTTAGCAAATATATGCTGATTTATGAAGGCATCCGGAATCGCGGCATCGCTTTCTCGCCTCTGATTCGGGGGTTGGTCGACGCGAAGGACTCCCTGGAGCTGGACGCGAGCGTAAAGCGCGTTTGCGAGCTGTTGGATATCTGCGACAAAACCTATGGGAAAGTGCCGGACGCGGATGCGGTGTTTCAGCAGTATGTCACGCTCGGAAACGTGTTGTATCCGGGGGATATTTTTTCTGATAGCGTCGGCTACCGGACGATTGTCGACAAATTTGGCGCGGGGACAGGCGAGGATGGTGAGACTTCTCTGGTCGAGCTGCCGCTGGCTTTTGACCTCAAAAACAGCTTCAATCTGTTCCTGAACTGCCCGGAAAAAAATAGTCGGGAAATGCTGGCCTTTACTCACCATGTCATGTGGAGCTTTTTGTCTGTTATGCCGGTGACAAAGGTCAATATCTGTGTTTTCGACGGAGAACAGCGCGGAAACAGCATTATCCCGTTTTTGGAATTTCGCAAGCGCTGTCCGGATATTTTTGACCGGAAAATTTATACGAGCCAGGAAATGATGACAGCCCGGCTCCAGAAGATCAACGCGCAGATCGATGAATTTATCCAGGAAAAGCTGGGCAACCGGTATCAGGATATTCTCGACTACAATCTTAACACTCCGAACCGTGCGGAGTTGGTCACGCTGTTGGTGATCTATGATTTTCCGAGCAGGATGGACGGCAGGAGCATTGATCTGCTCTCCAATATTCTCCGGAACGGTAATAAGTGCGGCGTATTTGCCATTATTTGCTATAATCCGGACGTTTCCTTCTCGCGTTATGAGAATATCGATGAGCGGCTGGAGTCTATCACCCGGTTCTGCACGAATATTGAATACCGGGACGGCAATTACATCATGTTGCCCTACAACCTGCCGATCCGCCTGCATGGAGAGATGACAGGTGTAGATACGGATGCGTTTATCAATGATTACCTGGAGCGCGCGGACGCGATCAAGAAGCGTGGGCTTTCCTTCAAGGATATCATGCCGCCCCGGTTGTTCTCCATGAATTCCGCAAAATCTATGCGGATCCCGGTCGGCGTCGGTGACGGAGACGCGGTGGTGAATATGACGCTCGGCGAGGGCTCCTCGCATCACGGCATGATCGCGGGTGCCTCCGGTTCCGGCAAATCGACGCTTCTGCACACAATCATCATGAGCGGTATGCTGAACTATTCGCCGGAACAGCTGCACCTGTATCTGATGGACTTTAAGAGCGGGACGGAATTTAAAATATATGAGTCTGTGCCTCTGCCCCATATCCAGCTGTTGGCGCTCGACGCGATGCAGGAATTTGGCAAGAGCATTCTGGAAAATCTGGTCAGTGAGATGGAGCACCGTGGCGCTCAGTTTAAAGAGGCCGGACAGACCAGCCTGAAGGGTTATATACAGGCCACAGGAGAGTCGATGCCGAGGCTCCTTGTGATTATGGATGAGTTCCAGATCCTGTTTAATGACTCCTCAAACCGGAGTGTCGCGATGGAGTGCGCGGAGCTGACGAACCGGATTGTTACGGAAGGGCGTGCGTTCGGCATCCATCTGCTCATGGCGACGCAGTCGACGAAAGTGATCTCAGAACTGGCGCTTTCCCATGGCACAGTTGAGCAGATGCGGGTTCGCGTGGGACTAAAATGCGGCGAAAATGACGCAAGGTATCTGTTCTCTGACCAGAACGATGTACGCGCCTTTGAGATGATGAAGGGACCGATCGGAACCGCGGTGATGAACCTGGACTATACTGAGCAGCAAAATATCGGCTTCCGCACGGCGTACTGTGATCCGAATACGCAGAAGGAGTATCTGGATCTGATCAGCAAAACCTTTGCGGATGTTCCCTGTAATCTCCAAACTTTTGAGGGCAGCCGTACGACGAAGCTGCTGGACTATTATCGCTCAAAGGGATTCGGCTATACGGACAGCCTTCCGGTGAGCATTCACATGGGTACGCTGATCCGTGTGGCTCCGCCGTTTGCGATCTCTGTGGACAAAAAGAGAAAACATAATCTGCTGATCTGCGGTTCCAATGAGCAGATGGCGAACATGGTAGCCAATAATTACATGATAGCTGCTCTGTTGAACCAGAATGCGAGCGTCTATTGCATAGACGGAGAAAAAATGATCGGTGAGGATGTCTCGGAGGATTTCTACGATGTACTTCTGATGTCCAACTCCCGTTTCTATGTCGCTCTGGATCGGGGGGATATTATCCGTTATATCAAGGATATCTATCAGAAATATGTCGCGAACAAAAAGCGTGCCTCCAATGAAGTGATTTTCATCGTGATCAAGAACCTTCAGTTCCTGGACATTGTAAAGACGATGATGAAGGGTGAGCCGATCGATGAGTCGGATTATCTGGACGAAGAACCGACTTTTGATGAGCCGGGGGGCTTCATGGACGCGGACGACCCGTTTGCAGCGATCAACAGTATGTTCTCCAGCGGGGGTGACCGGGATGATAATCTGTCGGTCGGGGATAAATTATTAAAATTAATGTCAAATGGATCTGCCATGGGCATTCATTTTGTGGTATCATCATTAGAGTACCAGACGGTTCGGGAGACGATGTATTACGGGGAGAATATTCTGTCCAAATTTCCGGAGCGTGTGATTTTCTCATTGGCGACCAGTGACGCGGACAGTCTGGTGGAGAATATTTCCGTGGCGGGGTTAAGAGAGAATACCGTCATTTACTCAGACGGAATTAAGAATACCTTCCAGCTGAAGCCATATATCGCGCCAGACGCGCTTGAATTAAAAGAATATATGCAGAACGAAATCTGAGATCTGCCATTTTACTCATGGAAGTGCCCCTAGTGTGTATTTGGATGGCGCTGTGGAAAACGGAGGATGGAGACTATGTGGAAGTGTCCGGCGTGCGGTGCTGAAAACAATGAAATCATGATCTGCGCGGCCTGCGGTTTCGACGAGAGCAGGAATTATGAAGCGTATCGGGTGATCTCTCTGCTCGGCGAGGCGCAGCGCCTGTCGTATGAACACGCACGGATCAGCGCGGACGTTCTTTGCCGAAAGGCAGACGCCCTCTGGCAGGAAGAAACTCAGGATGAAAACCGGGAAGAAAAACTGGAGACGGCAAAGCAGCTGTATGTGCAGGCGGCGGATCGGGGCAGTGAGAGTGCCAGGCTGAAGCTAAAGCTTTATTTTGATCCGAAGTTTAATGCTGCCACGCGCCCCAAACAGGATCAGATCCGTATTTCGGAGCGGGCTGGCAGGGAGCAGAATTCACAGGAAAGGCAGCGTTTTGAAACACCGGTCGGACCGGAGGAGCGAGATCTGGAATATCCGCCAATCCGTCCGGAAAATCTGGACTTTTATTGCGCTGAGGCGGCCAGAGGAAACGCCGCCGCGCAGAACCGGCTGGGAGACTGTTACTATTACGGCTGCGGGGTTGAAAAGGACTGGTCCGCAGCCGCTAAATGGTACGAAAAAGCCGCGCAGAAGGGAGATGTCTCGGCACAATACAATCTTGGCTACTGCAATGAGCGAGGTGGACTCTCAGGCTCTCTCTGCAAAGAACAGGCGCTGTTCTGGTACCGGAAAGCTGCCGCACGAGGGAGCGCGCAGGCGAAAGCTGCCCTGGAGCGGATCATGTTTCCGAACGCTGCGGGCAGAGCGGCAAAGCAGCAGGACGTGCCCACGCAGAACCTTCTCGGGCTTAATTATTATTTTGGACGGGGCGTGAAGCAGGACTATGCGGCTGCTGCGCGCAGCTTCCGCAGAGCAGCCGAGAGAGGAAGCTCCGCTGCTCAGAGGTACCTGGGGTGTTGCTACGCCTGTGGGAAAGGTGTAAAACAGGATTACCGCGAGGCGGCCAGATGGTTTACCAAAGCCGCCAGGCAGGGGGATGCTGCTGCGGAAGGGATGCTGGGAGAGCTTTTCTATTATGGACGGGGTGTAAAGCCGGATTATAAGATGGCGGTTCGATTTTATCAGAAAGCGGCAAAACAGAAGGATCCACAGGCACAGTACAGTCTGGCCTATTGTCTCGAATACGGGCTGGGAGCAGACCAGGATGTGAGTCAGGCGATATGCCTGTACCGGGAGGCGGCTGCCGGCGGGTGTTCTGCCGCCAGAAAGGAACTGGAGAGCCTGGGGATTCTGAAATAAACTGCCTGTATTTGGAAATATCCCATGCGAAGCGTGGGATGCCTCGTTCATATGTAAGCGCGTAAAGGAGGGCTGTAATGGAAGAAGGAAGTATTAAGGCAATGCTGGAATTCATTATTCCGCGCCTGCTTCATTTAATTATGGAAAAACAGAGTATGACAGAAAAGGAGGCTTTGACCGCGATTTATGAGTCTGATTTATATCGTCAGCTCGAGCGTGAAGAAACTGCGTTATGGCATTTAAGCGTTCCGACTTTGTATGGAATGTGGAAAGAAGAAAAGGATACAGGAAGTATTACCTACCCTGAGGAGGTGTAAGTAATGGATGAAAAGACCAATTTTATTGTTTACTGCATCGAAGAATATAAAGCTGCTAAAGGGCTGAATGGGAAACGAGTTATTGAACTGTTTAATCGTTGCCGTGTGATTGATTATATACGTGATTACTATGAAGCTCTGCATACTACAGGAAAGCAGTATATTGTAGATGATATTAGCATGTATATTGAAGCAAGAGAGTTTTCCATGTGAGGAGCATTGTTGGGCTTGTAAAAATGAATCTGCCGAATGGCCTGAAAGAGATTTATCGGCAAAAGGCTGTGTATGTGTTAAAACAGGGGAAAGTGTCGCGCTCTGATCAATATTTATACTTGCGACCCTGAATTGGGAAAAGATGGAGGTCTTGATATGATTCTATATCATGGAAGCAACGTGATTGTGGAACAGCCCAGATTAGTGAAGCAAAACAGGACACTTGATTTTGGATATGGATTTTATACAACAACGAATCCCAGTCAGGCTGCCAGCTTTGCGGGAAAAGTGACAGAACGGCGGGAAACAGGAATACCTTGTGTGAGTACCTATGAGACAGCGGAAATAAAGGAACTGAGAAAGAAACTAAATATCCTGGTTTTCCAGGAGGCAGATGAAAAATGGCTTGAATTTGTGTTTACTAATCGGAATGCTTCTTACACTGGTGACACATACGATATTATATTTGGCCCCGTTGCCAATGATACGATTTACCGCACATTTGTTGCTTATGAAGAGGGAATTCTTACGAAAAAGGAGACGATTGCGCGCCTGAAAGTCAGAAAACTGTATAACCAGATGGTATTTGCCACGGAAAGATCATTAAAAGAGCTGGTTTATAAGGGGCAGTACTCAGAGGAGGGTATGTTATGAATATTGCACAGATCATTCAGTTTGAGGGTTCGACCGACGTGCTGGTCTGGAAAAGCCCGATTGAAAATTTTAACACGATGTCCCGGCTGATCGTGGACTCTACGCACGAGGCACTTCTCGTGATCAATGGCAACGCCTGTGACCTGTTCGGAGCCGGCGACTACGTTCTGGAGACGTCGAACATACCGATCGCTCAGCGGCTGATCAATATTCCGACTGATGGCGTCAGCTCTTTTCCGTGTAAAGTCTTTTTTATCAATATCGTGCATCAGATGGATATTACCTGGGGGATTCCGGGGGAGATCGCGATCAATGATCCGGTATACAATATCTTTCTCCATGTAGGGATGTGCGGCAGTATGAATTTCAAGGTGGCGGAGTCCCGGAAGTTCCTCCTGAAGCTTGCCGGATTCAGGGATGAGTTTCGTGCGGAGGATACCGTTGCCGAGTTTCGGGGAATTATCACGAAGTACGTGAAATCCTACATAGCGAAAATTATGAATGTAGGCCGGGTCAGTTACTTTGACATGAATGAGAATCTGTTTGAGATATCTGAGCTGATCGGGGAGGAGCTGAACGGTGTATTTGACGACTATGGGATCGAAGTGACCTCGTTTAACATTGAAACGATCACGGCTCCGGATGAAGATCTCGCATTGGTAAAGCAGGCGAAGGCTCTTGACATATCCCGTAAGATTCAGGGCTTTTCTTGGCAGGAGGAGCGGCAGATGGACATCGTTGAGACATTCGCGAAAAATGAGGGAACGATGGGCAATATGAGCGGAGCGGTCGGCGGTTTTATGTTGGGTGGAGCGTTCGGCGGAAGTGTAGCGGATATGGCCAGGACGGCGCTCAATCCGGAGCAGAACTCCTCTGATGAGCCGCGAAATGAGACCAGAACCACGCCAAATCCGATCGGCAGCCGGAACCCGAAACCGTTTGATGTGGCCGGATTTATGGAAAACTACGGGAAAGACGGGACGGCGGAGATACCGGAACAGCCGACTCCCGATTCGACAGCTGTCCGCTACTGTAGAAAATGTGGGAGGCAGCTGGAAGCGGACGCGAATTTCTGCGAAAGATGCGGCACGAGGGTCAGTCAGGGCGGCGATGTCTGTCCACGGTGCGGTCGTGCGATGTCTCCGGACGCGCTGTTCTGCGCCAGATGCGGATGGAAAAGAGAATGGTAGGAAGCAGGGGATAAAATATGTTAATGAGACAAAAAAACAGGATATCAATTGCCATCATTTATGTGGTCATGTTTGCCGCGTACAACCTTTTTCTATATCTGGTATTTAAGGAATACAGTCAGATTTTTCGCATCAGCTATGGATTTCTGGCGGCAATGTATGTGATGCATATTATCTGCACCTTTTCGATTTTCCGGAAGCCTGGCGTCCGGCCGCTGTTTTTTGGCATACCGCTGGCTACGATTGCGACTTTCTTTTTGATTGCGGAGCTTTTCTGCAGCCTGGTGTTTATGTTTTTCCAATTTCAGGCGAGCGTACGCGTGGCTGCTATTCTTCAGGCGCTGTTGCTCTGCGCGTTTCTGATTATTGCAATCGTTGCCATATCCGCGAGGAACACGATCGAAGATACGAATGCCCGAATCCGGAACAATGTCAGCCGCATCCAGGGGCTGAGCGTGGATGTAGAGATGCTGGCAGGCCGCTGCGCGGATTTATCTGCAAAAAATGTTTTGAGGCATTTGTCAGAGACCATTAAATATTCGGATCCCATGACGAATGAAGCGGTCGCAGGCTATGACGAAAATATTGAACGGAGCCTCGGTGAGCTTGGCCGTGTTTTTGACGGTGGCGACATGAAAGCGGTAAAGGAGCAGGCGAAGAAGATCGAACTTCTGGTTGCGGAGAGGAACAAAAGACTGAAAATTTCAAAATAAGAGGGAATACATGGCTGTTCAGTTTGTTGCCAGAAAATGTGCCTGCGGTGGCAGGCTGGAATTTAATCCCGAAAAAAAAGTATGGATTTGCGCGTACTGTGGTACGATTGTGGAACGCGAGGCTACTTTCGGGCGCGTCCAGGTGGACGGTCTCGAGGGGATCGGGGACGTTGTGCGTCAGACCCTGATGGACGTTGCCAACAACCGCCTGGATCATGCCGCGAAGTCGCTGGCGGACTGTGAGCGGAAGGAGCATCAGCATATTGGCACACTTCTGGCGAATCTGAGCTATTATCTGGCGAAGCGCCTGAATGCGAAGTCGACAGAGGAGGCAAAGAGCTATCTGGATCGGGTACGTGTCTGCACGGAGAGGCTTAATCGTGACTTTCCCGTGATCGCGGAGGATGAGATTAATCTCTACGAAACGTTCGGCGGGGATTCTGCGGATATTTACGCGTTTCTTTACGTTGTCTTTGATATTTTAAATGACAGAGGCCGTTTGGAATATATTTCGGCGAAGCTGAAGCCGCAGGATGTTTTTTCTCCGTACGCGAACCGGTATCTGTTGCGAACTTCGCAAAGACGCGGGGAATATCACCTGACGGAGATGGTCGCGCGTAATGTCAATCATATTGACCGGTCTGACGCACTGCGGGAAATTCTGCGCGGATACCCGGATGCGGCGGAAAAGGCAGAGCTGATCCAGGGACTTTGTGATGAACCAACTGCGAGGGCTTTGCCTCGGGAGTTCCTGAGTCAATACTTGCGTGAGAGCCTGGATGCACCAAGGACAAAGCTACAGCTGCTTCAGAACCTTTCCGCGACCGGCGTAAAATGTGATTTCGGACTGACCGCTGCGGAACTGATCGGCAATCTGGATGGGTATGAAAAGGCGAAAGACTTTTTTGAGATTCTGGAAGATAAAAAAGAATACCTGAAGCCAGACGTTGCCTGCGCGATTGCCCTGCTGAAAAATTCTACCCTGACTGTTGATGAGAAAATCCAGATGCTCGAAAAATTTTTCCCTCTGTTGACGGACGCGAGAGCCATGGATGAGCTTTGTCATTATTACCTGACAGAAACCGCGGATGAAAGTGTCGGGCGAAGAAAACTGATTGATTTTCTGCTGAATGGAAAAGGGCAGACCTCTTTCCTTTCGGTCGGTACGCTCAGGGATTATCTTCTGCGCACCGCGGTTGACGGGGAGATAAAGCCAGAGATAGCGGAAAAGCTTTTCGCGATGGGAATCAGGCCGACTCTGCTCGGCGATATTCTGTCGGAGTATCTGTTGCAATCTGATGATCCAGAGACGATCAGGGACGCGATCATCGAACTGCTGCTGAAAAAAGGACTCAGAGCGGACTCTGATGAGCTGATTCAATATCTGACCGAATCCTGCGACTCTCCCGGCGTGCGGGTGAAAAACGCGCGGCGCCTGATAGCGGGTGGGACACCGCTGAAAGTGGATGCGCTGGAGCAGTATCTTCGTTCCCTTACGGCGCCGGATCTGTTTTCCGGAGAACTATTTGATTTTTTCACCGAAGGGCGGTTCACAGTTTCATTTGAAGTTTTCTGTAAGTTCCTGCTTTTCTGCCGGGATACAGAAAAAGCGAAGCACTGTAAAAAGTTAATTGAAAATTTTCCGGGCGATCTCGGCACTCTTCAGACAAAGGTGAAGATTTCAGGAGAGGCGGTCAGCTGTAATCTGCCGCAGGCGTACTTTCTGACCACTTTGGATGACGTCGGTACTGCCCGCGCTGTCGCGGAGGTTTTTGAATCCGCAAAAATAAAGTGGACGCGCGATATTGTTGTGAACGGAAAGATGACAAAATTAAAAAAATATTGTTTGGAACACAGATCACAGCTGCCGGAGGCGGCGTCCGCGATCTGTATGGAAACCAGAGCTTTTTCTTTTTTACGGGGGAGAAAAAACAGTGAATGAGATTGTTCCTTTAAATAATGGATTGTGGGTGGGTACCCGGATCGCTCGCATAGACTCGATTCCCTGGTATGCGCTGATCCATCCAGACCCGGATCGGGCAAATTATGACAATCAGGTTTTTTTCTCACAGCTTCTTGGCAGCTTTCACCGCAAGAGCACAGACGGTATGACTGCTTTGGAATTGATGCTTTCGTCGGTCGAGGTGTCAAACCAGACCTACAATGCCCAGGTTGAGATGCACATGGTGATCCGGCAGATGGGGGATGATAAGGATGCAGTGAGGCAGCAGCTGGACTCTTTTGAGAACAGCCTGAAAAATGAATTCACGGATCATTTTTTTGATATCAGATTTTTTCATACCAAAGAGCAGATAGACGCCTACCAGAACCATTTGCGAGGCATAGACTGTTCGACGATCACGAGCATTTCTAAAAAAGAGGATGAGATTCTATCTTCGCTGATGATGGAAGGATATCTGTACGAGACCTTTATTCCGACTCCGGCGGAAAACGTCAACACCTCGGGCATCAGCAATGTGCTGACCCAGTATCCGGGCAGCGCGGTTATTCTACAGCTGATCCCGACCTGGTATAACCAGGCGGAGCTGCGCGCGATCGAGCAGGTAAACAATTTGCTTCAGCGGTATGCTGCCAGAATGCAGCAGGCATATCCGATGCAGCCGGAGGATCCGGCCTTCCGGCGGATGAGGGAGCTCTATCAGGCTTATCTGGAGCAGAAAAATGAGGATCTGTTCTATTATAATTTCCTCGTGTGCGCCGCCGGACATTGCGCATATGACATTGCCGGGAAGGTGGCGGACGCGTTGGAGGATCCGTCAAAGACCGGTAGAAGCAGCTATGAGACGATCCGTCTTCATGCCGCGAATCTGGATCTTTCCGCGATGTTTCCGGTGGCTCCATGGCAGATCAGCAACACACTGATCTATGTCGAGCGTAATGCAGTTTTCTGGGGAAGAGCCGGAAGACCGGAGGTGTTTATTCGGCTGAAACAGCTCATGACGGCGCATGAGGCGTATGCTGTTTTTAAGCTTCCGATTGATGATGGAAAAACCATCGGAATCGACAGTAAGAAAGTACTTCCTAACAGGGAGAAATTAAGTGACAGTATTATTTCAGAGAATAATTTCAAGGTGGGAAAAATCATTAATTCTGCGGTCGGAGGCTTCGGCGAGGGATCACACGCGGGGATTCCGCTCAATCAGTTTACCAAGCACGGCCTGATTGTGGGAATGCCGGGCTCAGGGAAAACCAATTTTTCCCTGGGATTGCTGCTCCGGTTTTGGAGAGATTTTCAGATTCCTTTCCTCGCAATTGAGCCGACAAAGACAGAATACCGCTCCCTGATTGACCCGATTCCCAGGCTACAGATTTTTACGCCGGGAAAAAACGATCTGTCGCCGTTTGTGATCAATCCGTTTATTCCACCACGGGGGGTGACGACAGAAAGCTATATCCCCAGCCTGGCCGCGGCATTCAAAGCAGCTTTCTCGATGCCGGATCCCCTTCCGGATATTTTCCTTGGGGCGATCAATGACTGCTATATTGAGTACGGCTGGAAAAAGAACAGCACACTGGAGGATCCTGACATTGAGTTGTTCGGCATGTATGAATTTATCCGGGTTTTCAAAAAGAAAATCGATCATTCCAGTTATCAGGGGGAAACAAAGGCTAACATAGAGAGCGCAGGCATAGTCCGTCTGGTTAGCCTGATTGAGCAGAACAGCAATATCTATGACAGCATACACACGATTCCGATAGAAGACCTTTTAAGCCGCCCTACGGTCTTAGAGTTGAACGCAATTAACAATAAAGAACAGAAATCCCTGATTATGGCGCTGATCCTGATTCTGTTCTGCGTCTATACTAAAAATAACGTCTCCGGAGACGGGAAGCTCAAGAACATACTTCTGATCGATGAGGCCCATGTCCTGCTGCAGCAGAGAGGCGGCGCAGGCGACGGAGCTGACTCTCAGGGATCTACCGTGGAGACACTGGAGGATCTGATCAAGGAGATCCGTTCCTATGGTACCGGCATTATCATTGCTGACCAGTCGCCCACATCTGTGGGCAGAGAGATTCTGGCAAACACGGATGTGAAAATGATTTTTAAGCTGGTGGAACAGGAAAACCGGGACGCGGTGCGCACCGCGACAAACATGAGTGATCTGAATTATGAGCTTTTGGGCCGCCTTGGCGTAGGTGAGGCACTTCTCCATTATGGGAAGCTGGACAGCCATCTGCAGATTGCTACCTACAATGTACATGACATCGCCGAAATCAGGGATGTTCTGCTCGACGATGAGATTCGGGATCGGATCCGCTACTGGGAAGACCATCAGGAACTGCTGGTGGCGCACCGGGAATGCAAATACAATCCATATTGTAAAGAGTGCTGTGACCAGAAGCTGCGGACGGACGCAGACTTTGTGGCTTCGAGGCTTGTGAATGACCGTCTGTACCAGATCACATCCAGGGACGAGTTCCTGCAATATCTGATCCGGATGGGCGGCGATGTCAAAAAGATTGCCGATCGATTCTCATCGATCTCCTTTACAAAGAGGTTCCTGAATTGTACAAAAATCAAATTTCTGAGAAAATCGATGATGAAAAACGATTTTGGACTGACCGGTGAGGAATATGAGGATATTCTGCGGCATGAGAAATTCATGGAGATGCCCGGCCATGGAAATGTCCCCTCGCATAATCCGGCGAGGGGCAGAACGGTTTGCCCATGAGAGTTCGCTTCACGAAGGGCAAACGAAAGAAAGGAGAAAGGATGGTATGCTCACATTGGAAAAGCTGAGTACACTGGAGAACCTGACAGATCTGGGAGAAAAGCAGGAGCAGGATTTGGACAAGGTAAAAGATGTTCTGGACTCCGTAGAAACGGATGACCTGGAGTTCGAGGAGGATGATCTGAATGGAGAAGAGGAACTGGATGATCTGAACGAGGAAGAGGAACTGGATGACCTGAATGGGGAAGACGATCTGGAAGATTTGGATGAGGAAGAGGAACTGGATGACCTGAATGGGGAAGACGATCTGGAAGATTTGGATGAGGAAGAGGAACTGGATGACCTGGACGAGGAAGACGATCTGGATGACCTGGATGAGGAAGATGATTTCGACGAAGGCGGCGCTATATTAAGGGAGGATGCTCTGGATGATCAGTCGGATGTCCCGACGGGTACGAGAGAATATAATGAATTTGAAAAGAAAGTGCTGGAGGAGCATCCGGAATACAGGGAGTATTATGAGACCGGAAAGTTCTACAGACAGGGAATCAATGAGTTCGGATACCTTGGCACCTGCGGACCTACCACGATGGCGAACACGATGAATCTTTTACTTGGTACCAATGATATGACTGAAAATAAAGTTTTAAAGGTGGCGGTAGAGAACGGTCTTTGTGTAACAAATGGTGATGTGTACTCGAATGGAGGCACAACAGCTTTGAGTTATCTGACGCTGTATGAAGAAATGAACAAGCGAACCGGAAATCAGCTCAAGGTCGAGCCGCACATCGGCAGTGAAGCACTCACAGAGGAAGAGGTAGCGAGTCACCTGGAGCGGGGTGATGTGATAAATGTAGCGGTAAATGCAAATATCCTGTGGGATATGAAGCCAGAGAATGCAAGATCTCTGTTTCTGGGACGAAGCCAGAATAAGATACAGTTCAATCACTGGATAACGGTGAGCGGAGTGAGAAGGTCGAAGCAGGGATGGATTGAAGGCTTTGACATCATTGATTCCGGGGGTGGGAGAAGATATGTTACCGTAGATAAATACAACAGTATGTGTTTTGGCTGGGGGAACAAGCCGCTGAAATCTCCTCTTTCGATCGTGGTATCCAAAAAATAGCAGGAACAGGTAAAACAGAAAGCTTTTAATAAGGAGAGATCAAATATGATAAAACTGGAAGAATTAAATGCGAAAGCGGAGGAATACGCGTTTGGTGGCGCAATTATCCCGCATGAGATATCGGGTCCGGTGATCCGCATGGAGGACGGAAACTGTGTGGTCGCGTATTTCTGCTATGGCTATACCTATCAGGATATTCAGAAGATGGAACTGAGAAGGCCTTCGGAGTGGCTTCTTCTGGATCCGTCGACAGGGGAGCTGATTGCAGAGAATTACTGCCAGGAGAAGGATTTTTCGTCAGAGTCTTTCAACAGCAGGTATTCTATGGAGGATGAATCCAGGGTGGACGCGGATGATGAATGGCTGGATGAGATGGATCAGCTATTTGAGCAGGTGCGGACAGATCTTGTCAAAAACGGCGGGTTTGATGGGGAGACCTATCGCCGATATCTGGAAAAGCTGCTTTCTATTACTCCGGAATCGTACCGCGTATTTTACAGAGAACTGAGTATTTAAAGGGAGACTGGATATGGCTGAACCAGCGGAGACCCAAATATTGACCGAACAGATCCATCAGCTGCAGTACCGGATGCAGCAGACGGCATTGGAGCATCAGATGCAGCAGTCAGAGCTTGCATCTCTGACTCTGGAGGTTCAGACCCTCACAAAAGAGGCGGAAGCAGTGTGCCGTCAAAGCAGGGACTCTCTGAAAAAAGCGTCTTCGGCCATGGATGCCGCACAGAGTAGTCAGCGGGAACTGGAATCACGCATGGAAAAGCTCGGAGAAGCTTACCTTTCCCTACAGAGCCTGAGCACAGCGCTTAAAAATATAACACAGCTTACGGATGAATTGCATACGAGATTTCACTCTCTTCATGAGCTGCGAAAGATATCTGTCGGGTATGTGGTAGCCCTGGATCGGAAGATCTGCACGACTGATGTGGTGCGGAAACGGGCAGAGACCGCATACCTACAGGCGACACAAAATGGAAGCGCTTCCATCCAAACCTGCTGGCTGTCTTATGCGGTCATGGCGGTGACACACTGGTCGGAGGATGAAGAGCAAGCGGCGGCGAGGGCAGTATCGGAGGCGCTGTTCGCAAATGAAAGAAAAAGTATTCTTTTTTTCCTGCTTTTGAATTTAAAATTTGCGCGGCTGGTTGCTGCGCAAAAATGGTACCTGGTTTATCTTAACCGGACGGATCCGGATCGTCCGGGCCGCGAATGGCAGTACCTGCTACAGTCCTGTCTTCACGGCGATTTTGGCATGGATACAGGGTTTTTGTACACTGTGAACCGCTCTGTTTCTGACCAACTGGCTCGAATGCGGGACACGCATCCGGACTATGACGAAAAGATAATCAGCGAGAGCGCAAAATATGCCCGGGCTTACCCCTATAGTACAAAAAACGAATATGAGATGCTTCGCCGCTTCTGCCCGGAGTATGAGAAAATGAAGGAACTTTTATCGTTTGCAGAGAAAAACGCAGTTCTCGCACAGGATTACCGGAAGAGCATAGAAACTTGCTTTGCGAAAGATAAGCCTTCGGAGGCAGAATGGGATACCAGAAAAATTAGATTCTCCGGAATGGAGACTTTTTTGCACGAGCTGGTCAATTCCTGCGATGGCGAAGAAGAACGGCTGCTGGAAGAAATAAATTATAATGAGCGGGTCGTAAGAGCCGGGGGAAATTTAAAAAATTCAAAGCAGGCGCAGAAGCCCGTGGAAACGCCCCCTCGCGCAGATCAGCGGCAGGTTGGTTTGCCCAAGAGAAATCGCTTCGCGAAGGGCAAACCTGTGGAAACGATCTGTGATCTGCTTCTTACTTTTGCGTTTCAGGTTAGAAATGCGGATCCGGTGCTTCGACAATTTGCACTTGCAAGTTATAAGCAACAAATTGCAGAAGGCTTTTCGGAATACGCGAAACAGTATCGCCAGGAAGAAAAATTAAAATATCGTATTTCTATCAATGGCTGGGAAATGGAGTGCTCAGAGGATTCTTATGCGGCTGCCAGAAAAAATCTACAGGATTTTTACAGCAAAAAGCAGGCAATTGACATCAGGAGCGATTCCTGGCTGAGAATATTTTTTCTGATACTTCTGGCGGCTTTTGGTTTTCTTGGTATTACGGCTGTATGGTTTCACAACGTTACCCTGGTGATCGGAATTTTGCTGGGGATTACGGGCGGGTTCTTTCTGTGGCAGAGAATCTCATATCAAGGCAGAATTCTGCAATCAAATTTTCAGTCGGATTGTGTTTTACTGAGAAAGACGCTCGATGAACTGGGAAAATGGAGAAAACGATATCAGGAAGAGGACGTGAAAAACGCGGAACTCCTTGAGATTATTATGGAGACGGAACCAGGACCTGTCGACAAATAGCTCGTGCATGATCTGGCATAATCTGCACAGGCTATTTCCGACAGTTCCTTACCGATGAAAAGGGGGCGGAACAGGTTGGCGGAATCCCCGTATGACGTGTTAGAAGAATTGAATAAGACTATCGAAGCGCTGAGAGCGACGGTTGAGCTGGAAAGCAGTGCGGCTTACAGCGCGGCGGACAGTATAAGAGAATCGATGGATAGAATTTATGGCCAGATGGACGTATTTCGACAGAATATGATAAAAAACGAAGTCCGACAGATGGCTCATGAAAATATTCTGCGAATCGATCAGCTACAGAAGGAGCAGTTTGCCGATCACAGAAATATCAGAGAGACTTTGATGGGGGTTGTGCGTGATTTCGATATAAATCTGGTCAGGAACAGTACGCTGGAAGAAATATCGGAAGAATTATGGCTATCGAATTCGAACTATTGGCTTTCCTACGCGCTGCTTGCGATTACTGCCTGGGTAAATGATTTCCAGAGCGCGGCGGCGAACGCGGTAGCGGAATGCGTGCGCCTGGAACCTGTCAGGGCTTCCCTGTTTTTTTGCCTTTTTAACCTGCGATTTGGACGAACCGACAGCGCCGGGAGGTGGCTTGCGGCATACCTGAATAAGCTGGATCCTTCCTGTTCGCCGACCGAGACGATCGTGCTGCTTGACGCATATATAAGAGGTTTTTTTGACCAGGATCCGGAGATGGGACATGGAAACGCCCCCTCGCACAGCTCAGCATTGGAAACGCCCCCTCGCTGCGCTTCGGCGGCAGAACGCGCCGCTGTCGAAAGAAATGCTGCGCATTTGAGCGGCGCTGTAGGACGGTTTGCCCATGAGAATTCGCTTCGCGAAGGGCAAACCTATGGAGTGGCTGAAGTCTTCCAAAACTGGGTTTCTGTCATGAGCGCGGACGCAAAGACGGATGAGAAGCTGACTCAGGTTTACCTGGAATATATTAAGATGGCGCCTTCTTCGCGGGTGTGTGGCTATGAGGCGCTGGCCGGACACTGCCAGAATTATGGGGAAATTGTCCGGATCTTTCAGGAAGTGTCCAGGCTGGATACCCTGATTGAACGGCAGGCGGAGCTGGTTCCGGCGGATATCTCGCCCGAAAGGCAAAGTAGTCGCCTGGACATGATCTTGTTTGACCTGATTTCAAAATATGATCGGGAGGAAGAAAAACTGAAAAAGCAGCGGCATTTTTTTCAGCTTCTCCTGGAAAATGACGGGGATATGGAAAAGGCGGAGCAGCAATTTAAGACCTGGCAGTCTAAGGAAGGGGAATCCTTTCACATTGGAAAAGAAATGATTCGCTGGGCGCTTTCCGATTGGCAGAATCCGCAGGAACGCCGGAAAAAATGGTTCGGTATGCTTTGCACACGGCAGTGGTATCTGTCAGCACTGGAAAAATGGATGTCACAGCTACAGGAAAAAAAGCCGATAGAGTTCATGCTGCGTATAGATGGATGGACAGGAACCGTTACAGCTACAGGAAACTCTGCCCATGGGAGTTCGTCTTGTGAAGGACAAACCCCGATCCTGGATCAGGCGGAGCAGGAGCGGAATATGCAGTCATATTTCCAGACCAGCCGCATCTGGCTGACAGCCGTCAATTCAGTGAATCTGATCGTGGCAGTAGTCTTCATTTTATCGGTGGGTATCGCTTTTCTTAATCCGTTTGTCCTGGCAGTGAGTGCGGTGTCTTTTGGCATTCTGGTGCTGCGGATTGCGAGGGCGCAGAAAAAGTACAACGGGAGAGTGGAGCATGCGCGGAAGACTTTGAATCAGTGTGTGGAAGAATTGTCTGATTTCCTGCAATACTATGAGAAAAATAAAGGGAAAAAGGATGTTCTGGAAGAAATGCTGCACAATTAGGCGCATTACAGAAACGAGAAAAGGAGAGTACAGATGGAAGACAGGAAAAACATGAAAATACCACCTTGCAGCGGCTCACCTTCAGATCAGGCGGGAACGGAAGTGGATGCTGTGCGCCTGTCGGGAACGGAGATGAGTTTTGAGGAAATGCTGGAAAAAAGGATTCAGGAAAACCTTGACTCTAATACAGATGGTATGGGGAAAGCCTCAGATGAAAATGTGAAAGCGATAAACAAAAAACTCCCGGCCTGGAGTCTGGAGCCACCGGAAGGCCTGTTAAAATAATTGACAGTACGTTGTATGACCGGACGGGAGGAGGCGGAAGAATTGAGCAATGACAACCTGAAGCGGAAAGTGGAGTCGATACAAATCGGTATCAGTGAACTTGAATTTCAAAACGAATGTCTGTCTGAGAAACTGGATAATGCCGACCAGGAACTGAATCGTATGTGTAAAGAGCTTTCCTTTCATTATCCGGAACTGAAAAAAACGCTCACGACCGCGAATGAAACGATTCATTCCGCAAAAGAAAAAGCAGATGCTGCCAGAGACCAGTTTGAACAGATCCGCCGACAGTCCGATCGATTTAAACAGGTAGAGACGGCGAATAAAAAAATTCGGGAGCTGAATAACCGGAATCACTATGAGTTTAATCATTACCGGACAGTCAGAAAGCTCTCCGCGGCTCTGATTGACCATCCGGAACATCCGATGATCAATGAATCTGTTGTGTATCGTATAGTAGAAAAACAATATCTGAGGACTCCGGACTACTGGCTGACCGCTGCTTTGATCAGTGTCCTTGCCTGGATGAAAGACAATCCGGCGCTTGCAGGGAAAGCAGTAGAGCGTGCGGTGAATTTGGACGGGAAAAACAGCTGCCTTTTTTATATGCTTTTTCATGTATGTATGGGCAGAGAAAAGACCGCATCAAATTGGCTGTTGGCATATCGGAAATATGATCGGAAAATGGATGAGGCCTTTTTTCTCACGCTTTTTTCTCTTGACGGAGACCTGACTGTCTCGGACAGTCTTTTTTCGGAATATATTCAGTATCGGGTCGCGGAGTGTATGCATCGTGTGGATTACAGGGAAAAGGATCGGATCTCGCAATGCAGACAGAACATGATGGCCATGAGTACGGAGGAGCCCCACGACTTTCCATTGTTGTCCGCAAACTGTGGCAAGTACCGGACAATGGCTCTTATGCTCAGGATGGCATCGAACAACCGCCATCTGCTTCAATTTGTGCAAAAGCTTTCGGCAGCGGAAGAAGATGAGGGTCTGCCTTACTGGCGAAAATATATGGATGAATTGCTCAGAATGCCAACCGCCGCTGAACAGGATAACCTTCAGCAGATTCAATTTTATGAGCAGATTGTCAAATATTGCGGTGATGAAAAACGGGTAAAAATAGCAAAGGCAGAAACATCCCCTGGGAAAACGAAAGATGAAAAAAAACGTGATCTGGTCACCTGCATGGTCGACTGGATTTATGATCAAAGCAGGAGGGAAATCAGCCCTGGTATGCGGCGCAGTATGTTTTTGCATTTGAAGTCACTACAGGAAAAGGCTTTTACGTCCTGGTTTGAAACATATCGGGCGATGGAAGATGACTGCTGCCCCATACAGATTCAGGATTATTGCACAGAAGCTGATTTTTCGGATGAAGATGGGGAAATTCGAAAGATAAAAGATTATTTTGAAGAAAAGAAAAAATTAAAATACCAGTCTTTGAAGAACACACCCCTGTATGTACTGTGCACAGCAGGGATGCTGTGTGCCGGTGGTGCGTTTTTTCTTCACCCATTTTTGCTTTCAGGTTCGGCTGTCTGTGCTGTGGCGGCAGGTGTGAGCCGGATGAGATTTCGTTTTCAAAAACAGGAAATCGACTGTAGTATTCGAAAACAGGAAGACTCTGCCTTAAGAATCCTTGGTGGATTGTTTACTGAATACCACCAGATAAAAAAGCAGTACCGGGAATATGACGCGCTTTCCGGACAGATCATGGATATAATGAAAGGGGAATAGCGCAATGATTTAAAAGGTATGGAAAAGCGAAAGTTACTATTCACAGTAAAATAAAAAAAATCTAATCGTTATAGAAAGCAGGAATACGGGGAAGCCGAAAGGCGGGCAGCCAGGGCATGAGCGTCATACTTTGGAAAAGCCTGAACCGGAGGAAATAAACGAGGAAGTAAGCCATCCGTTGGGTGATGAAGCGGCCTGTCCGACATGCGGCTGCGGGGATTTATCCTTTACCGGCGAATATGAAGAAAAATATGAAATTGACATAGAGATTAATGTCAAAAAGCGGCTTCATAAATTCTGGCTGTACGAATGCGCAAACTGCGGAGAGATTGTCCGTTCCGGGATTGACCCGTCCTTACGGGCTGAATGCCAGTATGGACCGGCCATCCAGGCTTTCGCCCTTTCTTTGATGAACACAACAAATGCAGCGATTAATAAGGTGCCGCTCCTGCTCAGCGGGATGACGGATGGGGATGTGCATCCCAGCGAAGGATATATCGCAAAGCTACAGCCAAGGGCAGCCAGGGGGTTGCGGCAATTTCGGGAAGATCTCTTAAAGTTCCTGGTCACACGCCCTGTCCTCTATTGGGATGACACCGTGGTCATGGCAGATAAGTCCAGGATATGTCTTCGCTTTTACGGTGATGAAACGGTTGCTTATTATGTTGCCCATGACAAAAAGGACCTGGATGGCGTGCTGTCAGACGGCATACTGTCAGCGCTTACGGAAATGACAAAAGTGATGCATGACCATAACTCAATCAATTACAACAGCAGCTTTGCTTTCAGGAATCTGGAATGCAATGCGCACCTGCAGAGGGATCTCCAAAAGAGCGCGGATGAAACAGGGCATGAGGTGTTATTGGAAATCAAACAGTTGATCTCTGACACGATCAAGGACAGACATGACTGCATTCTGAAGGGAGAGGAAAGTTTTGGGGAGGTGTATATCGAAACCTTCAATAAGAAGATGGC
The DNA here is from genome assembly GCA_021205385.1 of Lachnospiraceae bacterium. GTDB lineage: Bacteria > Bacillota > Clostridia > Lachnospirales > Lachnospiraceae > Hominiventricola. The sequence continues at coordinate 778 of JAJPXQ010000017.1, read as the reverse complement.
GAAACTGCTGAAGAAAGCGGAAAAGGAAGCCGCTGATAATAAGTCTGTATATTCAGGGCCATTTGAGCGGGCTGTCATTGCGAGAATCATAAATTACCGGGAGAATTATTTCGCATGGGTAGAGGATTTTTCATTACCCACTACAAATAACTTAAGTGAGAGGGCACTGCGTGGGGTAAAAACAAAAATGAAGGTGTCCGGCCAGTTTGCTTCATCTGAAACAGCAGACAATTATGCAGTAATTCGAACCTATATAGAAACGTGTAGAAGGAATGGGATTAATGAGATGACTGCATTGATGCGGCTGTGCAGTGGAAACCCTTATACCGTAGAAGAAATATTTTCTCAAAAATTTCAGCCATAAAAACACGAATCCTATCCATAACAAATGGCCGGTGAAATACCGGCCTATTTGTAATGGAGTAATTTAAACCGTTTTGGACTGTGAATAGTAACAAGCGAAGCTGAAGTGAAAAGTTTATTTCCACACCAAAATTTGTGATTTTCCGGTGGATTTCACTCTTTCAGGGATTAAAAGCACAGTCAAGGAGTAAAACTTCATTCCATTTACGCCATCATTTACCCAGTAGAATTGGGTAGGCCATATGGTGTAAGACTGATTTCCACTAGGTTTTTGCTGCGAACGCCGGAAATACAAGTGGAATTTTGAGTAAGACTGAATTCCACTTGTACCCCCGAGTTGTGGAATTTAAATTTTCATTTCACTAGTACAATGTTTTTAAAATAACTCGACTTTATTTACTTCCTGTGGTATAAT
>JAJPXQ010000123.1 GCA_021205385.1 Lachnospiraceae bacterium | reverse complement strand
TGTACGTATTGTGAAATAAGGGAATATGGCTTTACCCTTATGTCGCTCTAATCATCATAATAAGAACTCTGCTCATTTTCCAACATGGTCCCGGCCACCTCGAAAAATTCGTGCTGAAATCTCCCCTCTGAAAACTTTAATGCCATATGAACCAGATTTCGAACACTTCGCTCCGGCGAATCTCTTAAATCCTTTAAAGTGTTTTTTACAAGCGTTTCAATCAAAATACGGGACATGTCACTCTTCATCCATGCTTCTCCTGTCCATGCACATTATCTGAAAAACCATTATTTACTATCTGTAGATCATGTTAGTCGGGGCAGTTGGTCTGACTGTTCCCAAGCTTTTATTCAGTACGTTAATCCTTATTTTCTAAAATCTCAAGGTACGAATCTGCCTTTGTGTCCCAAAAAGTAACACTTTCAGAATCTTGACGCAATTATTTACAAACGTCTTAAATTGTCCAGTGAAATTTGAAGTATCTGCCATTATACTGGATGGAAAACAAAAGGAAAGGGGCGTTTTCGTAAAAAGCGCCAATGGTGAACATCGTGGCAAACACGCTCAAAAGTAATGTACAGGTACTCGCTGTCAACCAGGCACTCAAATATATTGAAGGAAACCCGGAAGAAAACCTGCCAAAGCTGATGCAGATGATAGACAGATTTTTCCCGGAGGACTGGTACAAAGTTCAAAGGGCTGCGGTTCGTGATGCAATCGACACCAAAAACAACTGGTACCAGCTGATCCTGAAGCTGTATGATCTGGACTCCGGCGTCCGCAAGGCGTTTTTCCAGAATTTTCTTTTAAATGCATCTCTTCTGGGCGGACTCACGCGGGAAGATGCGAGAACACAGGAGGGCTGCAATGTCCCGTGGGCCATCCTTCTGGATCCGACATCGGCCTGTAATCTGCATTGCACCGGCTGCTGGGCCGCAGAATACGGCAATCAGCTCAACCTGAGCGTGGAAACCATCGATTCTATTATCCGCCAGGGCAAAAAGCTGGGAACCTACATGTATATTTATACCGGTGGAGAACCCATGGTTCGCAAAAAGGATCTGATCAGAATCTGCGAGATGCATCCGGACTGCGAGTTTCTCGCCTTCACCAACGGGACACTCATTGACGAGGCTTTCTGTCAGGAGATGCTACGGGTGAAGAATTTTGTTCCGGCCATCAGTCTGGAAGGATTTGAGGAGGCCAATGACTCCCGCCGTGGCAGCGGGGTTTATCAGAAGGTGAACCGTGCCATGGATCTGCTGAAAACCTACAAATTGCCCTTCGGGCTTTCCGTGTGCTACACCAGCAACAACTACGCGGACATCAGCAGTGAAAAGTTCTTTGACTATATCATCGACAAGGGCGCGCTCTTTGTATGGCTGTTCCATTATATGCCGGTGGGCAACGACGCGGCGACCGCACTTCTACCGAGCCCTGAACAGCGAAAACTTGTCTGTGAGCGTATTCGTGAGTTCCGTAAGACCAAATCTATCTTCTCCATGGACTTCCAGAATGACGCGCAGTATGTGGGCGGCTGTATCGCGGGAGGACGTTATTATCTGCACATCAATGCCAGAGGCGATGTGGAACCCTGCGTCTTTATCCACTATTCTAACTGCAACATTCACGATACCACCCTGCTGGATGCGCTGAAGAGCCCGATCTTCATGGAGTATCACAGGAAGCAACCGTTCAATGAAAATATGTTCCAGCCATGTCCCATGCTGGAGAACCCGGAATGTCTGCCCGAAATGGTAAAAGAAACCGGCGCTGTAAGCACCGATTACCAGAGCCCGGAGAGCGCCGAGCATCTGGTCAGCAAGACCATTCCCTATGCGGAAAACTGGAGCGGGACGGCACAGGAACTCTGGAAAGAAAATCAACCGGCACATAAGTAACGAGGGAGAAATGAAATGGACTGGAACTTTCAATTTTTTCTCAATAGCATACTTCTTGGCTTCGGGCTGGCCATGGATGCTTTTTCCGTATCCATGGCAAATGGCCTGAATGAACCGCAGATGCCCAAAAGCAAGATGATTCACATCGCCGGAACATTCGCTTTTTTTCAGGCCTTGATGCCACTGCTTGGATGGTTCTGTGTACATAACTTTGTCCGATACTTTACTGCCCTTGAACCGGCAATTCCCTGGATCTCCCTGCTCCTGCTCTGCCTGATTGGCGGGAAAATGCTGTCGGTCGGCATCTTCACCAGGAATAAGCCGTATGCCTCCGCAGCGCTGGGACGGGGAACATTGTTTTTTCAGGGAATCGCGACCTCCATCGATGCGTTTTCCGTAGGTTTTACGATTGCAGAATATAACTGGCTAATAAAGCACAGATTCTCGGCGGAGTTATCCTGATCGCGATCGGTGTGGAAATCTTTATTACCGGCATAAGATAAGAACACGTTACCCGTCAATAATTTTGTAACAGGAGGTACATTTTATCATGCATACACCAGAAAACCGCCGGGAAATTGGTAAGTGGATCATTGGCATCATCACCTGCTGTATTTTGATTTATATCACATTTGAACACCTGACCGGAATTATTGGCGTGGTTCTTTATCTGGTCGATCTCATCAAACCATTTCTGATTGGCGTCATTCTGGCCCTGGTCCTGAATGTCCCCATGAGTGCGATCGAGCGCCTGTTGAAAAAAAAGACCTTCATGAAAAAAGGAATCCGCGCACTCTCCATCGTGCTGGCATTGATTTTGATTGTCGCAATCCTGATTCTCGTCGCCGTTCTGGTCGTCCCGGAGCTTCTCAGGGCTGTCCGGCTGATTGTCCAGATCATAGGCAACGGGCTGAATGGACTGGACGCATTGGAGGATAATGCAGCTCTCATGGAAACTCCCATCGGGGAATTTCTTGCTGGGTTCGATATCGACTGGCTCGGCCTGAAAGCACAGCTGGATGAATTTATCAGCGCCAACAGCGGCGAATTTGTAAATCAGGCCATCAGCGTGACTGGCGCGTTCGTGAGTTCAGTCGTAACCTTTGTGGTTGCACTGGTCTTTTCCATCTACATTCTCGCCTCAAAGGAAAAACTGAAGCGTCAGGCCTGCCGCCTTGTGCGAGTCTGGCTGCCGGGAAAAATCGGCGAACCGCTGATCCATGTCTGCGCGGTCTGCAGCAGCACTTTCCAGAGCTTTATTGGAGGTCAGGTCACGGAAGCGATCATACTGGGAACCCTCTGTATGATCGGCATGCTGATTCTGCGTATTCCCTATGCCGCGATGGTCGGAGCTCTGGTCGGCGTCACAGCGATCATCCCCATTGTCGGCGCCTATGTGAGTGCAATCATCGGAGCAATCATGATCCTGACGGTCAGTCCCATCAAGGCACTGATATTTCTTATCTACATCATTGTTTTACAGCAATTGGAAAATAACCTGATTTACCCTCGGATAGTTGGCACAAAAATCAATTTACCCGCCATGTGGGTGCTGGCTGCAGTCTATGTCGGTGGCAACCTGGGCGGTCCCATAGGAATGCTGCTGGGTGTTCCTGCTACTTCCGCCGCTTACTCACTGCTAAAAGAGGCAACCGGCAAACGGGAGAAGTATCAGCAGTAAATAGAGCCACACGGGCGTTCTGCCCGCGTGGCTGATCTCTTCTATATCTTTTCTGTCCTCTTCATTCTTTTTCTTTTATGCATCACCAGTACCACTGCTCCTGTTACCACCAGAATCATTAACAGTACGCCCAGCACGGCCATCCCGGAATCGACCCTGTCAAGGACGACGATGTAGCCCCTGCTGCCGATCTGCGTGCTGACAGAGAGATAATTTCCCACAACCTCCGTCTCCTGTACTTCTCCCACTGTCTCGAAGCTTTCATTCATCGTCAGGATACTGTCGGAGCGCGAGATATGATTCAGAACTCTCACCACAGCCTGCTCACGCACTTCCTCCGCCTGCGAGAGTTCATAGTAATAGACGCCTCTGACATAATATTTCTGAAACACCCTGTCAAGTTCCAGATTTGCCGCCACATTCTCCGTCTCCTCCTCTGTCGCCTCCCGCACGGCAAGCACGGAGTCCGGATAAAATTCACCGCCGAACAGGAGCGTGCTCTTCCCGTCCGTCTCTCCCGCCGTCAGGGAAGGAATGAATGCGCGGTATACGGCATGAACCGTCACATTCCGGTGAATGGGACTGAGGTCCTTCTCCTCCCAGTACACATAGCCGTCCTCCGATTCCGGAAGAGCGGGGTATTCCTCCACGGAGAGCTCTGTTCCATAGGAAAAGCTCTGTTCCCAGATCACTTCGTCCCCATCCAGGAAGCGCACGGTAAACTCTTTAAAATTGTCCGGCATGTTCTTCAGTTCAAGCAAGGACTCGTAGGACATGCCGAGAGCCTGCGCATCGCGCGTGACGCCATCCACCGCACCCCAGCCGTTTTCCACGAAATAATTCTCCTCCACATCTCCATCCGCGCTTCCCACCACGGCTCCACAGGCTTTCACCAAATCCTCAAGATCCAGATACGAGCACACATAACAGCCGCAGATATCCTCCCCGCGTCCAGCCACGCCGCCCACGTAAGAATCCGCGCAGACACCGCCCAGCATGTAGCAATCGCGGATAAGATTTTCGGAGCGCCCTGCGATCCCTCCCGCATAGCTTCCGCCGTCCGCGGTGACGTCCCCGTAATTCTCACTCTCCGCGACCATTCCGTAGTCCGCTTTCCCCACGACACCGCCCGCATAATCACCGCTGACTGTCACGTCGCCTGTATTTACACAGCCGGATACCACGGCTGACAGATGATGCGTAATACTGCTGCTCTCCTCTTCCTCGTCATTATCTCCGTCGCTGTCTTCAAAGAGCCATATGGACGCCTGCTGCGCGGTCTCTTTCGAGATCGTCCCGACAATTCCGCCGCCCTGTCCGTCCGCATACAGCTCTCCTGTATTCTCACAGGAAATGATTTTTCCATCGCCCACGCTGCTGTCCGCCAGCTCGGACACATCCACGTAAACGCTCCCATCCTCGATCCGTTCCTTCAGCTCTTCAAAAACCCCTGAGATCGTAACCCGGATCTCGCTGAACTGATCCTTTATCCGGTCAAGACAGTCGCCGACATCGTCAAGGTCGGATCCCAGCGTATCCGCCGACACATCCAGCTGATCAGAAAGGCTGTCGGACTTCTGACGAAGGTCATCCTTCATGGTATCCATCTCGTCCGCGAAATCATCCATAACATTTCCCAAATCGCTTATCAGGCTGTTCAGGCTGTCCACGATGGATTTCGCGTCGGAAGCCATTTCCTGCGTTTCCCCCGGCAACTCGCCCAGCACCGTCGTCACGATGCTGATCTGAGAGCGAATATCCTGGCTCAAAACTGAGAGCTGCTGCAGAGCGGCGCTGAACTCCGCTGTAAACGAAGTCTCTGTGTTCGTCACCGGTACAAGAGAAATCGTTGCTGTCCTGGCGCACATTGTCTCCCCTGCGCTCACGGAAGATGCTTCGCCTTCAGCCTCTGTACTGCTTTCCGGATTCGCTTCATTCGTCCCGGTTTCATTGCTCTCTACATTCCCATTACCGGACGCGCCGCCTCCCTGATTTTCCCGTAAACCCTGAAGATATGCCTGCAATTCATCAAGCAGCTGCGTCCACTCGCCAAGCTGCGCGGAATACTGTTGCACCAGCGCGTCGAGCTGTGCATTCCCCTGTTCGAGGTATGGCTGCAGCTGTGAAAGAATCGTCTCCATCTTCTGGATATCCGACGAAATCTGCGTGAGCGCGCTGCTCAACTCCTCCACACGCAGGTCGTACTGCATGCCGTCCAGCGTATCGCTGATCGCACCGATATTCTCGTCGATACTGTCCTTGCCATCCTCCAGCAATTCGCCGTAATCATCCATATATGCGCGCAGAGAATCCCGCAGCGCATCCAGCTGTCCGGACAGAATATCCGCATTATCCGACAGATGATTGCCCAACCCGTCGGCCGTATCCATCAGCACGTCCAGCTGCACATCCAGTCCATCCAGCTGCTCCTCAAGCGTCTGCCCGTAATCGGTGTTGTAAGCGGTCTCCTCGTACGGTTCAAGCACGCCAACGATGCCACCCACATTCTTGTGCCCGTAAATCATCCCTGTATTTTCGCAGTATGACAGACTTCCGCTCAGCCAGCCGACGATGCCGCCGGTGGACGAGCCAAGTCTCTTATGGCCGATCACCGCCTCGTTCGTACAGCGCACGACGCTCCCCGAAGAGCTTCCCGCAATCCCACCGGTCCGGTTCGCGCGGTCATCGGAGGTGAGACCTGTCACTGCTCCCGAGAGCGAGACGCTGATGCTGTCACTGCTCCCGTTCAGGCCTTTTGTCACCTTCTGACTGGTGTTGACAGGGCCTGTATTCCGACAGTCGCTGATACTGCCTTCGTTCGTCCCCGCGATCCCGCCGGTCTCCATCTTTCCATCCACCTGCGCCTCGTTTGTACAGCGGGAAATCACGCCGCTCTCCTCATTGACGCCTGCAATGCCGCCCACAGATGTCTCCCCGTTCAGAGTCCCCCGACTCACGCAGTTCTCGATCGTCCCCGCGCTACTGCCCGCGAGAATGCCGATGTGCTCCTGTCCGTCGCCGCCCAGCACCTCGCCTTCCACAGTCAGGTCATGAATACTCCCGTTCTCACCCACATAGCGAAACAGAGCGTAGTCCGACATTTCCTCCGTCAGTTTCAGGCCGCTGATCGTGTGTCCCCCGCCCTCGAAGCTGCCGTTCATAACCGGAATCGACAGGTTCTCATACTCAGACAGGTCAATATCCGCCTCCAGCCGGAAGGTCTTCCCGGTGGAATAGCTCTCCTTCCGACAGCTGTCCGCGAGCAGTACCAGATCCTCCGCGCTGTCGATGACGACCACATCTCCCGCGGCAAGCGTGGTAATCCCGGATTGCGAAATGAGGAGCACTGCCGTGAGCAGTATGGCCATCCATCGAAAACTTTGTTTCATTCTTCTCATGACTTCGCCCTCCCTTCTTCGCCGCCGACGGAAATACGTCGTTTTCTCCAGGTCTTCCCGATCAGAGAATCAAACACATAGAGGAGCTGTGGCAGAATCAGCATCACCAGAATGATAGAGGTCAGCGTCCCCTTTGCCAGCGTACTGCCAAGTGAAGCGATCGTCGGATTCGTCGTGGTTCGGCCGATCACGAAGGCCGCCGCCGTCATGATCGTACCGGAGGTGATGATCGTCGGAAAACTCTCATTCAGGGTGTCAGTGACTGCGCGGGCCTTCTCCACGCCCTCTTTCCGTAACTCCGTATACCGGCTTGTAATAACGATGGCGTAGTCGATCGTCGCTCCCATCTGGATCGAACTGACAATCAGGTAGCTCAGGAAAAACATACTCGTCCCCATGACCGCCGGAATCGAAAAATTGATGAAGATACTGGTCTGAATTGTCGCCACAAGGATCAGCGGAATACTGTAATTGCGGAAGGTGAAGAAGAGAATCACCGCCACAAACACCGCCGTCATCACCGTGATACGGATATTGTCCTGCGTGAAAGACTTGCTCAGGTCGTAATCGCTCGTGGAATCGCCCACCACGTACACCTCGTGGTAATATTCCAGCGCGATCTCACGCACCTCATCGATGACCGCAAAAGTATCCTCGCCTTCCACCGGACCCGACATGGTAAAAATCAGCCGGCTATACTCCTCGCCCTCCAGCTGCTCGCGCGCGTCGGACACGGTCTCATACATCTCGCGGATATCCGCTGAGAGATCGTCATCAAAGTCAAAGGTCTCATTCTCCTCCTCGCCGTAGATAAAGTCAATCATGGAGAGCAGCGGAATCTCGAACTCATCGATGGAGTTCAGGAAAGCTCCGTATTTTTCCTCCTTCCAGGCGTAGAAGCGGTACAGAAGGCGGACCGTGTCGATGTCAATATCCGTAATATCCGCCAGCTGCTGCGGCGTCAGGGCGTCGGTCAGCACATACTCTTCCTCCTCGTCCACGGTGACGTTGGCAAGGCCCAGCGTCGACTCCACGCGGTCCAGCTCTCCGATCCGCGACAAAATGGCCGCCTCACTCTCATAGTCGCCCTTCGGAACGATGATCGCCATCGTATTGTCGGTCTCGAATTTCTCTGAGATCTCGCGCTTTGAAGTCATGTACTCGTTCATACGGGCGGATTCCACAGAATTTGTATCGTAGATGTAATCGCAGTGGCTCGACAGATAACAGGATACCACCAACACCACCGCGAAGACCGGAAGCGTGACCTTCCGCACAGCCAGCACAAATTTCCCCCAGAATTCGATATTCGGCACAAAACTGCGGTGCATCGTACGCTCAATCTGCCGGTCCCAGTGCATGATCAGCCACGGCATGAAGCCGAAGACGGACAGCATACTCAGAAGAATCGCCTTCGCCATGACGCGTCCGAGGTCCATGCCGATGCCGAACTGCATGAACATCAGCGCGACCATGCCCGCGATCGTCGTGAGCGAGCTCGAACAGATCTCCGGGATCCCCTTTTCCAGAGCGCGCACCAGCGCCTTCCGCGTGTCGACCTGCGTTTTTTCTTCCATAAAGCGGTGGAACATGATGATTGCATAGTCAATGGCCAGCGCCAGCTGCAGCACGACCGCCACGGCGTTGGTCACGAAAGAAATATTCCCGAAAATAAAGTTGGTCCCCATATTCAGGATCGCCGCCATGGCGAACACCAGCATGAAAATGGCGATCTCCATATAGGTCCTCGACGTGAACCACAGCACGGCCACGATGATGACGACGGCGATGACCAGGATCACCTTCATCTCCCCCTGCAGCTCCGCGCTGTCGTCCTTATCGACGGTTGTGTAAAACCAAGTATCATAGTCGGCAAGCGCCTCCCGCACATCCGCGATCGCTGCCTGTGCGAGAGATTCGTCCTCCTCCGTCTCGAAGTTGATCGTCAGAAGCGCCGCCAGCTCATAGTAATAGTCCCGCAGCGCCTCGCCGTCCGTGATCTCCTGCTCCTCCTCGTCGTCTTCCTCGTAAAAATCCACCGAGGAAACGCCCTTGATTTCCTCGATCTGCGCCGCGATCTCCTGCGCTTCCGCAAGACTCACGTTCTCAATCATGACTTTGGCTGTCCCGAAGGTCGTAAATTCCTCCTCCATGATATCCAGCCCCTGCCGCGTCTCTGTATCCTCCGGCAGATAGTCCGTCAGCTCCTGAATCACATTGACATGCGAGGCCATGATCACGCTGCCGATCGCCGCCGCTATAAAAATGGCCAGGAGCAGATTTCTCCTGTCCACAATCAATTCCGCCACTCTTCTCAAGTCTCAAGGCCTCCTGCTGTCCTGACTGTTACATCTGTCACGCATTTTTCATGTCGCTATCATATGATAATTCCACGGAATTGACAATAAAGTTTTCTTAATTGTGACAAAGCGGCCTGATCTGTTTCCTGACCGCTTCTACTCCTGCAAAGGTGAAGCCCCGCAATCCCATGCGGCCATCCGTTCCTTCAACGGGTCCTCCACAAAAAAGCAGGCCATTTCCTCCGGCGTCTCCACTCTTCCCCTGGCAATCCAGCGCAGCAGCAGAAGACAGACGCGTCCGGCCTCCTGGTAAATCCAGTAGTCAACGCAGACCTCCTTCACATCCAGCAGAAATACATGCTCCGCCAGATAAGCGCAATAGCCGACAAAACGCTCCAGAACCATATCGTAAAGCTTCGCCCGTATCACGCCTTCCAGCACCTGATAATGCTGTGCACCGATACTGAAAATGATCAGCGCGAACTGATAACGGTCGAGTTTAGGCGTCTCCCTGATCTGTTTTAAGCAGTCCTCGAACGCGTCGTTGAAATACTGGATCAAAATGTCGTCCTTGGACTTGTAGAGCCGATAGTAGGACATACGGGACACCCCCGCTTTTTTCGCGATGTCCGTAATCGTAATCTTCTCGTAAGGCATGCGTTCCATCAGAAGAAGCAGGGCGGTAAAAATACATTCTCTTGTCATAGTACTGCGCTTTTGTTTTTGATCTTCTCTCACTTTACCCCCCACTCCTTCAGCGGTTTTAATCCGCCAGCACAGAGCGGTGAACCGGGATTCGCAGCTTCCGCAATGCCTTTTCTTCTATCTGCCGCACACGCTCTCTAGTAATATGAAAATGCTCCCCTATTTCTTCCAGCGTCCATATGCGATCATCAACAAAACCATAACGATAGCGAATTACATCGCGCTCACGTTCTGACAATGTATTGTCCAGCACCCTGTCCAGTTCCTGCTGCTGCACAACTTGCAAAGCATTTTCCTCCGGGGAAAGCGCTGATTCATCCTCGACGAGATCTCCCAGTATCGTTTCGGAGTTCCCGCTTACAGGGCTGTCCAGGGATACCATCTCATTCGCCATTGCCAAAAGCTCCTCTACCTGACTGGTAGTCATATTAAGCTGTTTTGCGATCTCCGCAGTGGAAGGCTCATGGCCAAGTTCTACGGCAAGCGACTTTTTAACTTTCAGCACCTGATAAACCCTGTCATTTGTGTGAACAGGGATGCGGATTGTATGGCCAATATCAGCAATGGCACGAATCATTGCCTGATGAATCCACCAGACAGCATAGGTACTGAATCTGTACCCTTTGGTATAATCATATCTTTCTGCCGCCTTCATTAAGCCCATATTGCCTTCCTGGATAAGATCAAGAAATGAAAGACCATGGTTCAAGTATCGTTTGGCAATACTCACCACAAGGCGCAGATTTGCGTCAATCAGTTTTTCCTTTGCTTCCGTATCTCCTTCAGCGATCCTCCGCCCCAGTTCTATCTCTTCTTCCGCAGAAAGCATGGCAAATGAACTCATTTCCTTCAAGTACATATGCACGGGGTCTCCTACGTCGACCCCTTCCGGTACTTCTTTATCCTCTATCAGTTCTGCATCACTGCCATCATCCTGAAAAATGTCATCATCCTCTTCGGGAAATTGTGGAACAGAATCTTCCATCATCTCCACTTCAGCTTTCATTAAGGGCTCCTGATTTTCTGTATTCATTCAATTTTCCCCATGATTTCTTCATTCTTGCGCTGTTTCGTGTTTTCTCTGCCGTTTTTAAATTATACGCATCTTCACAAATCCGCAAGTGACATTTTTCATCTTCTGTCCAAAATGGTAACACATAGGGCAAACCGTGGTTTTATTCCTCCGGAGCCTGATAAAACCTTCCAGAAAGCTGCGAAGAAAACTAAACCAGCCGTTCCGTAAGATTCATATAGTGCTTATACAACACTCCAAACCGGTTTGTGTATCCAGCTCTCCAGGGTTTATATTTCCCGCAGAAATGGAGAATCGCCGTATTTCGCATCACCCAGTCTGTATTGCAGATGCCCTCACTTTTCAATCTGTATACCTGTGAATGTCGGACATCATAATTCCAAAGCCTGTCATCAACCTGAACCGTATCTTTTCCGTACAATGCGTTAAATACATCCTGATCGGGCAAAAGCAGTTCCTCTCTGTGTTCCCGGATATAGTTGTAAATTTCATCTGGAACAATGAGTCCGCGCATTCGGCTTAAGTCCATCAGCAGGACTCCCGTATTGTAATAGTCATGCCCTGTTTCCAGTCGAATGCGGTTAATATCATTTACCGTATCCGGTTCCCAGCTGTGAGAAGCCGCGGCAAAGGCCGCTCCGCTAAGTTCTGTTTTCCACAACGGACGCAACGGATTGATCACCAGAATGTCGGGATCAAGGTACAGAACGCGATCCAGGGTATCTGGCAAAAGCTGCGCCGCCAGAAGCCTGTAATACATCTCCTGCGGATACTGTCTGGACACCGGCGCATTTTGAAACAAAGTGCCGTCAATTTGCACGGCTGTGAACGCTGCACTCTGAACATTGCAATACTCCTCCAGACTGCGAAGATCTGCCGAAGGAATACTGTTTTGCAATAACCAGACGTGAAACCGCTCCTGCGGATTGTTCACGAGCAGTGAGTGAAGCATGACCTTAAAAGGGGGAATATATTTTTTATCAAATGAAACCAGTATATGAATCATATTATCCGACATAAGATACCTCCTGAATTGCTGTCTGAACTATATCCAAAATAACACAAACCCTGATATAATACAAGAAGTCAGATAATACCTTTACTCTGCCAGTTTCCCCGGAAGCATCGGCTCTTCCGCCGCCTCCGCCCGCCCAATCGCTTCTGAAAAATCCTCTCCCTCCTTTACCAGCCTTGCCACAACTACCATTCGGTTCGTCCCGCTCCCATAACCATAATTTCATATTTTCCTATCTTTTTTCAGCACCGGCAGGAGAGGAGAGCAGATCAGATACAAAAAAAGGACACTCCGTTTTAGTATTTCTACCAATAACGAAGTGTCCCTGACACATATCTCTTGAGCTGTTCCTCAAGAAACAACATATTTAATTTAGGCTGTGCTGCAAACACGGTTCACAATCCATAGAGGCTCATTACCGGTTCTGCAACTTTCGGATGCCTCTATGCGACGTAGTGTTTTCTCTACACAGTAATACATCACTGATTGCTGCGCATTGTCGGGAACAGCAAAACATCGCGAATGGCAGCTGAATCCGTGAGCAGCATACACATGCGGTCGATCCCGAACCCGATCCCGCCGGTCGGCGGCATACCGATCTCGAGGGCATTCAGGAAGTCCTCGTCGGTCGTATTGGCCTCCTCATTGCCCTGCGCAAGCTGCGCCTCCTGGTCCTTGAAGCGGGCGCGCTGATCAATCGGATCGTTCAGCTCCGAGTAGGCGTTCGCCATCTCCCAGCCGTTCAGATAAAACTCGAAGCGCTCCACGTAATCGGGCTTGTCCGGCTTCTTCTTGGTGAGCGGCGAAATCTCGATCGGGTGATCCATCACGAAGGTCGGCTGAATCAGATGCTCCTCGACAAACTCCTCGAAGAAAAGATTCAGGATGTCGCCCTTCTTGTGTCGCTCCTCGTACTCGACGTGATGCTCCTTCGCGAGCGCGCGCGCCTGCTCGATCGTCTCCACCTCATCCCAGTCCACGCCGGCATACTGCTTTACAGCGTCGACCATCGTAATGCGCGCGAAGGGCTGACCCAGATCGATCTCCGTACCGTTGTAGACGATCTTCGTCGTGCCGAGCACTTCCTGCGCCACCGTACGGTAGAGATTCTCCGTCAGATCCATCATACCGTGATAATCCGTATAGGCCTGATAAAGCTCCATCAGCGTGAATTCCGGATTGTGCCTCGTGTCGAGTCCCTCATTGCGGAATACACGGCCGATCTCGTAGACGCGCTCCAGACCGCCCACGATCAGGCGCTTCAGGTACAGCTCCAGAGAAATACGGAGCTTGAAATCCTCGTCCAGCGCATTGAAATGCGTCTCAAAGGGTCTGGCAGCCGCGCCGCCCGCATTGGCGACGAGCATCGGTGTCTCCACCTCCATGAAGCCCTGGCTGTCCAGGTAACGGCGGATCGCGCTGATGATCTTCGAGCGCTTGATGAAGGTATCTTTTACCTCTTCATTCATGATGAGGTCTGTATATCTCTGACGATATCTCACATCTGTATTCGTGAGACCGTGATATTTCTCGGGAAGGATCTGCAGGCTCTTGGAGAGCAGCGTCACCACGGAAGCATGGATCGATATCTCGCCCTTCTGCGTGCGGAATACTTCGCCCTCGATACCGACGATGTCCCCGATATCGTATTTCTTGAAATCCTTATAGGGATCCTCTCCGACGCAGTCCCGCGCCACATAGCACTGAATGTTTCCCTTTAAATCCTGCACATTACAGAAGGAAGCCTTCCCCATGACGCGCTTCTGCATGAGACGCCCGGCCACACGGACCGTCTGCCCCTCCATCTCTTCAAAATGATCCTTGATATCTGCGCTGTGCGCGGTCACATCATATTTCGTGATCTGAAACGGATCCTTTCCCGCCTCCTGCAGCGCTGCAAGCTTCTCACGGCGTACCTTCAGTAACTGTCCCACATCCTGCTGCTGTACATTCTTCTCTGCCATCTTATGCACTCCTTAACCTGCTCTGTGGATGCTGAGCACCTTATACTGAAGCACCCCCGCCGGAGCCTCCACGTCCACCACATCTCCAACCTCTGCGCCAATCAGCGCTCTCCCGATCGGGGATTCATTGGAAATCTTATTCTGAAGGCTGCTGGCCTCCGAAGAACCGACGAGTTTGTACTCTTCCTCCTCGCCATACTCCAGATCGAGCACACGCACGACGCAGCCGATGCTGATCTTGTCATAATCGATCTCCTCATCGAGCACAACCTCGGCGTTCTTCAGAATCTGCTCGATCTGCTCAATACGGGCCTCGATATCTCTCTGCTCATCCTTCGCGGCGTCATACTCCGCATTCTCGGACAGGTCGCCCTGCTCTCTGGCTTCCTTGATCTTCTGAGCGATCTCTCTGCGCTGTACAACCTTCAGATCCTGCAGCTCCTCTTCCAGTTTCTTAAGACCCTCATAGGTCAGTATGTTCTTCTTTTCCGCCATTTACTACACCTTCCAATCTGGTTCATTGATTTGAAATATTATTGTACCCTTCGCCCGGCAGTATGTCAAGCTGCTTTTCCCAGTCTCCAAGGTCGAGAATGAGGTTTCCGGCCGGCTTTGCGTCACATGAATCCGTCACGACAACAAGAAGGCCGTACTCCCCGAACGCTTCCTGCGCCAGCTCGTGAAAATACGTCTGCCGTCCGCTGACAATCGTCAGCATTCTTACTTCCGGCAGCAGCCGCTCGATCAGCTGCCGGATCTGCCAGGCAGGTTCCTCCTCATAGTCGATCACAATCAGCTCCAGATCCCGTCTCGCGATTCCTTTTTCACGCCGCAGATAGCGCAGAATCTCCGGCGCAGCTTCGCGGTATTCCCGGAAGAGCCGAACCCGCTCCGTCTGTATCTGCGCTTCCGGCGCTTCTTTTCTCCACAGAGAGCATAATTTCCGGAAAAGTTTCATGGTCCAGTATATGTCAGAGATCGCGGATTAAAACCTCGAATTCTTCAAGACTTTCCACTTCATTGACCCGTGCGCGCAGTTTCGCGGAGTTCGGATACCCCGCCGTATACCAGGCCGCATGCTTACGCATTTCGCAGATACCGGTGTACGCGCCCTTATAGTCCACGAGCATGCGGGCATGACGAACCATCATCTCCTTCACCTGCGAAAGCGGTGGAGCAGCTTCCTCCTCTCCGGTCTCCATCTGGTGCAGAATCTGATGGAAAATCCATGGATTTCCCCTTGCGCCCCGACCGATCATAATCCCGTCACAGCCGGTCGACGCAAGCATCTTCTGAGCGGAATCCGGCGAATCCACATCGCCGTTTCCGATGACCGGGATGCTCACCGCCTCCTTCACCTGACGGATGATCTCCCAGTCTGCCCTGCCGCTGTAATACTGCTCACGCGTTCTGCCGTGCACCGCAACCGCCGCCGCTCCGGCATCCTCGGCGATCCGTGCGATCTCGACCGCATTCTCATGCGCCGCGTCAAAACCCTTGCGAATCTTTACCGTGACCGGCTTTTCGATCGCGCGTACAACCTGAGAAATAATCTCCCCGGCAAGCTTCGGATTTTTCATGAGGGCCGATCCCTCGCCATTGTTCACAACCTTCGGCACCGGACAGCCCATATTAATGTCCAGAATGGAGAATGGCCGCTCCTCAATGCGCTTCGCCATCTCGCTCATGATGCAGGGATCGGAACCGAACAGCTGCAGAGAGACCGGCGGTTCTTTTTCGTCAATCGTCAGCAGTGCCTCCGTGTTTTTGTTCCGGTAATAGATCGCCTTCGCGCTGACCATCTCCATACAGAGGAGTCCCGTCCCCTGCTCCCGGCAGAGCAGACGAAATGGCAGGTCTGTGACGCCTGCCATCGGTGCGAGGATCAGATTGTTCGGCAGCCGCACGCCGCCGATCGTAAGTTCTCTTTTCATTCCAGATTCTCTCCGAGGAAAAAGACTTTGTAATAGAGCTCCAGATTCTGAAGAAGCTCCTTCTTCTCACGCTTGATCTGCCGGATCTTCAGCTCGCTCCCGATATCATCGTAGAGAAGGTCGCCCTCGTCGGCCTCCACCTCCAGCAACAGAGTGCCCTCCTCATCGAAGACAAGCGTAAGGATACCGCCCACATCCTCCGTGAAAAGCACGCACATGATCTGCAGTTCATCGCGAATCTGCTGCGGGAGCCCCTTGAAATCCTCATTCAGATAATATTTTTTTTCATATGCGCTGGCCGCGCAGAGCGTCACACGCTCCTGATACATACGATCTCTCCTTTACGTATAACCATAGAGGCCCCGCACTGACACCTCTCCGGCATAGACGAGCACCTCCTCGCCGCTGTCTTTGCAGACAACGAGCTCTCCGTGATCGTTGATGCCCTCTGTCGTTCCGGTGTAGGCCTCCCCTCGTTCCATAACGCGGATTCCATGCCCGCGATTCACGCAGCAGCGGTTGTAATCATCCTTCAGCGCGGATAAATCCTCCGTCTTCCGGAAAATGTCATACAGCCTCTCCATCTCGTCCATACTCGCCGCCACAATCGCCGCCCGGCCTGTCTCTTTTCCAAGATTCTGCCGGAGGGAACCCGCAATCTCACGAAGCTCTTCCGGGAACTCCTGCTGGTTCACATTGATGCCGGTTCCGATGACCACATAATTGATGTAGTCCACCTCAGTATTCATCTCCGTCAGGATGCCGCAGATCTTTCTGTCATTTACGACCACGTCATTCGGCCACTTGATACCGGCCTCAAGTCCGGTACAGCTGCGGATGGCTTCTCCGACCGCCATCGCCATCAGCAACGTAAGCTGCGAAGCATGCGCCGGATGAATCTTCGGGCGAAGCAGCAGCGACATCGCAATGTTTTTGCCCTTCGGTGTCTCCCAGACGCGTCCGCGCCGTCCCTTACCGCCGGTCTGCTCCTCAGCGAGCACGAGCATTCCTTCTTCTGCTCCGTTCTCTGCAAGCTTTTTCACATAATTATTTGTGGAATCCACGCTTTCAAGGCAGATACAGTTCTGCCCCATAAAGCCGGTGTGCAGGCGGCTTCTGATCTCCTCCGGAGTGAGCAGATCGGGCGCGGACAGAAGACGATATCCGCGATTGTTCACCGCGTCAATCTCATAACCCGCCTCCTGCAGCTGACGGATCGCCTTCCACACAGCCGTCCGGGATACCCCGAAACGGCTGCACAGCTGCTGACCGGAGACATAGTCATCCGCCTGACGCAGCACCTTCAACAGTTCTGATTTCATAAGAAACCTCCCATATGCAGAAGCGTCAGCACAAAGGCCGCCCCCGTGCAGACGGTGAGCCCCATCTCCACGAATGCCTGCGGACGGTGGCCAAGCCGCCACCCTCTCGCCGCACCGAAGCCGAACAGCAGCGTCCCCGCAAGAAACGCCAGCGCCGTGCTGTGAAACCTCCATGTATCATCTGTCAGCGCCACTGCCGCCATCGCCAGGACAAACAGGCTCAGCCAGATGGAAATGCTCTCATATTTTTCCAGAATCCATCTCATATCCGCGCTCCGCAGACGCTATGCACCCAATGTGGCCGCCATCACTGCCTTGATCGTGTGCATGCGGTTTTCCGCTTCATCAAAGACCAGCGACTGGGCGGACTCAAAGACCTCGTCCGTCACTTCCATCGCATCGATGTGGAACTTCTCATTGATCTGACGGCCGATACCCGTACCCAGGTCATGAAAAGACGGGAGACAGTGCAGGAAGATCGCCTGCGGACCGGCGTTTTTCATAACCGCGGCGTTCACCTGGTACGGGAAAAGCTCCCGGATGCGCTCCTCCCAGACCTCGTCCGGCTCTCCCATCGACACCCAGACGTCGGTGTAGATCACGTCCGCACCCTTCGTCGCCTTCTCCACATCCTCCTCAAAGGAGATTTTCGCGCCGGTCTCTTTCGCAATCTCCTGACACTGTGCGATCAGCTCCGGCGCCGGCCAGTACTTCTTCGGTGCGCAGGCAGTGAAATCCATGCCCATCTTTGCACAGCCGACCATCCAGGAATTGCCCATATTGTAACGGGCGTCGCCCATATAGACAAGCTTTACATCCAGGGAACCGAAATGCTCGCGGATCGTCAGCATGTCCGCGAGAATCTGCGTCGGATGGAACTCATTCGTCAGTCCGTTCCAGACCGGAACGCCCGCATACTTCGCAAGCTCCTCTACAATCTCCTGTCCGAAGCCGCGGTACTCGATGCCCTCATACATCCTTCCAAGCACACGCGCGGTATCCGCGATGCTCTCTTTCTTTCCGATCTGAGAACCGGACGGATCGAGATAGGTCGTCCCCATCCCGAGATCGTGAGCCGCCACCTCGAAGGAGCAGCGGGTCCGCGTGCTCGTCTTCTCAAAAATCAGAGCTACGTTTCTTCCGTGCAGCGTGTCCACCGGTATACACTTTTTCTTCTTTTCCTTCAATTCGGCCGCCAGGTCGAGGAGATACCCGATCTCCTCCGGCGTATAGTCCAAAAGCTTCAGAAAATTTCTTCCTTTTAAATCCATCTCTTATCTTTCCTCCTCATAGTAGACGGGCTGGCGCCAGGTAAAGAGCGCCAGCCCGGATATTCCTGTCTGAAAGCCTTACTCCTTCGCCACCTCGGTGACAGAGGTAACCAGCCCGGCCAGCTTCTGGATCTCCGAAGGGATAATGATCTTCGTCGCCTGACCATCTGCGGCCTTTGCAAAGGCCTCCAGGCTCTTGAGCTGAATGACTGACTCGTCGACGCCGACCTCTTTCAGGAAGCGAAGGCCGTCCGCATTCGCCTGCTGAACCTTGATGATCGCTTCCGCCTGACCCTCGGCTTCCTTGATCATCTTCTCCTTCTGTGCCTCGGCCTTCAGGATCGCGGCCTGCTTCTCCGCCTCCGCATCCAGAATCGCGGACTCCTTGTGTCCCTCAGCCACGAGAATCGTGGACTTCTTCTCACCTTCGGCTCTCAGGATCGCCTCACGGCGCTCACGCTCTGCCTTCATCTGCTTCTCCATCGCATCCTGAATCGCCGCCGGCGGAATGATATTTTTCAACTCGACGCGGTTCACCTTGATGCCCCAGGGATCTGTCGCAACGTCGAGAGACGCGCGCATCTTGGTGTTGATGGTCTCGCGGGACGTCAGCGTCTGGTCAAGCTCCAGATCGCCGATGATATTACGCAGCGTCGTCGCGGTCAGGTTCTCGATCGCCATGATCGGATTCTCCACGCCGTAGGCGAAGAGCTTCGGATCTGTGATCTGGAAAAATACGACCGTATCGATCCGCATCGTGACATTATCTTTCGTAATCACGGGCTGCGGCGCAAAGTCCACGACCTGCTCCTTCAGCGTCACCTTCCGCGCTACGCGGTCGATGATCGGAGTCTTGATGTGGATACCCACGCCCCAGGTGCCATTGTAAGCGCCCAGCCGCTCCACAACCATCGCGGTCGCCTGCGGCACGATCCGTATGCAGGACGCCAGCACAATCACAATAATCAGCAAAAGAACTACAAGTAAAATGAGCATATCAGTTTTCCTCCTTGATTTCCTCCACGATAAGTTTCACTCCCTCTATCGCGCAGATTCTGACTCTGCCTCCCACAGGTATGATGTCTGCCTCCCTGCGGCTTCTGGCCATCCAGCCCACATCGGCAATCTTTACTTCGCCGGTCTGATCAAGATTGTTGATCTCCTCCGTCACAAGCGCATGCCGTCCGATCAGGCTGTCCGCATTCGTCCTTACATGATCCTTCTGCATATAGCGCACTGCCAGAGGCCGTGTGACAATCAGAAGCACCAGGGAAAGCACGACGAAAACCGCAATCTGAACCGTGAGATTCGCGCCGATCAGTGCCGCCACGAAAGCTGCGGCAGCGCCGCCGGCAAACCAGATCGTCGTCAGGCCAAGCGTCACAGCCTCGACTGCCAGAAGCACGATCAGCAGTACAAGCCACCCGATCGGCGGTGTCGTAAGCAGCATGGTCTCCACCTCCTTTGTCAGAGATATGATTATTATACATGATTTACGGTTCTTTTACAACCAAAGCCTTTCTTAAATTAATTCACAAAAAGTTCACAATTTTTTAGCACTCGATGCTTGACTTGGCTAACAATATGTGCTATAAATCATATAACAGATAAAACAAATAGAATTCATTTACTTGAGGAGGTAATGATTATGTTAATGACAGATGTTTTTGGAAGGAATTTTGTAGACGACTTTTTTGACGACTTTATGAGCCCAACGTACTACCGGGTGAGCCAGAGGAACGCAGTGCCGGCGATGAAGGCCGATGTAAGAGAACTTGAGAATGCTTACCAGATCGAGCTTGATCTGCCGGGATTCCGGAAGGAAGATCTGCACGCGGAGCTGAAGAACGGTTACCTGACGATCCGGGCCGCGCATGAGGAGTCGGATGACCAGAAGGACAGCAAGGGCCGTTACATCCGTCAGGAGCGCTACACCGGCCACTATCAGAGAAGCTTCTATGTCGGCAGCGAGGTGAAGCAGGAGGACGTCCACGCGGCGTTTGAGAACGGCGTGCTGAAGCTGACTGTTCCGAAGAAGGACGCCACGCCGAAGGTCGAGGAAAATAAATCAATTATGATCGAAGGCTGAAGCCATTATCCCATCCCATTTTCCCCTAATAGCGGGGCTGGCACCGAAAAGTGCCAGCCCCTTTCCTATTCCTGTATTCTTTTACCCGATCGCGAAGGTCATCTCCGCCTTTGCAGCCAGCTGACCGTCAACGGTCGCCTTCGCACTGCCCACGCCGATCGGGCCTTTCTGTTTGATGATCTCCATCTCGAGCGTCAGCACATCGCCCGGCACGACCTTTCTCTTGAACTTCGCCTTGTCAATACCGCCGAAATAGACGACCTTGCCCTTATTCTCCGGCTGAGAGAGCAGCGCGACCGCCCCGGTCTGCGCCAGCGCTTCAAGGATCAGCACGCCCGGCATTACCGGCTCCTGCGGGAAATGCCCGTTGAAGAAGGGCTCATTATAAGAGACGCACTTCTTTCCGACCGCGCGCTTTCCTTCTTCAAGCTCTTCGATCCGGTCGATCAGCAGAAACGGCTGACGATGCGGAAGGATTTCCATGATCTGTTTGATATCCATTACCATATTGCCTTACCCCCTGTACTTTTTAATCAGGATGCTCGCATTGTGGCCGCCGAAACCGAGAGAATTCGACAGCGCATAGTCGATATCCATCGTGATGCCATGCCCCTGCACATAGTCAAGGTCGCACTCCTCGTCCGGATTCTCAAGGCCTCTGGTCACATGGATGTAGGACTCCTGCATCTCCTTCACGCAGGTGATGAACTCCACCGCGCCGGCCGCGCCGAGCAGATGGCCGATCATCGACTTGGTCGAATTGACCTTCATCTCCTTCGCATGCTCGCCGAACAGAGTCTTGATCGCACGGGTCTCGCACAGATCGTTTAAATGTGTGCTCGTGCCATGCGCGTTGATATACATAATATCGTCGAGCGCCGCGCCGGATTCCTCCACCGCACGCTTCATCGCTACAACCGCACCCATGCCGTCCTCCGCCGGGGAGGTGATATGGTAAGCGTCGCTCGTCGCGCCGTAGCCGACGACCTCGGCATAGATCTTCGCACCGCGCGCCTTCGCATGCTCGAGCTCTTCGAGAACGACGACGCCCGCGCCCTCGCCCATGACAAAGCCGTCGCGATCCTTATCAAAAGGAATCGAGCAGCGATTCGGATCCTCGATCGTGGAGAGCGCAGTCAGCGCCGAGAAGCCCGCCACGCCCAGTCGGCAGATGCAGCTCTCCGTTCCGCCGGATACCATCACGTCCGCGTCGCCGACCTGGATGCTGCGGTATCCCTCACCGATGGAGTGCGTGCCGGTCGCGCAGGCCGTCACCACGTTCAGGCTCTTGCCCTTCAGACCATAGGCGATCGAGACATTGCCCGCTGCCATATTGGAGATCAGAAGAGGCACCATCAGCGGGCTCATACGGCTCGGTCCCTTTGTGACCATCTTCTCATACTCGATCTCCGTGCGCTCCAGACTGCCGACACCGGAACCGATCGAGCAGCCCACCATATAAGGATCTTCCTTCGTCATGTCGAGTCCGGAATCCTCGATGGCCTCCTTCGCCGCTGCAACCGCATACTGCGCGAATTTGTCCATTCTTCTGGCCGCCTTCGGATCCATGTACTCCTTCGCCACGAAGCCCTTTACCTCCGCCGCGGTATGTACCTTAAACTCCGTGGAGTCAAAGCTGGAGATGATCCCGAAACCGTGATTGCCGGCCTTTACATTCTCAAAATAATCATTCACATTCAGTCCCATGGGCGTGATCGCACCCATGCCTGTCACTACTACTCTCCTCATCAGATCGCTATTCCTCCATCTACACTGATTACCTGCCCTGTGATATATGCGCCCTTCTCCGACGCCAGATAAACCGCCATATCCGCGATATCCTCCGGCTTTCCAAAATGCCCAAGCGGAATCATAGAAACCGCGGCCTCCCGCGCGCTCTCCGGCATCGCCTGTGTCATATCCGTGTCCACAAAGCCCGGAGCAATCGCGTTAACCGTAATCCCACGGCTCGCAAGCTCTCTTGCCACCGTCTTTGTGAGGCCGATGATGCCTGCCTTGGACGCGGCGTAGTTCGCCTGCCCCGCATTTCCCATAATGCCGGATACCGAGGAAATATTGATAATCCTGCCCGCACGCTGCTTCAGCATCGGGCGGCTGACCGCCTTGATCATATTAAAGCAGCCCTTCAGGTTCGCATCGATGACCGCATCAAAGTCCGCCTCCGACATCTTCATGATCAGATTGTCGCGCGTGATACCCGCGTTGTTTACGAGGATATCAAGACGACCGTATTCCTTGATAACCGCCTTGACCATGGCGTCCGCATCCGCTGTAACGGCCACGTTGCACTGATACACGCATCCGTCCGCGCCGAGCGCTTTGATCTCGCCAAGCGTCTGCTCCGCCTTCTCCTTCGAACCGTTGTAGTTCACCACGACCGTGGCGCCTTCCGCCGCCAGCGCAAGCGCGATCGCGCGCCCGATTCCTTTCGCCGCCCCAGTTACCAGGGCCACCTTTCCTTTCAGCATCCGCTTACTCTCCTTTCAACAGGGCTGTAACTTTCTCAAAGTCCGCCATCGTCTCTATATTATACATCGTCACACTGCGATTAATTTTCCTCATAAAACCGGACAGAGTCTTGCCCGGGCCCATCTCAACAAAGGTATCCACGCCGTCGGCAATCATGCGCTCCACCGACTGCTGCCAGCGCACACTGGACGAGACCTGTCTGCGAAGATAGTCCTTCACATCGTCTCCGGATTTCACATAATCCGCCGTCACATTGGTAAGATAAGGCGTCGCAATCCCGGAGATCTCCACATCCTGCAGCTCCCCGGCCAGCTTCTCCCCCGCCCCTTCGAGCATCTTTGAATGGAAGGGGCCGCTGACATTCAGGCGGATTACCCGCTTTGCGCCGGCATTTTTCAGCGCCTCACCGGCGGCTTCCACGGCCTGCTCCTCCCCGGTAATCACAATCTGTCCCGGGCAGTTATAATTTGCGATGGAGACAATACCCTCCGTCTGCTCACAGATCTCCTCGATCTTCGCCGCATCCATGGCCAACACCGCCGCCATGGCTCCGCCCACCGGCACGGCCTCCTGCATGTAAATGCCGCGCTTGCGCACGACGCGGAAAATATCCGGAAGACTCATCACCTTCGACGCCGCCAGCGCCGCATACTCGCCGAGGCTCAGGCCCGCATTAACAGAAGAAGTAATTCCCTGCTCCTCTACAGCCTTCAGAATGGCAATCTCCACGGTCAGCATGCAGATCTGCGTATATTCCGTCTGGTTCAGCTTCTCGTTCTCTTCAAAGCAAAGCGCCGGAATGTCCAGTCCTGACGCCGCTGAAGCCGCGTCGAACACCTCGCGGCACACAGGAAACGCCTCATAAAAATCCTTTCCCATGCCCACGTACTGCGCGCCCTGTCCGGGAAATATAAATGCAAGCCCGCTCATATCTACATACACCTCACTAAAAAAAGTTTGATAATCAAAATAACAAAATTGAAATACAGGCTGCCGCGATATATCAGCCGCAGGCAGCCCTCTCTTTGTCCACGTATGGATTCCGGCAGCGCCGCTTACTCCACACCCTTGGATTTCAGATAATCCATCACAGCGCCTACCGTCGTGATATTCTCCAGCTCCTCAGACGGAATCTCGATCTCATACTCCTCCTCGAGCGCCATCACGAGCTCAAACAGATCGAGGGAATCCGCGCCAAGATCCTCTTTGAAAGTCGTCTCTGCGGTGATCTCACTCGCATCCACATTCAGCTGCTCCGCAACCATCTCTCTGATTTTGTCTAACATTGTTTTTCTCCTTTATTTCCTTATCCTTTTACGGATGGTTTGACATTCAAAGTATATGTGCTGAAAACATGTTTGTCAAGGGCTTTCTCACCATTCCAGCACACACGCGCCCCAGGTCAGTCCTGCGCCAAAGCCGGACAGCACGATCCGGTCGCCCGGATGCAGTCTTCCGAGCTCGTCGAGCTGTGCCAGCAGAATCGGAAGCGAAGCCGCCGATGTATTTCCGCATTCATCCATATTCATCGGGAATTTCTCCTCGGCCATGCCGAGTCTTTTCGCCACCGCCTGAATAATCCGCTTATTTGCCTGGTGCAGAATGAACAGATCAATCTCCTCCGGCTTCAGCCCCGCTTTCGCAAGCGCGTCTTCAATACACTGCGGAACCGTACGCACCGCAAATTTGAATACTTCCTGGCCATCCATCTTCAGATAGCCGCATTTCTGATCCTTTGCGCGAAGCGGGTTCTCATTCGGTCTTCCCTCGCAGAAAAGCACATCCCACTTCTCACCGTTGCTGCCGAGCGACTGCGAAAGCAGGCCGCCGCTCTCAGAAGCCGTCACAAGCGCCGCTCCCGCGCCGTCTCCAAAGAGAACACAGGTAGTGCGGTCCGTCCAGTCCACAATCTTCGAGAGCGTCTCCGCCCCGATCAGCAGCACATTTCGATAAGTACCGCTCGCAATAAAAGCCTCTGCGACATGCAGCGAGTAGAGAAAACCGGAGCAGGCCGCATTGATGTCAAATGCAAGCGCGTGCTTCGCACCGATCTCCTTCTGCACCTGGCAGGCTGTGCTCGGCGTATCCATATCGCCTGTGATGGTCGCCACGATCAGCAGCTCCACATCCTCCGCCCGGAAATTCGCCCTTTCAAGCGCCATCCGCGCCGCCTCCGCCGACATGGAGAGCGTCGTCTCCTCCTTCGCCAGATGCCGCGTCCGGATGCCCGTCCGCTCCGATATCCATTCATCGCTCGTGTCCACAAGCGTCGCCAGATAATCATTGTCAGCCCGGAAAGCCGGCAGGCTGTACCCGGTACCAATTATTTTTGCTCTCATCTTCTGCCCTCGATTGCTTTGATATTCAAACCTTTTCGTCAACTGCGCTATTATAACGGGATATCCCCGCCCTGTCAAGTACAATCCGCACCCTACTCGAGGTACAGCAGCGGGTTCACCTGCGTCCCGTTCACCAGAATCTCAAAGTGCAGATGCGCCCCCGTGCTGTTGCCCGTGTTGCCGCTGAGCGCAATCTTCTCATTCTGCTCCACCGTTTCTCCCACGGATACGAGAATCTTACTCAGGTGCGCATAACGGGTCTGCTTCCCGTCCGGGTGCGAGATCGTGATACAATAGCCATAGCCGCTCGACCAGCCTGCGCTCACGACCGTACCGCCGCTGGAAGCCCGGACCGTCGTGCCGACAGGCACCGCCCAGTCGACGCCCTTGTGCATCCGCCCCCAGCGCCACTTGAACGTAGAGCTCAGCGTACCGCCGGTGACCGGTTTGACATAGGTCGGCGGTGTCTGCGTTCCCTTCTCGATAATCTCGGGAACCGCTTCCACCATCACCGTCTCCGCGATCGTTTCCCGATCCGTCTCTGTGCCGTTCTTCGAGGAAATCAGCACGGTGACCTCGTGATGACCGGCCTCCGCCTCCTGCAGCACCTTCGTCTGCGTGGTATACCAGTCGTCGTTTTCAATATACTCGGTCTCTGCGTAGTAGTCCTCCTCGTAGGTGGACTGCACGGTAGTGACGATCGACAATTCCGGCTCCGGTACACTGATGATAATCTCGTCGCCGATATTCAGCGTCGCGTCCCGCGTGAGACCCTCATTCAGCGCAAGCACCTCATCCACATAGTATCCGCGGCTGTTGGCAATCTCAGACAGGGTGTCTCCGGCCTGCACTTCATAAACCTGATTTTTCTCCGTCTCCTTCGTCACAAGATCGATGGCCTCCGCCACATCGGTCAGATCATCCTCATCAATATATGCCTCGCAGACCTCCACTTTCTCGTAGAAATCCAGGTCTTTCAGGCCGTCCTCTTCCCCCAGTTCCTCCTGCGCAGTCACTTCAACCGTAAAACTGTTCAGCTCGCGGCTCGTATCGGCGACAACCTCGACGCCGAACATCCCGTCCTCATTATAAGGCTCCATTGCCGCCAGCAGCAACTCCTCCACCTCATCCATTGAGGAGAGATAGACCGTGAACTCATTGACCTTCACCAGATAATATTTCTGTCTGGCCGTCTTCACCTTCTCCTGAAGGAGCTCATAGATCACCTGCTCCAGCTCATCCTCTTCCAGCGTAGAGCCGAGCAGACGCGATACGCGCTGATAACTGCACTCCACATTCGCCAGCACCAGCCCGTCCGTTTCCCGCGAAACCTGTGCGCGCGCGTCCAGAAACGCATTTTCGACCACGGACTCGTCCGCCACCGCTCCGATGACCTCGCCGTCCAGCAGCACTTCAAAGTAAGTCGCCTCATCGTCCCAGCTGTCCCCCAGAATCGGGTGAAAGCATAACATAAGGAAGGCAAAGAGGAACAGCGAGCCTGCGTATTTCAGTTTAAATCTTTTTCCGAACAGCCGCTTCATCTGTTACCCTTTTTCTTCCGCACCGAGAAGCCAAAGCTTCCCTTCTTCCTGCCAAGTTCAAAGTATTCACCGTGAGAATAAGCGACAAGCCCCGCCCGGTTCAGGTCAAACTTTCCCTTTTCATCAAGATAGCGGTCGTCGACCGTCACGCTCACGACCTTTGCCAGAATGAGGTCGTGACTCCCGAGAGGCTTCACTTCTGTCACCCGACATTCGATATTCACCGGACTCTCGGCAATCCCCGGCGCAGCGACTTTCTTTGACGGAAGCGCCGTCAGATGACATTCGCGGAATTTATCCACGTCCCGCCCTGAACGCACGCCACAGTAATCCGCCGACCTCACCAGCTCCTTTGTCACCAGATTGACCACAAACTCGCCGGTCTCCTTTATGATCTCGTAGGAGTGCCGTTCATGCCGCACCGAGATCGACACCATCGGCGGATCCGAGCAGACAGTTCCCGCCCAGGCAATTGTAATAATATTGGCCTTCTCCCCCGGTCTTTTGCAGCTCACCATCACTGCCGGCACCGGATACAGCATATTCCCGGGTTTCCATGTCTGCTTCGCCATCGCGCTCTCTCCTCACGTTAGTCCTCAACATGAATCATTGTACTGACTTCGACAGGATTTTACAAGAAAAATCACATTCTTTTCACAAAAAAGTCCCCTCTCACGGTTCACTTTCTCCGCAAGAGGGGATTCTTTCCTTAAATTAAAAGTCCATGACTTTTACGCTACATACTCCTTCAGGATGTTCTCAAGCGCCGTGCCGCTGCTCGTGTGGCAGCGCACAACCTCAACATTCCTGCGCTTCGCCTCGTCAACCGCCGTTTTTACCATCTTGTGCGATACCGTACTGGTAAAGAGGATGAACAGATCCGGCGTGCCCATCTGTTTATCCAGGCTGGCTGACATCTGCGTAAATACCTTTGCTTTACATTTATAGTTCTTGCATATCTGCATGTACTGACGGACCATGCGGTCATGACCGCCCACAATGACGACACTCATAGAAAAACGGCACCTCCTGTCTTTTTATGCACTCGCCAGCTTCTTTCCAAGCTCCATCAGCTTCGCTTCTGCCTCGTCGTCCGGCGCGTCTGTGCAGATCGCGTCCTCGCCGCCGAGCACTTCCGCGCCGGCCTTCGCAAGGCGATCCACCCACAGACGCATCCACTCGCCGTCGCCCCAGCCGTAGGAGCCGAAGAGCCCGATCTTCTTTCCGGCCGCGAATCCCTCAATCTCAGCGGTGAGCGGTTCCACGGTATCTGCCTCAAGTTCCTCCTCGCCGAGTGCCGGGCAGCCGAGCGCAAATACGGTCTCCGCCTTCAGATCATCCGCGGTCACCTGATCCACCGTCACGACCTTTGCCTCGCCGCCGGCCGCCTCTACGCCCTTTGCGACGATCCCCGCCATCTGCTCCGTATTTCCGGATTCACTGTAATAAGCAATCACAATCTGTCCCATTTTCTTTGTCCTCCTTCTGTTTCTGTTACGCCGACAGTTCCGCCTCACGTGGGATATCCTCCATGGAAAGCAGCCACAGCAGCGCGTCCCGCACAGCCCGGTAGGTCTGGAAAGTTTTCTTCGCCGCAGCAACGTTCCCGTAGACTTTCCAGTAGCCGGAGTACAGAAAGTTCTTCCCGCCATGCTCGATAAAGCCCTTCACGTCGCACAGCGGATATCCAAGGAAAACGCCCATCTCATGCGGGAAAGCAGCCCTTCCGTTCTTATACGCCGCATAGCGCTCCCGGAGCCGGCAGAGCATCACATCAAGCCCCTCCTCCCCCGCGTGGTAGTCGCAGGAATTCAGAAATGCCCTCGTCTGCGGCCAGACAATCTCCGCTTCCAGGCGATCGCGGCGATACAGAAACCAGGTGGCTTTGCGCTCGCCGCGGCTTAAGGTCAGCGCCTGCACGCCTTCCGGCAGCTCACACTCCGCAAAACCGTCCTGCTCCTCCCGGGCCAGAATCAGGAGGTTCGACGGCTTGACGTCCGCCAGCACCGGCGCGCACTGTTTTACGATTGTCTCCCATAGCTTTCTCTCCATGTTACGCCCTCGTGAGTTAGTTTACGCTAATTAGTCATTGCTAACTCAGAATACCAGAGCTCAGCCGGAAATGCAAGCCCTCTGTCGATAAATTTTCTCAGCAGAGAGATAACCCACAAATTTACAGAAAAACATTGCCAATGATTTTCAAATATGTTACTATTTCTACTGGATTAGAAGCGGGCGATCTGGTTTTGTGTCTTATCCCCACTTCTTTTACTTTATAGAAAAGGAGTTTTTCATCATGCTCTTCGATAACGAGACCCAGGAACTGCTCACTATGGTTCGAGAGTTCGTAGACAAAGAGGTCATCCCCACTGTGGGAGATTATGAGCGTAACAATGAGTTTCCGGAAAAGCTGCTGGATATGGCCTGCGATATGGGGCTGAATCAGCTTTGTGTTCCTGCCGAGTACGGCGGACCCGGCCTTACGAATGTGCAGGTCTTCGCCATCGCGGAAGAGATCGCCCGCGGCGACATCGGTATCGGCACCACGCTGATCGCGAATGCCCTGGCTTCTTTCCCGGTTCTGATCGCAGGTACCGACGCGCAGAAGAAGCTGTGGTTTGACACCATGATAAAGAAAAAATATGCCGCCTTCTGCCTGACGGAACCGAACGCGGGCTCGGATGCCGGCAGCGTCAGCACGACCGCTGTGGAGGACGGCGACGATTATATCATCAACGGCACCAAATCCTTTATTTCAAACGGTCCGATCGCAGGCATCTACACCGTCCTGGCTTCCACGAATAAATCTGCGGGAGCGATGGGTCTGTCCGCCTTCATCGTGGAACGGGATCGCCCCGGCGTCTCAATCGGCCGCGAAGAAGACAAGATGGGCATGCGCCTGAGCTGCACCAGTGAGGTTATCTTCGACAATGTGCGCATTCCAAAGGATCATCTGCTCGGCCGCAAGAACCGCGGTTTCAAATACATCCTGGAGACCCTTGATCACTCCCGTCCGGGCGTGGGCGCCTTTGGCATCGGCATCGGACAGCGTGTGGTCGAGGAAGCCACCAAGTACGCCAAGCAGCGCAAGCAGTTCGGTCAGCCCGTCGCCAATTTCCAGATGGTGGAGGAAATGCTGGCCAATATGGAGATTCAGGTCCAGGCAGGCCGTCAGATGTATCTGCACGCCGCGGAGCTGATGGACGCAGGACTTCCCTTTACCGTGGAGGCTTCCATCGCCAAGACCTTCGGCACCGACACCGGTATGAAGTGCGCCGTGGACGGCGTTCAGGTCATGGGCGGTTACGGCTATATGAAGGATTACCCGATGGAGAAGCTCATGCGGGACGCGAAGATCCTTCAGATTTATGAGGGCACGAACCAGGTGCAGCGCACGGTAATTGCCGGTGGTGTCAAGAAGAAATACCCCAGGAGTACAAAAAAGTCTGCTCCCACCACGGCCCCGGCAAAGCGTGAGGAAGCACCGCGGATGACGATTCCCTCCCAGGCAGCTGCCGAGGAGACAAAGGGCGATCAGAAATCGCTGAACCTCCTCGTCTGCATCAAGCAGGTGCCTGACACGACCCAGATCAAGATCGATCCCGTGAAGCACACGCTTATCCGTGAAGGAGTGCCGGCGATCGTCAGCACCTTTGACACCTACGCGCTGGAGACTGCCCTGCGTCTCAAGGATCAGACAGGCGGCAAGGTCACCGTGATCACCATGGGTATCCCGAAGGCGAAGGACGCCCTGCGCGAGTGCCTGGCGGCCGGAGCGGACGAGGCCTGGCTCATCACGGACCGTGCTTTCGGCGGCTCCGATACGCTGGCCACCTCAAAGATCATCTCCACTGCCATCAGCTATCTCGAAGAGAAGTCCGGCAGACCCTTTGACGTCATCTTCTGCGGCAAGCAGGCGATCGACGGCGATACCGGTCAGGTCGGCCCGGAGATCTCGCAGCACCTGAACCGTGCGCTCGTCTCCTACGCCGTAGAGGTCAGCCTGCAGGACGATGGAACACTGAAGTGCAAGCGCGAGAGCGATGAAGGTTATGACTATTATTCCGCGCCCAGCGGCTGCATCATCACCGTCAACAAGACCTCCTACGACCTGCGCTATCCGAACTTCAAGACCAAACGCTTTGCACGGACTGCTGAGATCGGAGAACTGACGAGCGCCGAGGTGGTCGTCGATCCGCAGGAACGCGGTCTGGCAGGCTCTCCCACGAAGGTTCTCAAGACCTACACGCCTCACCATGAAAAGAATGGCATGAAGATCGAGAATCTGGATGGAAAAGCAGCGGCAGAGAAACTGACAGGGCTGTTGTCCGACGCCGGACTACTCTAAGATTAGGAGGTAACATACCATGGAAAATAAAGATCTTTGGGTTTATATAGAGACAGAAAACGGTACAGCAAAGAACGTTGGCTACGAGCTGCTGAGTCCGGGCCGCGCCATGGCGGATAAGCTGGGATCGAAGCTGGTCGCTGTAGTCCTTGGCAAGAACGCAGAGTTTGTCGCTCAGAAAGCCATCTCCTACGGCGCAGATCAGGTGCTGCTGGTGGAAGGCGATGAATATGACACCTACAACACCGACGCACAGTCCTATGCCATGGAGACGCTGATCCGGAAATATGCTCCGTTTATCGTTCTCTACGGAGCGACGAACAACGGTCGCGACGTGGCTCCCCGGGTAGCCTGCTCGCTGCACACCGGTCTCACCGCGGACTGCACCGGTCTGGATATTGATGAAAACGGCCTCCTGGCCTCCACACGTCCCGCCTTTGGCGGAAACCTGATGGCCACGATCTCCTGCCCGGATCATCGTCCGCAGATGTCCACAGTCCGCCCCGGCGTTTTCAAAAAAGCGCCGGCTGACGACAGCCGCAGCGGCGAGATCATACGCGAGGACATTCACATTGATCCTGACAAGATTCGCGTTCACCTGCTGGAGCGGGTGAAGGAGGTGGCTGAAGCGGTCCACCTCGAAGAGGCTGATATCATTGTTTCCGGCGGACGCGGCTTGGGCTGCGCGGAAAATTTCTCCTATATTCGTGATCTGGCGGACGCCATGGGCGGTGTAGTCGGAGCCTCCCGCGCTGCTGTCGATGCGGGCTGGATTCCGCACGCACATCAGGTCGGACAGACCGGCAAGACCGTAGCGCCGAAGATCTACGTCGCCTGCGGTATCTCCGGCGCCATCCAGCACCTGGCCGGCATGAGCGGTTCAGACACAATCATCGCGATCAACAAGGATCCCGATGCCCCGATCTTCTCCGTGGCCGACTACGGCATTGTGGGAGATCTCTTCGAGGTCGTGCCCGCATTCGCGGAAGCCATCCGGGCGAAGAAAATGTAAATATTTTTGAAGAGCAAAAACAGCCGCTCTGCAGTGTCAATCATCTGCAGAGCGGCTGTTCTTTACTTAAAATTCTTATTCGTGATGATGCGTATGTCCCTCACACTCGTCGCAATACTGATGTCCCTCTTCCGGCATCACGCCGTAGGCCACCATCGGACCATCCTGCACCACGGAGAGACTTCCGGTCTGATAGAGAATCATACCGTCCGCCTTCGCGTAACACTGATGCAGCGTTTTTCCAAAGTAATCCCGGATCTCCCCGAGCAGCTCGCCCTCCTTGAAGAAATCCCCGATGTGAAAGGAAGGATACCAGCAGCCGTGCAGCGGCGCATTCTCATAGACGGCCTCGCGGAAGATCAGATGCTTCTCCTCCGGATGAGATCCATCCCCGCCCTTCAGGATGTGGAGATAAGCCAGGATCCGCCGCACGTCCTCCTTATCCTGATCGACCTCATGACGGCTCCACAGTCCGCAACCGCCGCGCTCCATAAGGATGCTCGGAATGCCAAGTGAAGCGGCATAATTATACGCACCGCCCGAGGTGCTCTGAGACTCCACCAGATAGCCGGTAGATACGCGGCAGGCCATCTCAAAGGATTTCTCCCGCACTGCCGGTTCTACCGGTCCTACATAATATGTGTAGGAATCCAGCTTCTCATAGCCATCACCGCTGTGAAGATCGATATAGTAGTCCGCGATGGACAGCAGATCTTTCTCAATCATATAGCAGAAGCGTGAAGCCGTCGACCCGTTCGCATCGCCGGGAAATTCCCGGTTCAGGTTCTTATTATCCTCCCAGACAACGCTCATGGTTCTCCTCTGAAAGCCGCTCACGTTCACCAGCGGCACAATCACGAGCGTTCCCTGTATATCCTCCGGCTGAAGCTCGTTCTGCAGCTCTATGGCCGCCTGGATACCGACGTACTCCGCATTGTGAATACCAGCAGTAATCAGTACAGTCTCGCCTTCTTCTGCGCCGCAGATCACGGTCACGGGGATTTCATATGGAGTACCCGGCACTTTCAGATAACCGAATTTCTTTTCACCCGCGCTCACTTCGATGTTCTGTAATCTCATATCGTTCTCTATCACTCGGCAAGTCTCGCCCGCACCGACTCGATGTCGCTGCTCTCGGCCAGCTCAGCAAAAGCTTCATAAGTTGCATCCGGATTATAGGCTCGAATCACGCTCATCAGATCCGCTGCACTGTATGCATTCTCATAGATACTCTGCGTGTAACCGAACAGCTCCGCATACTCCTCATCGGACGCTGCCGTCCAGTAGCTCTGATACAGCCGGAACGCTTCGCCGTCCGGATTGACCAGATCAGCGTCACCCTCCAGGGCATTGAACATCGCTACGAATGCCGGAGCTACCATCGATGCATATTTTCCCTTGATATAGTGCAGCATGCCATATCCGTTCGCCGCGATATCATAGTAAGCGTCATAATTCTCCTGAGAGAAGCAGTCCACGACGCCAATCTCCATAAGAGGCGTGTCTTTCTCAATGTCTTCCTTCAGGTCGTCAAACACACTGCTCAGACCCACCGCGGAAAGCAGCGCGTCGTATTGCCCCATATCAAGAGCGGCAAACAGATTGTCAAGGCCCTCATCCATCTGTACGTATCCGGGAGAGATTACAATCGATACATCATCGCGCCCGGTCTCAACCGTGGTCAGTTCCGTTGCCTGTGCAAGATTTTCAATCGCGTCATCATAGCTGAGCCCCAGCTCATCCTGAAGCGCTGTCAGCATTCCTTCCACACGGGTATAATGCATATAGTTTCCGGCATCGCCCGCACCGCCGCTGACAATCAGGAAGCTGAGCGCGCCGTCCGCGATGAAATCCTCCGCCATTCCTTTTCCGGCATTGAACTCCTCCTCGCTGTCCGGCCCGATGACGCCCAGAAACCAGGGATCATCCTTCACAGCGTCAAACTCCTCATCGCTGATGGAGGAAGAGCCAAGTACATAGTACATCTCATTTTCCGCGCAGGCTGCAACCTCCGTTTCCAGATCCAGCCCATAGAAGCTGATAATCCCGGAAGCACCCTCCGCCTTCGCCTCTTCGATAAACGCGAGGCTGTCCTCAATCGAATTCAGATCATCGGACATGATAAACTCCACCGGGAAGCTCTCCGCAATATAGTCCCGATAGTAACTGAAAAACATGCTCATCTCCGGGTCTGTCTGACTATAAACCTCCACGCCGATCTTATATTTCACATCTCCGTCAGAAGTCTCCTGTGTGGATGCAGAACCGCCGCAGGCCGCGAGGGACAGTGCGAGCGCGCACACCAGAAGCAGACTCAAAAATTTTTTCATCCTTCTACCTCCTGATAAAGGTGGCACGCCACCTGATGATTCTCCGCCACATTTTTCAGCGTCGGACGTTCCTTTTTACAGATCTCCATACAGCGGTCGCAGCGGTTCTGGAAGGGGCAGCCCACCGGCACATCGAGCGGGCTCGGAGCCTCGCTGTCGATGCTCTCGATCGGCTTCGAGAAATCCATATTCAGATCAAAAATCGAACCGATCAGCGCCTGCGTGTAGGGATGTTTCGAATCCTCCGCGACGCTGCTCCCCGGCAGGACCTCGACAATATTTCCCAGATACATGACCGCCACCTGATGCGCGAAGGACTGCACCAGCGCCATATCATGGCA
This sequence comes from Lachnospiraceae bacterium, assembly GCA_021205385.1. Classification (GTDB taxonomy): domain Bacteria; phylum Bacillota; class Clostridia; order Lachnospirales; family Lachnospiraceae; genus Hominiventricola. Next base: position 12,065 of record JAJPXQ010000123.1, on the reverse strand, counting down.
GATAAAGCCAAACGCAATATCCTTTTCCTTCTGAAGCTTTACAAGCAGCTCAATAATATTCTTCTGCACGGACACGTCGAGAGCGCTCGTCGCCTCGTCGCAGAGAATGATCTCCGGCTCCAGCGTCAGGGCGCGCGCGATACCGACACGCTGTCTCTGGCCGCCGCTCATATTGTGGGGGTAGCGCGTCGCGAAATCTCCGGGCAGCTCCACGAGCCCCAGATATTTCCGTGCCACCTCTTCCTTTTCACTCTTCTTAATACGGTTAAAGTTCAGCAGCGGCTCGCAGATAATATCCATGATCTTCATCTTCGGATTGAAGGCCGCCGTCGGATCCTGGAACACCATCTGGATGTTCTGCCTGTGCTGCCGCAGCGCCTCTCCCTTCAGGCCGAGAATGCTCTTTCCGTGAAAGAGAATCTCGCCCTCCGTCGGCGCCTCCAGGGAAATCGCCATGCGCATGAAAGTACTCTTGCCGCAGCCGCTCTCTCCCACGATACCCAGCGTCCTGCCCTTGTAAATGCTCAGGTTGATGTCATTGTTGGCGATCAGAGTCCGTCCTCCGGAAGCCGGGTATTTTTTTGTCACATGCTTTGCTTCCAATATTAACTCAGACAAATCGATAACCTCCCATCGCGGGAACACTCTCAAGCAGGTTCTTTGTATAAGCGTCCGACGGATGATGCAGGATCTGTTCCCGGTCTCCCGCATCCACCACACGGCCATTCTTCATGACAATAATCTTGTCCGCCATATAAGCGGCCACACCGATATTGTGCGTCACTACAATAATACTGGTGTTGTACTGGTCGCGCAGCTCCATCATCTGCCGCACGATCTGCGCCTGCGTCGTCACATCCAGCGCACTCGTCGGCTCGTCGCCCAGCAGAAGCTTCGGCTGAAAAGTCATCGCCATCGCGATGCCGACACGCTGGCGCATGCCGCCGGAAAGCTGGAAGGGATAGCTGCGCATGATGTTGTCCCCGCTCGGCAGACGCATCTTTTCCAGCATCTCCACACCCTTGTCCCAGGCATCCTTCTTCGACATCTTCTCATGGGTCCGAATGTATTCCACATACTGGGCGCCGATACGGCGGATCGGATTGATCATCGCACCGGAATCCTGGAAAATCATGGAAATCTCCGTCCCGCGAAGCTGTCTCCACTCCTCTTTCGAATAGCCCAGCAGGGATTTTCCTTCAAACTGAATGTCTCCCTTACTCACATAACCGCCGCCCGGCAGGCAGCCGAGCACCGCGCGGATCACGGTTGATTTTCCGCTGCCGCTCTCCCCCACGATGCTGACGATCTCGCCCTGTTTCATCTCGAGACTGACGCCTTCCACGGTGGGAGCCGGATTTTTTCCGTATGTAATCGAAACATCCTGTATACTCAGCATCGGATTTCCTCCTTCATACTACCGGGCAGCCAGGGCTTTTTTAAGCCCCGGACTACCCTCACTCCTTGTTCTCTGCTCAGCCCACCGGAGCCCAGTCCGTGGTGATCCAGGTGTAATCCAGCGGATACATCGCAACGCCCTGAATCACAGTGTTGTTGTAGGTGATCGAGCTGTTGTAGTAGCCGTGTACGATCGTCGCCGCGTCGTCGATCAGGATCTGCTGCATCTCGACGTAGAGCTCCGCCTTGCGCGCTTCATCCGTAGAGGTGATCATCTCTTCGTAAGCCGCGTCATACTCCGCGTTGCTGTAGTAACCATAGCCGTCAGAGTTCCCGCTGTAGAAGTTGCCCAGGAAAGCGTCCGGATTGCCGGTCGGCACGATCACGGCGTTCGAGGAAACCATATCGAAATCTCCCGACGTCTGCAGGCCGAGAATCGTATCATAATCCAGCACCTGATAATCCACGCCGATGCCGATGCTGTTCAGCACCGTGGACACAGCCTCTGCAAAGGTCTGCAGCTGGCGGCTCTCAAAGGAATAATACTTGAGGTTGATGTTCTCACCGTCGATCTCACGCACACCGTCGCCGTCGGTATCCACGATGCCGGCGTCGTCGAGCACCTGCTGCGCCTTGTCCAGATCATACTCGTAAGGATCTGTTAGCTGGTCATAGCCATAGTCCATGGAGGACGGAAGCACCGAGCAGCCGGCCGTGTAGATGCCGCCAACGGTTACATTGCACATTGTCTCATCATCAATCGCGTACTGAATCGCCTGACGCAGCGTGTCGTTCGCAAGCTGTCCGTTGAAGTTGAAATAGGTATTTGCAAGACGTCCGCCTGCGGTGCTCTCCACCGTGTAAGCAGAATCGTTCTTCAAAGTCTCCAGATCGCTGGCCGTTGTCACGTTCTCTACCACGTCCACATCACCGCTCTGGATCGCCATCGCCTTGGTCGTGCTGTCAGTCATATAGATCGCGGTGTACCCATCGTAAGGAACCTCACCGTTCCAGTAGCTGTCATTCTTCACAAAGGTCTTGGATGTTGCTTCCACATAGCTGTCCAGCACATAGGGACCGGTGCCGACTACGGAGTCGACCACACCCTCCTCATAGGAATCCACATCGATAACCGCGAAGTACGGGTAAGCCAGAATACCCTTCAGGTTCGTCGTCACGTCCTCACAGACAACGGTAATCGTGCCGCTTGCGTCATCAGCCGTGAAGGTCGGATTTGCAAGGTACTGAGACGGGGTAGACGTGCTGCCCGCCGCTTCCTTCTCATACATCATCTCCCAGCTGGCGACAACCGCGGAGGCCGTCAGCTCCTTGCCGTTGGAGAAGGTGATGCCGTCACGGATGTGCAGCGTCCAGGTGATATAATCGTCTGTCGTCGCCTCGTCGCAGAGGTTCTCCTGCGCAATCGCATCGATATCAAAGGCGAACAGCGTCTCGCCGACGCCAAAACGAACCAGCGACCAGGCGGAGTTTACATTGACCGACGGGTCGATGTACTCGGAGAAATAGTCGCAGCCAAAAGTGAAGGTCGTTCCGCCCGAACTGCTCATGCTTGTACTGCTGTCAGAGCTGCTGGAGCTGTCAGAGCTGCTCCCGCCGCAGGCCACAAGGGACAGGGTCATGGCGGCTGTCAATACCAACGCCGCAATCTTTTTTGCTTTCATAATAAAAATCCTTCCTTTCTTTTAGCTCCTGGGGTCGAGCACATCTCTTAAGCTGTCGCCCAGCAGGTTAAATACAACAACAGTGATAAATATTGCGAGACCCGGGAAAATCATCAGCCAGGGAGCTGCCGTCATATAAGCACGGCCCTCATTGAGCATCAGGCCCCACTCCGCCGTCGGTGACTGCGCACCGAAGCCCAGGAACGAGAGTCCCGCGATCTCCAGCATCATGCTTCCGATATCCGTCGCGCCAGTGATCAGGATCGTGGGCAGCACGTTCGGCAGCATGTGCTTTGTCAGAATATAACCGGTCTTCGAACCAGTGAGCTGTGCCGCCGCTATGTAGTCGCGGTTCCGTATCTTCAGCACGAGGCTGCGCGAGAGTCTGGCATACTTCGTCCAGCTCACAATCGAAATGGCGATAATCGCATTTCGGATATTCGCTCCCAGAATACCTGCCACCGCGATGGCGAGCACCATACCCGGGAAAGAGATCATCATGTCAGAGATTCGCATGATCACCGCGTCCACAATCCCGCCAAAGTATCCGGCGATGATACCCAGCAACGTACCGACCACCACGATGATTGCCACCAGAATCAGCGCGGCGCTCAAGGATGTCCTCGCCCCATAGATCACGCGGGAAAACAGGTCACGTCCCATCTTGTCCGTTCCAAACCAGTGCTCCGCGCTTGGCGCCTGCACTGCGTCGGCAAGTACCGCCTCATAGGGATCATGCGTCGCGATGAACGGCGCAAGGACCGCAATCAGGACGATTGCCAGCGCCAGCAGGGCAAATACGGTAAAACTGGGATTCTTCTTTACAAATTCTTTCAGCTTTTGCATGGCCCTACCTCTTTTCTCTCATTCTGGGGTCCAGGAATCCATAGGAGATATCCACCACCAGATTGATCACCATATAGATCAGGGCAATCCAGAGCACATACCCCTGCACCAGATTGTAGTCCATGGATGTGATTGCGCTCACCGCCAGATTTCCAAGACCTGGATAGGAGAAAATCACCTCCACGACCGACGTGCCGCCGAGCAGCGAACCCATGGACAGACCCAGCATCGTCACCAGCGGAAGCAGTGAATTCGGCAGCACATGCTTCCAGAGAATCGTGCTCTCCTTGATGCCGCGGCAGCGCGCACCCACCACATAATCCTGATTCAGTTCCTCAAGAAATGCGGTACGCACCTGCCTTGTGTACTTGGACGCCATGGCAAAAGCCAGCGTCACAGTCGGCAAAACCAGCTTCGTCCATCCTTGTCCGGTCGATACCACAGGCAGCCATCCCAGCTTCACGCAGAACAAAAGCATCAGCAAAAGTCCTACCCAGAAGTTCGGCATCGACACGCCCAGGAATGTGAAGCCTCTGACAAAATAATCGATCGGCCCGCCCTGGTGCGTTGCGGAGAGAATACCCAGCGGAATCGCGATGACCAGCATCAGAACCAGCGAACACAGCGCCAGCTTCAGCGTGGGCCAGAGTCTGGACATCATCAGTGTCAGCACCGGCTTGTTGTACGCATAAGAGGTTCCAAAATCTCCATGCAGACATCCGGTCAGCCAGTTCACATACTGCACCAGGAAAGGCTTGTTGAGTCCCAGAGCCTCCCTGGTCTGATCCATGATCTCCTGGCTGGGGATGGAGCCGCTCGCCGCGTACATGGCCTGCACCGGATCACCGGGCGCGATGTAGGTTAAGCCGAAGGTCAGGAAGCTGATCCCGAAAAGTACGATGATGATCTGAAGGAGTCTTTTTAAAAGATCACCTTTTTTCACCTTGTTACCCTCCTCCCTTATTTTGCGTACCAGTTCAGAGCGGCAGCAAAACAAAAAGGCAGGCTGTGCAGATTTATCTGCAAAAGACTGGATTTTTGTTTTGGGATGGGCGGAACGCCCATCAAGTCTCAGGCATATGACGTCACAGACGGCGTATGTCTGAGACCTGCCTCTACAGACCGTCACGCTATTTCTTGTATCTATATAATACACGGACCGAGTTCAGCACGCAGAGCACTGCGACGCCGGAGTCCGCGAATACCGCAAACCACATGCTCGCCATTCCCAGAAGACCGAGCACGATAACCATTGCCTTGATGATGAGGGCGAAGACCACGTTCTGCATCGCCACGCGCATGGCGTTCCGGGCGATTCCGATGGAGTCCGCAATGGAGGTCAGACTGGAGTTCATGAACACCACGTCCGCCGCCTCGATCGCCGCGTCCGCGCCGCTGCCCATCGCCGCGCCGACGTCCGCGCCGGCCAGCACCGGAGCGTCGTTGATACCGTCGCCGACGAACATGACCGCGCCGTTGCGCTTCCGGATCTCGCTGAGCTGTGTCAGCTTATCCTGTGGCATCAGCTTCGCATGCACTTCCTCGATGCCGGTCTGCTTCGCCACATCCAGCGCGCTCTCTTCGCCGTCGCCGGTCAGCATCGCCGTATGGATGCCGAGATCATGCAGCGCTTTGATCGCGGCCGGGGATTCCTCCTTGATCGTATCCGCAATGACCAGATGGCCAATGAACTTTCCATTCAACGCTGTCAGCACCTCCGTGCCGAATTTCTCCGGCGCGTAGTCCCCGAGGTCTACCTCGAACTGCCGCATGAGCTTGCGGTTGCCGCACAGCACCTCACCGTCCGCCACGACCGCGCGGATACCCTTTCCGGCGATCTCCTCGACCTTCGAGGGGCGTTCAATATCAATCTTCTTTTCCTTCGCGTAAGCAATAATACTGTTTCCAATCGGATGCGTGGAGTTGATCTCACAGGCCGCGCTTAAGGCCAGCAGCTTGTCCGCATCCACACCCTTTGTCGGAACCGCTTCCTGCACCTCAAAATTACCCTTCGTGATCGTGCCGGTCTTATCCATGATCACGGTGGTCACGTTCTTGATCGCCTCCAGAGAGTTGCCACCCTTAAAGAGGATACCGAGCTTCGAGCCCGCTCCGATGCCGGAGAAGAAGGCCAGCGGCACGCTGAGCACCAGCGCGCAGGGGCAGCTGATGACCAGGAAGGTCAGAGCCGTGTAAACCCAGTGATACCAGTTTCCGGTAAACAGGGACGGGATAATCGCCGTCACCAGCGCGATACCCACAACCGCCGGCGTATAAATACGCGCGAAGCGGGTGATAAAGCGCTCCATCTGCGGCTTGGTCGCCGCCGCGTTCTCCACGGAGTCAAGAATCTTCGTCACCATGGATTCCTCCAGCAGCTTCTCTACACGGATCTTGATCACACCGGAGGTGTTCACGCAGCCGGAGGTCACCTCGTCGCCGTAGCCTGCGGCGACCGGCACCGGCTCGCCGGTCACCGGCGAGGTGTCGATACGGCTCTCGCCCTCGACGATGACGCCGTCCAGCGGGATCCGGTCGCCCGGGCGCACCAGAAGGATATCGCCGACTACGGCGCTCTCTGCGTCGATGACCTTTACCTCTTCACCGACCACCAGGTTCACCACATCCGGACGCATGTCCACCGCGTCCATGATGGCCTTGCGGCTGTTCTCCACCGCGCGGTCCTCAAAGTACTCGCCGATGCGGTAGAACAGGATGACTCCGACCGCCTCGGTATAGCTGCCAATGATCAGGGCGCCCACCGTCGCGATCGTCATCAGGAAGTTCTCGTCAAAGACCTGTCCCTTCGGGATATTTTTCAGCGCCGTCAGGACGATCTTGCCGCCCAGTATCACATAGGCAACGAGACACAGGATGATCAAGGGAAGCGGAAGCTCCTCCACACCGCTGGTCTCATGAATGACTTCTACAACAAGGAAGAGCACCGCGCCCAGGATGATACCCAGGAGCTCCAGCTTCTCCTTCGGGAATTCTTTTTTCTTCTTCCGGCTCTCCGGATCGACCGCCTGCACCGGAGCCGCGGCGGCCACCTTGCGCTCGCGCTTCTTTACGACAACCTCGGATTCGATCGCCGTACAGATCTCCTGAATAACCGGAAGCAGCGCATCCGGGTCGGGCGCGGAGACACGCAGCTGCTTCGTGGAATAGGTGATCGTCGCGTAATCCACATCCGGCAGCGCCTTGATCTTCGCCTCCATCTTCGCCGCACAGTTCGCACAGCCTAAATTTTCGAGAATGTAGACGCGCTTCTTATTCGTCGCGTCCGGCATGTCACAGGTGCAGTTCGCAAGGCTCTCGCCGCACACGTCGCAGTAGTCCTCGTGCGGATGGCAGAGCTCACACTCGCAGTCGTCCGGATGTCCCGGCACATGACTGTGCGCATGCTCATGGCCATGGTCGTGGCCGCAGCCACACTCGTCCCCATGCTCGTGGTCATGCTCATGACCATGGTCCTCGCCGCAGCCGCACTCATCTCCATGATCATGTTCATGCGCGTGGCCGTGGTCTTCTCCGCAGCCGCATGCGTCTCCGTGATCATGTTCATGCTTATGGCCATGGTCCTCGCCACAGCCACATGCGTCCTCGTGCTGCTTCAACTCGTCTGGTGTCGCCATTTTCATACCCTCTTTGCATTCATTTTTATTCACTTGTCTGGTTCTTATGGGAATAGGAAGAACGGAAGAAATTTAAACAAAAGAAAAACTGCTTCTTATCCATCGTAAGAATCATTCAGCGATCAATTACAAGCAGTTCTCCTGACTCAAGTTCAGCGTCTCAAAGCGTCTTCCCAGATATATAATCCAGTGACTCATCTGCTTCGTGACTCCCTTTCACAGTGGCGGGACCGTACCGGACTTTCACCGGTTTCTCTATTAATCCTTGCGGAACTTGCAACGTCCGGTTCTCAAACCGGAAATTCAATTTAATTTTCCACTCATTACTATAAACCTTTGACGGAAAAAGTCAAGCATTTTATAAAAAACGCCCAAAGAGAGCCGCCGTAAAACCGTGGCAGCTCTCTTTGGGTATAATTTTTACAGAATCTGCTCTGTCCTCGCAATAATATCATCCTGTGTCTGTCGGGAAAGTACGTTGAAAAACGCGCTGTAGCCCGCCACACGTACGATCAGGTCTCTGTGGTCCTCCGGGTGGATCTGCGCATCCAGCAGAGTCTCCCTCGACACGACGTTGTACTGCACATGATAGCCGTGAAGACGGTTAAAGAATGTCCGCAGCAATGCGATCAGCTTCGTCTTATTCTCTTCCTTCGAAAGAAGCTGCGGCGTCACTTTCTGATTCAGCAGAACGCCACCCGTGATAGCGCGGGTATCCAGCTTCGAAACAGACTTGAAGACCGCCGTGGGACCACACTGGTCCATCGAGTGGCTGGGGGAACAGCCCTCCGCGAGCGGCTCGCCGGCATGACGGCCGTCCGGTGTGGCGAGTGTACCTTTTCCCTGCCCTACATTGGCAGAGATTGAAGAAGTTCCCGCGTAGCGGATGCCTCCGATCGGCCCGCGCCCAAAACGGGTATTAGGATACTTCTTGATCTCCTCGATATAGGTCGCGTAGGCTTCTACCACAAGCTGATCAACATAGTCGTCGTCGTTGCCATACTTCGGCGCCTCCTCAATCAGCATCTTCCGGATTCGTTCACCCTCCTCGCCCGCAAAGTCGGACAGCAGCGCATCCCAGAGTTGCTTCGTCGTCAGCTTCTTCTCATCGAAGACCAGCTTTTTGATTGCCGCCATGGAGTCCGCCAGATTCGCAATGCCCACCTGAAGGCCGCTGATAAAGTCGTAAACCGCCCCGCCTTCCTTCAGGGTCAGGCCTCTGCCGATGCAGTCTTCGCAGAGCGCAGAACAGAGCACATCCGGTACATCCTCCTCCAGCACCATATCGCAGGCGTTCTCTATGATCACGCTCTGCCGGGTAAACTCTTTGATAATCTTGTCCCAGGCGGCCTTCACCTGGTCATAACTTGTCATATCAGTAAAATGTCCCGCTCCGTCCATCAATTTCATCCCTGAGGCCGGATCAACGCCGTCGTTCAGAGCGATCAGAAATGATTTCGGGAAATTAAGGAAGCTCATACCCGTGCAGCGATAGCCCCATTTCCCCGGCACAGCGGTCTCAACGCAGCCGATCGCACTGTAATTGTAAGCGTCCTCTTCCTTCACGCCACGATCAATAAAAGACGGAATAATGATCTCATCATTGTTGAAGGCCGGCATGCCGAAGCCAAGCTTTACCACCTCAATCGCCTCGTTCATAAAGTCGTCGCTCAGCCCTGCGTGATAGCGCACCGTCAGGTTCGGCTGCGGCAGCCTCGTCTGTGCTACGCTCCGGAGGATCAGGTAGCTCATCATATTAACTGCATCCTTCTTATCCGGCGTCTGTCCGCCCACCGTCACATTCTGATAAAGCGGGGAACCAGCGCTGAACTGCGTATGGCTCCAGCTGCGGATTTTATTTCAGGTCAGGAGGCTTGCAACAAATTTTGTAATCGTTTTCAGACTCATTTGAAAACGACTGTCAATTATGCCGTGGCAATCCCCAGCTCTTTATGAAAATACGGTAATGTGGAAAACCGATAGACACGGGAAAATTCGATCTCATCGTAGACAATGCGAGTACCGTTCAGATGATCGACATAATTGTCAATATACCGAACAACATCATTCCGTATGTATTTTATATTGTCACGCGTTTCCTTGTACTCATCCTGATCGATAATCGCATCTTCCGCCCCTATATAATCCACATTTGTGATAATGATCGCTTTACTATAGTCCAGACCTGATCTGGCTCTCTGCGAACGCCTGCTCTTTTTAAATCGGTACGCATATTTGTGGTTAATATGACTTCGATAGGGAATGGCTATAAAATAACCATAATGCGACTGAATCAGCAGACAGGCATATGGGCGATTTTTCTTTCTCGCAATTTCTTTATAAGGGGGATCAGAATAGGCATCAAAAAACGCATCTGTCAGGTTCAGCACCTGATAATCAAATTCGTCTTTTATTTTCATAATGCGTTTCCCTGTAGAAAGTGGGAGGAATGAATCCTCCCACCGTTTCTCATCACTCGGTCACTTTTATTTTACCGTCCTGTCGGAACCGTCACAGGACTCTTCACCCGGTCACTTTTATTTTACCGTCCTGTCGGAACCGTCACAGGACTCTTCGTGATGAAGAAATCAAAATGATTTCTATTTACATTATACATAAAATACAGCCGTTGTAAACTTAAAAATCAGCAAAAATTTCATCAAATTTTCATAAAGCCTGCGCGCTCGGCAGAATTTTCAGCCCTCGAATACCTCTACTTTGCAGTGATGCTCCTTGTCCTTCCGGTTGTAGCCTATCCCCACCAGCAGAATCCGCCCGCTGTGACGCTTCTTTTCGGCCATCCTGCCCTGAAAGCGCAGCACATAGCCGCGATCCTTGATCTGCTGTATCGCAGCCTCCGGCGTGTCATCCACCTTCAGCTCCAGAATAATCCCATCCTCATCCTGCCGCTCTGGATAGAAGATAAAATCGGCATAGCCCTGGCCGGCCTTGCGCTCCCGTTCCACGTAATAGCTGTCCCGTGCCGCCAGATAGACGAGATTTACAATAGCCGTCAACTCCGTCTCGTTATTGTAGTTCAAAAGCGGAGTTTCAGTATCATGCGCAAACTGCAGGATCTCCTCCATCGTCGCCGTATCGCCGTCCAGCGTTGCCTGCAGCATCCGTCCGGACTCTTTCGCAAGACGATAAATATAGCCCAGGTCCTTTTCCCGGCGAATCGTCCGCGCGAACTCATCCATCAGCTCCTTATTAGGAATCCGTACTCTCCCATTCTCATAGTTAAGGAAGCCGTACACCACCATCGCCGAGAAGATCTCGTCTTTCGTGCTCAGGTGCATGGCCGTGGCAGCATATTCCTCCACATCCGCCCGAACCGACTCTCCGGCGACCATCAGCGCGACATCTTTTTTCACCCCATCCACATCGTTCACAATGTAAGTGGAAATTTCGGAGTAAGGTCCTGTGGAAGTCCAGTAACTGGCGAGGCAGTTATTGGTCAACGCTTTCACAACGGAGCGCGGATTATAAATTTTCTCACCGCCTGCGGTCTGATACCCGTCATACCAGTAGCGCAGATCCTCCCGCGCAATTTTCGGTTCTGACTCAAGCTTCAGGTAACGCTCATACAGATCGTCCACTTCCTGATCCGTAAAGCCAAAATATTCGCTGTACTTCGCCTGCACCGTCATCGCATACTCATCAAAATGATTGATCGTCGACCCGCTGGAATATTTTGAAATTGGAAGTACGCCCGTCATATAACTCAACGAAATATAGCCGGTATCCTTTGTCAACGCAGCAAGAAAATTAATAAAACTTTCTTTATCATTCTTCGTTATATATTTCTTATGAAAAATACAATCCCACTCGTCGAATACGAAAATGAAGTTCACGCCTGTCTCCGCATGAATCATCTTTAAATACTCGATCGAAGACGCTTCCTCCCAAAGCTCAATATCCGGAAAGCTTCTTCGAAGGTCTCCTGTCAGGGACTTTTCAATACGATTGATAAATTCATCATAGCTTTTGCCCAGATTTGCTGCCACACTGAAATTCAGATAAATCACATCATGCTGATTCAGATGCTCACGGTAGCGCGGAACTCCCGCTATTTCCAGAGAATCAAACACAGTGCTGCTGTCTACCCCTTTCCCAAAAAAGGAAGCGATCATCGCTGCCATCACAGATTTGCCGAAGCGCCTGGGCCGGGTGATGCAAATGTGATTATTTCCCTGCTCGACAAGTGGGAGCAGCTCGCTGAGCAACCGTGTTTTATCGACAAAATACGGCTTTCTTGTCTCACTCTCATACAGCGAAAAAGCATTTTTGCTGTTCAGATAATATCCCATTTGATTCCGCTCCCTTCCGGCAACGCGTGTAATTTCCGACTCCCTCAATGGTACATTGACATTATAGCAGAAATCCCTGCGGATTACACTCATTTTATCAAAAGAGCCGCCGCGAATTGCGGCAGCTCTCTTCTTTTCATCACGGGTGTTTGACAGTTGAATAGAGAAAAATAACCCTGCAGGCCGCATAAAGC
>JAJPXQ010000147.1:7068-14407 GCA_021205385.1 Lachnospiraceae bacterium | reverse complement strand
ACTAATAAAATTTCCTTGATTTTAAGGGAAAAAACACTTGACTAAATAGGGAGGTAAAAACATGAACGAAATTATTAAAAACATGATGGATCGCAGAAGCTGCCGCGCCTACACGGGCGAGCAGATCAAGGATGAGGAGCTCGACCTGATCCTGCAGGCGGGCGTGTGGGCGCCCTCTGGCATGGGAGCGCAGAGCCCGATGCAGGTCGTCGTTCAGGAACCGGAGTTGGTGAAGAAGCTCTCCGCCATGAACGCGGCGGTCATGGGCAGCGACATCGACCCCTTCTACGGTGCGCCGACGGTGGTCATCGTGTTCGCGGATTCTGAGAAGATGACCTATGTAGAGGACGGCGCTCTGGTAATGGGGAATATGATGAACGCCGCGGCGTCCATCGGCGTTGCGTCCTGCTGGATCCACCGTGCGAGACAAGTGTTCGATTCTGAGGAAGGCAAGGCGCTCAAGAAGGCCTGGGGCGTGCCGGATAGTTACGAGGGCATCGGCCACTGCATCCTTGGCTACGCCGCCGCGGCGCTCCCGGAGGGAAAGCCGCGGAAAGAAGGAAGAATTATCAAAGTCGGTTGAGCCGGAGGAGGACACTATGAAATTTACCTACCCGGCGGTTCTGCACCGGCAGGAGGATGGACGCTGGCAGGCCACGCTGCCTGATCTCGAGGGCTGCGAAGCTTCGGGCGAGACGCTCGATGAGGCCGTTGATGAGGCGAACGCGGAGATGTACCGCTGGATCGAGGCGGAGATGGCGGAGGACGATGCGGCGCTGCCGCCGGTCTCCGACGTCGCCGATCTGCAGGTGCAGGGCGGCGATGAGGTGCGGAATATCTGCATTAACTTCCGTTTTAACGACGGATGGGACGAATAGGACGAAAAATTACGGCGGCGTGTGTGAATGCCGCCGTAAATTTTTGTGGTTGACAAAGGCAGGAGTCTGCTATATAATCCCCTTAAAACATATTATTCCAGTAGGAAATAGGAGGAAAACATTATGGCCAGAATTTTTAAAGGAACCCTGGGGCTGATCGGCAATACTCCCCTGATGGAGCCTGTGAATCTTGAGAAAGGGCTGGGCCTGGAAGCACGTCTTCTGCTGAAACTCGAGTATTTCAATCCGGCAGGCAGCGTCAAGGATCGTATCGCAAAGGCGATGATCGAGGACGCGGAGGAGAAAGGTATTTTGAAAGAAGGCTCTGTCATTATCGAACCGACTTCCGGCAATACCGGGATCGGTCTTGCGGCCATCGCAGCGGCAAAGGGTTACCGCATTATCCTGACGATGCCGGAGACGATGAGCGTGGAGCGCAGAAATATCCTGAAGGCCTATGGCGCAGAACTGGTCCTGACGGATGGCGCAAAGGGTATGAAGGGTGCGATTGCAAAGGCGGATGAGCTTGCAAAGGAGATCCCGAACAGCTTCATTCCCGGACAGTTTGTGAATCCGGCGAACCCTGCTGTCCATAAAGCAACGACCGGTCCGGAGATCTGGAACGATACGGACGGAGAGGTGGATATTTTTGTGGCGGGTGTCGGCACCGGCGGAACGCTGACCGGCGTCGGTGAGTACCTGAAGGAGCAGAAGCCGGAGGTACAGATCGTGGCGGTTGAGCCGGCGACCTCCCCGGTATTGTCGGAGGGCAAAAGCGGCTCGCACAAGATCCAGGGCATCGGCGCGGGCTTTGTGCCGGAGGTGCTGAACACGAAGATTTACGATGAAATTATTGCGATTGGAAATGATGATTGCTTTGAAAAATCAAAGCTGTTGACGAAATATGAGGGTGTGCTGACAGGCATCTCCTCCGGCGCGGCGCTCTCGGCGGGCATTCAGCTGGCGCAGAGGCCGGAGAACAAGGGAAAGACAATCGTTGTGCTTCTCCCTGACAGCGGCGACCGTTATTATTCTACTCCGTTATTTACGGAATAAGTGAGATAGAAAGGACAGAATCCATCATGGCAGAAAAAATTACACGTGAGAACAGAAAGTTCAAATTTGAAACCCTGCAGCTCCATGTAGGACAGGAGAAGCCCGATCCGGTGACGGATGCGAGGGCGGTGCCGATTTATCAGACCTCCTCTTATGTATTCCGCAACAGCGACCATGCGGCGGCGCGCTTTGGCCTTACGGACGCCGGAAATATCTATGGCCGTCTGACGAATCCGACCGAGGATGTCTTCGAGCAGCGCATTGCGGCTCTGGAGGGCGGTGTGGCGGCTCTGGCCGTTGCTTCCGGCGCGGCGGCGATCACTTACACGATTGAGAACCTCGCGCAGAACGGTGACCACATCGTCTCCGCGAAAAATATTTATGGCGGCTCTTTCAATCTGCTTCTGCATACCCTGCCGCAATACGGCATCACGACCACCTTTGTCGACATCTTTGACTACAATGCCGTGGAGGCGGCCATTCAGGAAAACACGAAGGCCATCTTCATCGAGACGCTTGGCAATCCGAACTCCGATGTAGTGGACATCGAGGCAATTGCGAAGATTGCGCATGCGCATAAGATACCGCTCGTCATCGACAATACCTTTGCAACGCCCTATCTGGTGCGTCCGATCGAGTATGGCGCGGACATCGTCGTGCATTCCGCGACGAAATTTATCGGCGGCCATGGAACGACGATCGGCGGTGTGATCGTCGACAGCGGGAAATTTGACTGGGAGGCTTCCGGCAAGTTCCCGTCGCTCACGGAACCAAATCCGAGTTATCACGGCATCAGTTTTACCAAGGCGGTCGGCCCGGCGGCCTTCGTGACCAAGATTCGTGCGATCCTGCTGCGCGACACCGGCGCAACGCTCTCTCCCTTCCACGCCTGGTTCTTCCTGCAGGGACTGGAGACCTTATCTCTGCGTGTGGAGCGCCATGTGGAGAATGCGCTGAAGGTCGTACAGTACCTCGAGAAGCATCCACAGGTGGAGAAGGTGCATCATCCGTCTGTGACAGACGATGCGAGCCAGCAGGCTCTCTACAAAAAATATTTCCCGAACGGCGGAGGCTCGATCTTCACCTTCGAGATCAAAGGCGATGCGCAGAAGGCCAAGGATTTCATTGATAATCTGGAGCTGTTCTCGCTGCTGGCGAATGTTGCGGATGTGAAATCCCTCGTCATCCATCCGGCGAGCACGACGCACAGTCAGTGCACCGAGGAGGAACTGCTCGACCAGGGCATTAAGCCGAATACGATCCGTCTCTCCATTGGCACGGAAAATATCGACGATATCATCCAGGATCTCGACGAAGCATTCAAGGCGGTGGAGTAAGATGTTGACTTTTCTACTGGTAAACGCAGAGGGAATGTGCTATATTAGCGATAGATAACCAGTAGAAGGAGGCGGCGGGATGTTTAAAATCACACTGGATATAGATGGTATGGCCTGCGGGATGTGCGAGGCGCATGTGAATGAGGCAGTTCGAAAGGTAGCGGACGTAAAAAAGGTGACATCCTCCCACAGCAAGGGCAGGACGGAGATTCTCTCTGAGACGGAGATCGACGAGACGAAGCTTCGTGAGGCCATCGAGGCGACGGGCTACCGTGTGCTCTCCGTGAAGACGGAGCCGTATGAAAAGAAAGGATTTTCGTTGTTCCATAAAAAATAGGACTTGCGAAACCGAAAAATTTATTGTATAGTAGTTCCGAACTGAAAAATGTACATGAAAGGGCATGGAAGAGTGAAAGCTTTCCATGCCCCTTTTTTTTCAAGGAGGAAATACGATGGACAGTATGGACCGAAGCATTTTAAAATGTCTCAGCGATAATTCCAGACGTTCCGCGACGGAGATCAGCCAGACGGTGCATCTGTCAGTGGCTGCGGTGATTGAGAGGATACGCAAGCTGGAGCGCAACGGAATCATCCGTCAATATACGGTAGTGCTGGATCAGCACAAAATCGGGAATGATGTGACGGCTCTGATGGAGGTAGCTCTCGAACATCCCAGATTTTACGATGGCTTTACAGAAGTTGTGAATGCGGATCCAAGTATCGTGGCCTGCGATTATCTGACCGGCGATTATGATTTTATGCTGCGGATACAGACAAAATCATCGGAATCACTGGAGCAGATTCATCGGGTTATCAAGAATATTCAGGGAGTATCAGCCACAAAGACTTATTTCGTACTGAAAGAGATCAAAAGCGGCGCGCCTGTGGCGGAGGATGTATAGCTTCCTTTTCATCCGGTTATACTGGGTGTAAAAGGAGGTAGATTTTGATGAATAAAGGTTTGGATTGTTTTGCGCTGACCATCGTCATTATCGGAGCCATCAACTGGGGGCTGATCGGTTTCTTTCAGCTGGATCTGGTGTCGTGGCTTTTTGGAAACATGAGCTGGCTGTCCAGAATCATCTATGCCCTGGTTGGAATTTGCGGCCTGTACCTGATTTCTTTCTATGGCCGGATTTCCCGGGAATGAAAGAATTGATTGCCATTTTGCGGTGTCTGTGCTATACTCGACTCACTGGTGGGTTTCAATAAGGGTGACGGGTGCTTGCAAAAATGAAAATCGAGATGACAGAGGAAATCGATCGCATGCTTTCCGACAGCAGGCTGCCTCTTTATGAGAAGGCAGTTGTCTTTGCGGCCACAGCGCATCAGAGGACGACGCGGAAGGGGAGCAGGATACCCTATCTGACCCATCCGATTGAAGCAGCGGCGATCGTGGCGGAGCTGAGCGATGACGAGGAACTGATCGCGGCGGCGGTGCTGCATGATGTGGTAGAGGACACGGATATTACTCTGCAGATGATCGAGCAGTATTTCGGGAAGCGGATCGCGTATTATGTAGGCAGTGAGACGGAGAATAAGCGACGGGATCTTCCGCCGGAAAGCACCTGGGAGCTTCGCAAACAGGAGACGATCACATATCTTCTGGAAAAGGCCGACAGGGGCGCGAAGATGCTGGCACTTGCCGATAAGCTTTCGAATCTTCGTTCCATCGAGCGGGACATGCGGAAGATCGGAGATCGTGTCTGGGAGCGTTTCAATCAGAAGGACAAGGCAAAACATGCCTGGTTGTACCGGCAGATTGCGGAGGCGCTCAGTGATCTCGATGAATATCCAGCCTGGAAGGAATACGATCAGCTGGTGAAGACGGTATTTGAAGAGTGAGTTTAGCGAGGAGGCTGTATGGTATTTATACAGTCTCTCACTTTGTGATAAATCGGAAGGAGGAGACTTGAGGATGAAACCGTATTGCGAGATGAGCAAAGAAGAACTGCTGGAACTGGAAAAAGATCTGACGCTTCAGTATGATGAGGCAAAGGCCAGGGGACTGAAGCTTGACATGTCCAGAGGCAAACCGGCTCCGGCACAGCTGGATATGACGATGCCGATGATGGATATTTTCAACAGCAGCTTTGACATGACGGATGAAGCGGGTGTGGATGTGAGAAACTACGGATGCCTTGAGGGCATTGTGGGAGCCCGCCGGCTGCTCGGTGAGATGCTTGGTGTAGATCCGCAGCATGTGATCGTATTCGGTACTGCCAGTCTGAATGTGATGTACGATACGGTTTCCCGCTCCGTGACGCACGGCGTCATGGGCAGTACACCCTGGTGTAAGCTTGATAAGGTAAAATTCCTCTGTCCCGCGCCCGGTTATGACCGCCATTTTGCGATCACCGAGCACTTCGGCATTGAGATGATCACGATTCCGATGCACGAGGACGGCCCAGATATGGATCTGGTGGAGGAGTATGTGAAGGACCCGGCGGTAAAGGGCATCTGGTGTGTGCCGATGTATACGAATCCGCTCGGCATCACCTATTCGGAGGAAGTCTGCCGCAGGATGGCGAAGCTTTCCCCCACTGCGAAGGATTTCCGGATCTACTGGGATAATGCCTACTGCGTCCATCATCTCTATGAGGACAGACAGGACACGCTGCCGGAGATGCTCGCGCTCTGCCGTGAGGCAGGAAATGAGGATATTGTGCTGGAATTTGCGTCCACGTCGAAGATCAGCTTTGCGGGCGCCGGGATCAGCTGCATCGCCGCTTCCGAGGGCAACCTCAAATGGGTGAAGGACTCGATGACCTATCAGATCATCAGCCATGACAAGATCAATCAGCTGCGTCATGTGCTGTATTTTAAAGATCTCGACGGCATCAAAGTACATATGAGAAAGCACGCCGACATCCTGCGTCCGAAGTTTGAGCTGGTACTGGAGACATTGGAGCGTGAGCTTGGCGGCCTCGGTATCGGAACCTGGACAAAGCCGCTTGGCGGATACTTCATCTCCTTCGAGTCGATGGACGGCTGTGCGAAGGCGATTGTCGCGAAGTGTAAGGAAGCCGGAGTCACCCTGACTGGCGCGGGCGCGACCTATCCTTATGGAAAAGATCCGCACGACAGCAATATCCGTATCGCTCCTTCCTATCCGAATCTGGACGAGCTGAAGATCACGGCGGAACTGTTTGTATTGTGTGTGAAACTGGTGAGCGTGGAGAAATTACTGGGGAAGGAATAAGGGGAATGAACGCACAGGAACTGTTTGATATTAAAGGGAAAAAAGCGATCGTGACCGGCGGCACCAGAGGCCTTGGCTACGGAATGGCGGAAGGCCTGATGGAAGTCGGATGCGAGGTGGTCATTGTCGGCACGTCGGACAAGGTATTTGATGTGGCGGGAGAATTCTGCGGGAGGGGATTTGTCTGTCACGGTGTGAAGGCAGACCTGTCGACTCGTGAACAGGTCTATCAGTGCTTTGATGCGTGTCTGAAGGAACTGAACGGAGACCTGGATATCCTCGTCACGGCGCATGGAATTCAGAGACGCCACAGCGCGGAGGAATTTCCACTTGAAGAGTGGGATGAAGTTCTGAATGTGAACCTGAATTCCGTATTCATCCTCTGCCAGGAAGCGGGAAAAGTCATGTTGAAAAAGGGTTATGGAAAGATCATCAATATTGCGTCGATGATCTCATGGTTCGGCGGACAGACGATTCCGGCGTACGCGGCGGCCAAGGGCGGTGTGACACAGCTGACAAAGGAGCTGAGCAATGACTGGATGGCCAGAGGTATCAATGTCAATGCGATTGCCCCCGGATACATGGAGACCGCGATGAATGCGGCGCTCCTTGATCCTGCAAATCCCCGCTACCAGCAGATCACGGACCGGATTCCCGCGAAGCGCTGGGGCACCGGCGACGATATGAAAGGCGCCTGCATCTTCCTGGCCTCCCATGCCAGCGATTACCTGGGCGGAGCCATCATCCCCGTAGACGGCGGATACCTGGTGAAATGATTCTGACTATAGCGTAGCGGGCCCCCGCGCTATAATCGCGGGCCGCGGTTTGTTTTGGGGGGGGGCGGGGAGGCCCCACCCCCCCCGGAT
>JAJPXQ010000147.1:0-7058 GCA_021205385.1 Lachnospiraceae bacterium | reverse complement strand
ACCCTGCCATACCCGGGGCGGCCCCATCACCCCCGTACCCGGCGTAACCCTGGTTAAATCTTTCTCACTAAAGCTTCGGGGCCCCGGCACATCCCTGCGGGGGCCGCGTTTCTTTGTCGGAGGGAGAGGTCAGGCCATCCCCGCCATGTAATTGATGAACTGCTGCGCCGTCCGTCCGGAGATACCGCCGTGGCTGAGCTCCCATTTGTTGGCCTCCGCACACAGCTCCTCGTCGGAGCAGGTGATCGACGGATAGCGTTTCCGCAGCTCCTTCACGATCGTGAAATACTCCTTCGGCGTCGGCTTGCCATAGTAGATTGTCACACCGAAGCGCGCGACGAGCGACAGCTTCTCCTGCATCGTGTCGGAGCGGTGCATGCCGTTCTCATTTTCCATATCGTTCCGATCATTCCAGCTTTCCTTGATCAGATGGCGGCGGTTTGAGGTGGCATAGATCAGGACATTGTCCGGCTTCGTCTCCATGCCGCCCTCGATGATGGCCTTCAGATATTTATATTCGATCTCGAAGTCCTCAAAAGAAAGATCATCCATGTAGATAATGAAGCGATAGTTCCGGTTCTTGACCTGCGCGATGATGTTCGACAGATCCTGGAACTGATGCTTGTAGATCTCGATCATCCGCAGTCCCTGGTCGTAGTATTCGTTCAGCAGCGCCTTGATGCTCGTTGACTTACCGGTTCCGGCGTCGCCGCAGAGCAGCACGTTGTTGCAGGGCAGTCCTTTGATAAAGGCTTCCGTATTGTCGATCAACTTCTTCTTCTGAATTTCATAGCCGATCAGGTCGTCCAGAACGACACGGTCTGTATTATTGATCGGAAGGAATTCCACGCCGTCCTCGAGATGACGGATGCGGAAGGCCCGGTTCAGACCGAACATGCCAACGCCGTAGGCCGCATAAAAATCAGTGATAATATCGAAAATCTCATTTTCATCTTTTGCCTGTTCAATTTTTTCGCTGATTGCCTGCACTTTTTCGCTGACATTGCGATTGTACATGCGCTCCTTCTTCGGGATGGCGCGGTAATGGCAGACCGTCGTGAAGCAGTCGATGCCGAGCGCTTCCTCGATCGGCGAAAAATCAAAGTCGAAGAGCCGTTTGAAGACGGCAAAATCTCCCTTTGCAAAGTGGTTGACCGTGCCGTCGTTCGCGCCGACCTTCTCGCTCGTCATGCTGAAGGAATTCTCATTTGTCAGCAGGATGAAGGTCAGATAGTTGTGCCACAGATTCTTGTCGAAGCCATACTGTGTCGACAGGTCGAGGAGCGCTTTCATCTGTTCGTAAATGCGCGTCGTCAGTTCGGCGTTGCTCGCCCGCTTCAGTTCAAAATCCTCGAAAATGCCGGCCAGTTTCAGCAGAATGCTGTCTTCTCCAAGGTCACGGTATAAAATTAATTTTGCTGTTTCTCTGTACATTCTATTTCTCCTATCCAAATATCATAAAATATCCCAGGACAAGGACGCCGAGCACGATGCGATAGATGCCAAAGGGAATAAAATTGTGCTTTCGAATGTAATCCATCAGGAAGCGGATCGCGAAGATCGAGACCAGGAAGGCGGTGAGCATGCCGACAAGCAGAATCGAGATCTCGTAGCCGGTAAATGCAAGGCCGAATTTCAGGATCTTCAGAAGGCTCGCTCCGAACATGACCGGGATGGCGAGAAAGAAGCTGAACTCCGCCGCAACGCCGCGCGATGTCCCGAGCAGGATGCCGCCGAGAATCGTGGCTCCGGAACGGGAGGTGCCGGGGATCAGCGCCAGTACCTGGAAGACGCCGATGCCGAAGGCGATGGACCAGGGAAGCTGTTCGAGCGATTTATAACGTCTCTTCGGCCGATGGTTCTCAACGACAATGAACAGAACGCCGTAGACGATCAGCATAATGGCTACGGTCACATAGTTGTAAAATGCTGCGTCGATTGCGTCGTCGAACAGAAGTCCGATCACCGCCGCGGGCAGCGCGGCTACCAGAACCTTGAACCAGAGAATCCAGGTATCCTTTTTAATCCAGCCGTTTTCCGGAGAGCAGAAGGGCCACAGCTTTGGAAAGTACAGGACGACCACAGCCAGAATCGCACCGAGCTGGATGACGACGCGGAACATCTCCATAAACGCGTCGGAAACATTCAGCTGAATAAACTGCTCTACGAGAATCATGTGACCGGTACTGGAGATAGGAAGCCACTCGGTAATACCCTCCACAATTCCGAGAATGATAACTTTTAAGAACTCCAACATCTGTAAATCTCCTTTTCCAGAAAATACATACTCATTGTAGCGAGCGGATGCCTAAAAGTCAACTTAACAAAAAAAAGGATTTATGCTATGATAATAAAAATATGTCGATTCGGTGGATCTAAAGCGAGGGAAAATGTTATGAAACAGCGGATGATCGGGAAATTTGAGGAAATCTACGGAAAGGGCGGCGAGGTCAGCGTCTACTTTGCGCCGGGAAGGGCAAATCTGATCGGCGAGCACACCGACTACAATGGCGGGCATATCTTCGCCTGTACGCTTACGGCGGGGACTTACGTGGCAGCAAGAAGACGCCCGGATAACCGTTTCCGCTTCTGTTCGCTGAACTATCCGCAGAGCGGAGTCCTGGATCGTGCCGGAGATGAGCTCGATTACCGGGCGGAGGACGACTGGGGAAATTATCCGAAGGGCGTGATCCGCACCTTTATCGCAAAAGGTTATTCTGTAGAAGGCGGGCTTGACCTTCTGTATTACGGTGAGATCCCGAAGGGACTCGGCATAGGATCCTCCGCCTCGATCAATGTGGCGACCGGTCTGATCCTTCGCGATCTGATGGGTCTTGAGAATGTGACGAAGGTGGATATTGCCCTGTTCAGCGCACTGGCGGAGGGCGAATATATGAAAAACGGCGGCGGGATTCTCGATCCTTTCACCGTCGCGATGGGAAAGAAGGATCACGCGATCCTGCTCGACACGAGCGACTTTTCCTACAGTTATGCACCGCTCGATTTGCCGCACGAAAAGATGATTATCACGAACAGCGGAAAGGCCAGGGAGGGGCTGGTGGAGCGCACGCTTGAGCGCAGGCGCGAGTGCGATCAGGCGCTGAGAGAGCTGCAGAGAGTGATCTCGATCAATAATCTCTGCGAGCTGACCGCAGAGGTCTTCGAACAGGTGCAGGAGATGATCAAGAGTCCGGTGCGCGTGCGCAGGGCGCGCCATGTCGTGACGGAAAATCAGCGGACCCGCCAGGCGGTGGAGGCGATGAAGAGAGGCGATATCCGGGAATTCGGACAGCTCATGAATGCCTCGCATCTGTCCCTGAAGGAAGACCATGAGGTCTCCTGTGAGGAGCTGGATGTTCTCGTGGAGGAGGCATGGGAGCTCGACGGCGTCATCGGTTCCCGGATGATGGGAGCCGGATACGGGGGCTGTACGATCAGTATCGTCGAAGAGGACTCCGTCAGTGAATTTATCGAAAAAGTCGGGAAAAATTATACCCGGCGGACGGGCCGCCGGGCAGAGTTTTATGTGGTAGAATCAGGTGACGGAGCTACGAGACTGTAGCTCCTTTTTCTATCCGGCTGTCCCAGACGGAGACGCCGCTGTCCTGGAAAACATCGCGCAGCCGTTTCCGGAGTGCATCTTTTGATACACCCTTCCGGAGCACTACCTGCAGGAAGCCGCCGCCGCCCGCGCCGCAGATCATCTTTCCGGCAATCAGGTCGTCGATGGAGAGCAGGATCTGGTCGATACAGATGTTGGTGCAGCCCGCGTCCAGCTTCCTTGAGAGATCCCAGTGCTCGCTGAGCAGGCGGGCAAAGCCGTCCACATTTCCCTTTTCCAGTTCAAAACGCATCAGGACCGCTGAGCGCTGAATATCGTAGAGCGCGCTGAGGCTGTCCGGATTATTGCCGATGTATCGCCCGGTCACTTCACGCAGCAGATTCCGGGCGAGTCTGCGCTGCCCGGTATAGATCAGGCAGAAGCGCTCGTTCAGCTCCTCCAGCGTCTCATCGGAAATCCGGAGCGGCGTACACTCGATCTCCTGCTTCAGGCCGGCGCGGGATGTGACCATCTTGACGCCGGGGGCGAGACCGCCCACCTGATCCTGCCAGCCTCCGCCTGTCGACATGAGCTGCTCCATGCAAAGAACACGGTTGTAGAGCTCGTTCTGCGTGGCCTGGATGCCGAGCATCTCATAGAGCCCCTTGACACAGGCGCCTGCCAGGATGGAGCTCGTACCAAGGCCGGAGCCCTTCGGAATGTCAATAACCCTTGTGTTAAAATAAAGCCCTCCGCCGAGATGGCTGCAGATCTCCGCAACCGGGATCTCCTCCTGCAGCGGAATAATGCCGCAGACGATCAGCGCCGCCTTGTGAAGAGCGAAGGCGTCGTGCGGATTCTGACAGTCCTGCAGTTCCCGGATGTCGCTGAATTCCCGATAGGAGCCGATGTCGGTGGAAGTGAGGATAATCTTGTGCTCCGGAATCTTTTTCAGCGTCACTTCGATGGGCAGCCTTCCGTCAAAGGAGAGCGCAGCGTTCAGCACGGTGCCGCCGTGTTCCATGCAGTAGGGAGGAGTATCGCTCCAGCCGCCGCCCCAGTTGACGCGAACCGGCAGACGGGTAATGGTCTGCTCCTTCACCAGCCGCAGCTCCGGCTGGTAATGCGTCCCCGCGATCGCGGCGTTCAGCACGCTTGCAGAGATGGTTTCAAAACATTTTCCCGTAAGGCGCTGCGCGGCATCTCGGTCCGGAACGAGACGGGACAGATAATAGTAGATGCGTATTTTTCTGCTGAACTGCTCCGGAATGCTTTCATCCATCCGTTCTGCTTCGCGCACAAGATAACGTTCAATCCGCGGAGTCACTTCAATCCGAAGCTTTTCTACCCAGACGCCGTCGTCGATCGCCTGCAGGATACTCTCGGAGCGCACCTTGTCCAGAAGCTTTTCCTGCCAGGGCAGGATCGCGGTCACGTCAGCTTTTCGGAAACTGTCGCAGAGACTGGTCATCTCGTCGGCCGGTGTGCGGGAAAGTGCCTTTGCCACCGCCTCCTCGATGGTATCGCAGACCGGGCAGACCGGCGCAGTCCAGAGCGGCTGTCCCAGATCCTCTCCAAACAGAAAGTTTTCCTTTGGATTATCCCCGGTGCCATACATACGGACGGCGAAACGTCCGTCCTCGAGCTTCAGACCATGCAGAACCGTTCCATCCGGTACGGTCTCTCCGTTCAGCGTCACGCCGGAGAGGATACAGCCGCGTCCGACTGTGCTGCCATGGTGGATATAGCAGTCCTCAATATAGCAGCCCTCTGTAATGCTGGAGCGGCGGCTGATATAGCTGTTGCTGACAGCAAAGGAAGGATTGGCTACATTAGAATTCACATTTCCGGACCAGCCGAGAAAGCGATATTTCGGAAGGTCGTCGGTCATCATGCGCAGCAGCTCCTGCGTGGTTCCAAAATGGATGAATGACGCGGGCGACATACGGATCAGCCGCATGCGGAACGGATGCAGCGCTTCCCAGAGCGCAGTGCGGCAGGCGTGGAGCTGCGGAGTAAATTCGCCTTCCGGCTGCTCCTTATAGAACTGCTCCAGAGAAGAGCCGCTCGCCAGCGGGTAGAGAAAGTCCGCGTAGAATGAGAGCCGGGCGTTCTCATTGATATAATCTTCGGGGTGATCCTTTACGAGCTCGTAAAGGCTTGTCAGCAGCTCTCTGTCCAGAATCACGGCGCCGGTGTCGATATCGACCTTTCCCGAGGCGTCCACCGCGCCGAGTTCCCGGAGCCTCTCCACGCTCTGCTTGTGCAGGAAATGGCCGACATTTCCCTCCTCATCGCGCGTATAAACACCGTGATTTTTGCCGGTCTCCACATCCTCTTTGATCGAGAGGGCGGCTGCGCCGCGGGAATAGAAGTCGATCTGGAGCGCATTGAACAAAAGCAGTACATCTCCGGAGCAGACGAGCATGCCCTCGCTGATACGCGGCGCAACGGTGCTCATGCCGATCATAAATTCGTCGAACAGGGTGGAGCGCCGCCCGTCAGGCAGCAGCCGCGGAACCGGGGAAAACAGCTTGCCGCAGGCAGAGTACTGTGGGATCCGCCGGCTGTCGCCGCCGGAATGGATCACGAGGATGCGCAGGCCATCGAGCGCCTCCCGGTGACACACATAGAGCAGCGCATTCAGCGTCGCGCCGCCGCTGCCGACCCGTTTGCCATCCGGGTCAGGCAGAACCGCAAAATGCGTCGCCTCCGGGAGCTGATGAATCTGTTTCCGATAAGAGATCTGCTCCTTGTAAGCACGTGCCTGCGCCTCATTCGAGGCGGTCAATATGATATAATCCCATGCCGTCGCCCTGCCGGCCAGCACCTGCTGATAGTTCTCAAGCGCATCATTGTAAGACTGCTGCTCAAACAGTGTGGTATAATCGGTCATGTTTTCTTGTCCTCCGGAAAATTTCGTTCCTCTATTATACCAGACCCGGGATAATTTGTGTAGTCAAATTGGCGGAGGTTTGTTATACTATATGCAATGAGCGGCGCCTGCCGCAAATACAGACAGAGGAGGTCTAAGATAATATGAAAGTAGGATTTGGCTGTGATCACACAGCGATTGAGCTGAAAAAAGAAATGATGGAGTACATGACGCAGAAGGGTTATGAGTGCGTAGACTATGGCGCATATGACGCTTCCGTCCGTGTGGACTATCCGGATCAGGGGCTCAAGGTGGCGGAAGCCATCAAGGCCGGAGAAGTCGAGAAGGGGGTACTGATCTGCGGGACAGGCATCGGTATCTCTCTGGCGGCGAACAAGGTGCCCGGCATCCGCGCCGCGGTGTGCAGCGAGCCGTATTCCGCGATGATGACTGCAAAGCATAATAATTCTCAGATCATCGCTTTCGGCGCACGCGTGGTCGGAAACGAGCTTGCGAAGATGATCCTGGATGCGTTCTTCGGCAGCGAGTTTGAAGGCGGAAGACACGCAGAGCGCGTGCAGAAGATCTGCGATATTGAGGCGAAGTATAATAAGTAGAAAAAACATCCCCCTTTCCGTGACG
>JAJPXQ010000138.1 GCA_021205385.1 Lachnospiraceae bacterium | reverse complement strand
CGGCTTTTCGGACGGTCTGGGGGGGGGTAAAGTCTTGTAAACAAATAAAAGAAAAGAGGACAAAAAAAATGCGTAAAATGAAGAAACTTGTCAGTATGATGATGGCGCTGGTTATGGTAATGGCGATGAGTGTCACAGCCTTTGCAGCGGATGACACGTATACCATTACCATCAATAACTCCACCGAGGGTTATGAGTACACGGCCTATCAGATTTTCGTCGGCGATCTGTCCGAAGGCGTCCTGTCCAATATTGAGTTCGGGGATGCTCTGGGCGATGAAAAACAGGCCGATGTGCTGGAGAACTATGCGTCAGTCTTAAGCGGTGACTATGATGAAGACGGTGAGGCAGACTACGAGTCCAGCGCAGCCGGACTGGCTGAGGCTCTGGCAGACGGCAAGATTACAGCAGCCGAGTTTGCCGCATACATCGCTGATATTTTCACCCTGATCGCTGCCGGCAGCACAACGGTTGAGGAAGTGTCCACTTATGATGCGGACGCGGGGACATACACCATCTCCGTCACCGGTGCCGGCTACTACCTGATTGAGAACACGGTTATTCCAGAGAAGGACGGCGCATATACCAGCTATATCCTGCAGGTTGTTGGCGATGTGGAAGTAAATGCGAAGTCCGATATCCCCTCGCTGGACAAGACCGTGGACGACATTAACGATTCTGCTGACACCTCTGCTACAACGAGCGAAAACGATTCCGCTGACTACGACATCGGCGATGCGATTTCCTTCACTTTGACCGCCACCCTGCCCACGAACTATGGTGACTATGAGACCTACCAGCTGATCTTCCACGATACCATGTCCGACGGCCTGACCTTCAACAGCGATTCCGCAAAGGTGACCATCGACGGTACCGAGATCAACAGCTCGTTCTACACTGTGGACTCTGTCACAAGCGAGGAGGATGGAACCACTTCCGTGACCATCACATTCTCTGATCTGACCGAAACGGTTGCTGTAGCCAGCAGCACGGTCGTCGTGAGCTACACCGCGACTCTGAATGATAAGGCTTCCTACATGGAGGAGAACGACGCTTATCTTGAGTATTCCAACAACCCCAATGAGAAAGACGGCGGCACGACCGGCGAGACTCCTGATGACAAGACCACGGTGTTCACCTTCGAGCTGACGGTCAACAAAATCGACGAGGAGAACAATGCGCTGAATGGCGCGGGCTTCACTCTGTACAAGTATGATGCTGATACGAAAGAGTATGTAGCTGTAGGCAGTGAGATCACGGGCGATGATCTGTCATCCTTTACCTGGAGCGGTCTGGACGACGGCCAGTACAAGCTGTCTGAGACCACGACCCCGGCGGGCTACAACACCATGGAGGATGTGGAGTTCTACATTGTGGCGGAGCATACCGAGGGCGAACTGACCTCTCTTAAGGTCGTCGATGCAGACGGCAATGAGATTGAAGGCTACACCGAGGTCCTTTCCGATGGCACCATCACAACGGACATCATGAACTACAGCGGTTCTACCCTGCCCAGCACCGGCGGCATGGGCACGACGATCTTCTATGTCGTCGGCTCCATCCTTGTCATTGGCGCGGCGGTTCTTCTGATTACCAGAAGACGCATGGGCAATGCTGAGTAACTTGCTGGTTGTACCCATTTGATTCCTGTAATTCCTGTCCCGGCCTTTGGGCCGGGGCAGGGACCTCCAGAATTTGAATCGTTGTTTGTTGTTCGCTGCCCGCCGTCTATCAGGCAGGGGCAGGCAGCTAAGAGCGAACAGCTTATGCGGCAGAGAAGAGGCTGATGGAACGATGAAGAGCAAGAAAAAAATGGACCGGATTATTACGGTTGTTTTAATCCTCGTGTTCCTTGCCGGTATTATCCTCCTGGCATATCCTTCCGTGAGCAACTGGTGGAACGAGCGGGTCTCTACACGGGCGGTTGAGAACTACGAAGCGGCAGTGGCGGCTCTGGAAGAGACAGATTATCTCTCTTATCTGGAAGAGGCGCAGGCATATAATGAAAATCTGGCCGCTCTTGGTTCTTCCAGTACCATTGTGCGTCCGGAGCTGGTTGATGAGGATTACTGGGACTTGTTAAACATTAGCGGCACCGACGTGATGGGATATATTACGATTGATAAGATCGATGTGCAGCTTCCCATTTACCATGGTACGGATGCCGGGGTCCTGCAGATTGCGGCCGGACATCTGGAAGGCAGCAGCCTGCCGGTAGGAGGAGAGAACACCCATTGTGTGATTTCAGCGCACAGGGGACTGCCCAGTGCACTGCTGTTTACGAATCTGGATCAGATGGAGAGCGGAGATACGTTTACCATTACGGTTCTGAATCAGGTGTTGACTTATGAAGTCGATCAGATTTCCATCGTTGAGCCGGATGAGATCGAAAATCTCTATATCGAGGAGGGAAAAGATTACTGCACACTGATGACCTGCACTCCCTATGGAGTTAACAGTCATCGCCTGTTGGTGCGTGGCGTAAGGATAGAGAATGCTGATGAGACCGTGCTTCATGTGACTGCCGAAGCGCAGCAGGTTGCGCCGCTACTCGTGGCATCGGTACTTGCAGTTCCCATACTCGTGATTGTAGTGATAGGCCTGCTTGTCAATCCCCGGAAGCGTGGGAAAAAGAAGTCTATGGAGGGATGAGTATGAAATATATGGATGGATTTTTAAAAAGAGCTGCGGCACTGCTTATGGGACTTGTCCTGATCGGCACAAATGTGATGGCTGTCAGTGCCGCGGAGTCTGCGGATCTTGAACTGAGTCGTACGGGTACAATTGAACTGACACTCACGGATTCGGACGGGGCAACCGTTTCAGGCGGTGCTGTGACGATCTATGAAGTGGCAAAGCTGTATCTGGATGACGGAAATATGGCTTATGAATATACGCAGAGTTTCGCAGGCTGTACGGCAACGCTGGATGTCACGGATACATCCCTGGCGTCCGTTCTGGCGGATTATGCCCGCAAGAATTCTGTCTCCGGGGAGAAAAAAAGTATCGGTGAGGACGGAAAGGTTCGTTTCACCAATCTGGAACTTGGACTCTATCTGATTGTGCAGACTACAGAGTCTGCGAACTATGAGACGATCAGTCCCTTTGCGGTAACGCTGCCGATAGAAGAAGATGGCGTGTGGAATTACACAGTGAATGCCAGCCCGAAGGTCGGCACGGTGATGCTGAAGGAGACGCAGACAGAGGAGGATACAGATTCAGACTCCGGTTCAGGCTCCGGTTCCGATTCCAGTTCAGACTCAGAATCAGAGAGCAGCACGACGGTCTATGTCTCGACGACGATTCTGCCGCAGACAGGGCAGCTCTACTGGCCGATTCCTCTGCTGGTGATTGGCGGAGGTCTGTTTTTGATCATAGGCCGCTGCCTGAAAAAGAAGGAAGACTATGCGGCGTAGGATTGCTTCTCTGTTTCTGGCACTGGGCACTCTGATGCTGCTCGCAGCGGTCGCACTGCTGGCCTACAATGAATGGGATAACTGGCGAGCCGGAAATTCGATGGTTGGAATACTGGATGCTCTGAAACAGGCGGAAGAAGAAAGCGATGCCGATGCGCTTCCGGGTCAGGAAGATACGCAGATGAACATAGTCGAGGTCGATGGCAATGCGTATATTGGTACCCTTTCCATCGAGCGTTACGGACTGGAACTGCCGGTTATGTCAGAGTGGAGCTACAGGGGGCTGAAAATCGCTCCGGGCCGGTACAGCGGTTCTGCCCGGACTGACGACCTCGTCATATGCGGCCACAATTATGAGCGGCATTTCAGAAATCTGAAAAATCTGAATGCCGGGGACGAGATCCTGTTTACGGATGTGAACGGCAACGTCTTCTATTATGAGGTGGACGAGGTGATCATTCTTCAGCCGACAGCTGTGGAAGAAATGCTGGACGGGGCCTCGGAAGAATGGGATCTGACCCTGTTTACCTGTACGCTTGGAGGGCAGACCAGGGTAACGGTCAGATGCAGCTGTGTCGCCGTTGTGAAAGAGGAGTAGCACATGGCGGAAAAGAATCTGCGGAAGATGAACCGCAAAGAGCTGATAGAAATCATTTATGCGCTGCAGCAGGATGAAAAAGAGTCAGGAGGGGAAAATACAGTTCCCATTCCCAGTGAAGCGGCTGTGGATGCAGAGCGGGAACGACTGCAGTATCAGAAGAAATATTTACAGACGCTTCGGACCACTATTTACGCGCTGATCATCGTCGCTGCGGCTACAATTCTGCTGGCGACCATGTTCCTGCCGGTCCTGCAGGTGTCTGGAACCAGCATGGAGCCCACCCTGTCAGATGGCGATATTACGGTCCTTGTAAAGAATGCGGACTTTGAAACGGGTGATCTGGTTGGTTTTTATTACCAGAATAAGCTTCTTCTGAAGCGTGTCATCGGCGGGCCGGGAGACATCATTGACATAGACAGTGAAGGAAATGTCTATGTCAATGACGAATTGATAGACGAACCTTACATTACAGAGAAATCTCCGGGGGAGACGGACATCACCTATCCTTACCAGGTGCCGGAAAACCGGTATTTTGTGATGGGTGACAACCGGTCCGTATCCATTGATTCCCGAAGCAGTACGATCGGCTGTATCGAGGTTGATCAGATTGTCGGAAAAGTCATCATAAGGGTCTGGCCGCTTAACCGGATTTCCCTTATAGAATAAAAAGAGAGTGCAATACACCCGGCGAGTTGGAGGTAGTGGTATGCAGGATTTGGTGAATACATATTTTAAAAGATTTATGAAGGAGAAGCGTGCCAGAAGGCGTTTTGGTATGGTACTGCTGGCGCTTGCCCTAGTGGTGGGAGCCGGGGTATACTGGCAGCTACATCTGACCGGCGAAGCGCTCAGCAACGAAACGGGGCACCAGCATGACGAGTCCTGCTACGAAGAGGTGCTGGTCTGCGATCTGGAGGAAAGTGAAGGTCATACGCACAGCGAAGACTGCTATGCACAGAAACTGATCTGTGGGCTGGAGGAGAGCGAAGAACAGACAGATACGGACGATGACAGCGGGACAGAACAAAATACTGTAGAAGCGGAATCTGATTCTGAGAGTCAGAACGAATCCGGGACGGAGTCGGAATCGGAAATCGGGTCTGAGACTGAAGCGGAGGCTGAGTCTGAGTCCGAAACAAAGACAGAGTCTGAGACAGCGGAAGTTGTCCTGACGCAGCAGACGCTGACATCGGAAGCAGACGATGCCGTGATTACCGTCAGCGGGCTTCTGCCGGAAGATGCCTTTATAACTGCGGAACCCGTAAATGTGGAAATCGAAGGACAGTATGTCCTTTTCGCGTTTGATATTTCCATTCTTTATTCGGATGAAGAGGAAAATGAAGTCGTCTATGAACCGGAGGACGGCGCTGTCTCTGTAACGATTGAGTCTGCCGAAATCACCGGCGACAGTAATGTCTATTATGTGCCGGAGGAAGGAGAGCCGGAAAAGCTGGAAAATGAGGCGGAAGAAGGAAGCGTTGCGTTTGAGGCGGAACACTTTTCCGTGTATGTCGTGACATCCGGCGACAGTACCGTTGCGAGCGGAACGATTGAGAACAGTGATGGGACGACCATTACCTGGGTGGTATATGAGGACTTGAACGGTGACCGGACGCTGGTGATTTCCTCAGAGAATGGCGGTGCAATTCCGGATTATACTTCTGCTGACAGTGTTCCGTGGCGTTATTATATTGCAAACAGCTGGACGGACGCGAGCGGGAATTCGCATTCAGGCATCAATGTAGTAATCGAAGACGGCGTAACAGGAATTGGCAGTTATACGTTTACGGGTACGGCCTGCCATATTGCAAGCCTGGATATCGGAGACACGGTGAAGTCTATTTCCAGCTATGCATTTTATCAGGCGTATCTGCCGGATACGCTTGTGATACCGGACAGCGTGGAGACCATAGGCGCGAATGCGTTTAATGTCAATGGCGGGATTACCTCGATTACTTTGGGCTCGGGACTTGTGTCGATTGGGGAAAGTGCATTCAGCAATTCCTCCAGCACAGCTTTCTTTGGAACAATTTATCTTCCCGCTTCTGTTACCAGCATCGGCGGAAACGCGTTTAAGAACGCTACCGGATATGCCTGGCAGGATGATGACAGCCTGACGATGGATGAGAATGGAAATGTATCGAATGGAATTTATACCATTGTAGACGGTGTGTTATACAGTGCGGACCTGACGACGCTGGTAGATTATCCGGGCATGCGTGTGGCCGAGAGCTACCGGATCCTGGACGGTGTGACGACCATCAAAAGCGGTGCGTTATCGAACATTTTGCAGACGAAGGAAATCATTGTGCCTTCTTCGGTGACAACGGTGCCGTCAACCAGTATGTTTAACGCCTCTTCCGGCTTGGAGTCTGTCATTTTTGAGGACGGAGCGAACGCAAACTGTAACAATAACATGTTCTTTAACTGTACGAACCTGATTTCGGTCACGATCCCGAATACAGCCGGTACCGTTATGGGAACGCAGTATTTCTGGAATTGCAGCAGTCTGACCAGCATCTCCATCCCGGAAAATGTGACAACTATCCGGAATCTGACGGATGGAAGCCTGACTTCTCTGGAATCCGTCTACTATGATGCGGCAAGCGTGTCAATCAGTGGCAACTATGCGTTCAAGAGTTCTCCGCCCTACACGCTGACGATTGGGGCGGACGTGGATACGCTGCCGAAAAACTTTGATTACTTTGTCCAGTATGCGGAGAGCATTACGTTCGAAGGCCCGAATTTTATCACTGTGACAGAGGGCGCATTCGCGAGCGCGTCAGATTCTGCACTGAGTGAACTTTCCGGATACATTTATGTAGACGCGCATGGTGCGATCTATCAAATTGATACAGATAATAATACAGCGACTCTGGTATATGTTCCCGCTGCGTACCTGGATGAGGAAGGCAATACACAGAACCTGACGTCTTATACAGTCCTCGCTTCAATCACTGATACGGAAAATGGGGAGAGCACGGTGTACACCGTGACCGCTGTCGCGTCAGAAGCTTTCCGCAACGCGGAAAACCTGACATCGCTGATTT
This sequence comes from Lachnospiraceae bacterium, assembly GCA_021205385.1. Taxonomy (GTDB): domain Bacteria; phylum Bacillota; class Clostridia; order Lachnospirales; family Lachnospiraceae; genus Hominiventricola. The sequence continues at coordinate 40,972 of JAJPXQ010000138.1, read as the reverse complement.
TTGAAGATGCTTCCGTGATCACAAGTGTGGCAAGTTACGCCATGGCGAACGCCACGAAGCTCGCCAGCGTGACGGATCAGGCTGCAGAGAAAACAGTGAATACCGTGGAAGAAGCAACGGCTCTTTTTATAAATGAAAATGTAAGCATTGGCTATCAGCCTTTCTATAATACTGCGCTGGGAAATGCTTCCGGAAGCGGTGCCATATCAGGGGATATGGATGGTTCTGAGGAGCTGAAGATTGTGGCGAGTGATAATAATCAGGCCTATATGATCATTGAAGTGACCGGGGCAGACTGGACAGCTGATGAGGAGAGTGAGGATGGAAGCGAGGGAGGTTATTCTTTGCTGACCGGAGATGCGCTGACAGTGACTGTGACCGCACAGGCACCGAGTGCTGAAAATACGTATGTCTATCGTATTTATCTTTCTTATACGGACAGTGACTATATTCTGGATGCCAATGCGGCAGGATATAATCTGACATGGGGGACAACGGACGATCCGAACACGGTTTATGTAGACTTTACGATTACAACAAGTGAAACCATCAGTTTTTCCCTGACGACATATTATCCGAATGTAACGTCTGACGGCGGCGGGCTGACAATCTGGGGTGAAGTGCTGAGTTCCGGTGATACGGAGGAGAAGGAAGTCTCGTCAGAGAAACCGACGGCCGGCAGTGATACCCTTCAGGCGTGGTGGGAGACCGAGCCTGACACTTACGAACTGACAAAGACAAATGGAAGCAGTCAGTCACAAGTAAAGCTCTATGCAGAGGATGGAGAGATTCGTTTTGCCAGTTCACTGACTTATGAGATCAAGAGCGCCCTGCCCGATGTCACAGAAACCTATGGCCGGGACCTGGCGACCAGCGCGTATTACGAGGATGTCCTGACCCTGTCGGATGGTGTGGAATGGGATCCGTATGTGCTCTCTCAGATCAAGGAAGGGAATGTCTATTATTCATCCGGTGCGCTCTATGTATACGATGAGGACGGCAGCCGGGTGCAGATTGTGAAACTCTCCGTTTCAGGGTCGGATACGCTTCTAACCGGCGTCGGCATAAAATATGAGGACTCTGTCGTTCTGTACTGGACGGTGCGGAACAAGTCGACCACTTCGACTCTGAGCACGCATATGATAACACTCAGCATTTATCCAGAAGCGACTGCCATTACAGACGTGGCGAAGCTGGCTTCCACGACGGAGACGGTTGACGGGGCTACTGTAACGGTGAATCCGGTCATCCAAAATGAGGTGAATGCGACCTACCATTACACATACAGCGAGGACCAGTATGGGGAGGATTCCGTCACAAAAGAAATTGTACTGGAAGATGGTGAACTGGCATTCAGCAAAACAGCAACCTCTGTCAGCTACTTTGGGCAGGATGTGACTTATACCCTGAAGATTTCCAACAGTAAAGCACTGACTTATACAGCAAGTGATACCGGTGTCTATACGCTCGTGGATACCCTGAGCAAAAATACGTTCATCAGCGCGGAAAATATGGAGGCCATGTTAATCAGCGCCTGTGAGGAAGGGTATCCGCTGACGATTACGATTGATGGCGCAGTGCTGGGAGTCAGTAGCACTGCTACGGATGTCAGCGGAGAGAAAACAGTCAACCTGAATGCAGGAAATACATCCTTGAGCAGTGAAACAACGGTGACACTGACAATCACCTGTGGAGCGGCGACAGGGAAAGACGGAGAAATTACTTATACCTATAGAGTTTCTTATGGAGAGAGCGCGGTCACAGGGAGTGATTTGGAGTCATTGCTGCAGAATCTGGGCTATGGTGTGACGAACACTTCCCAGTACACCTGTACCTGGACGCTTGGCGGCGGAGAAACGACGACAGATGAAGATGGGACGGTGACAACATCCGCATTCCAGTTGGAGGGCGGGACAAGCCTGACTTTTGAAATCCCCGCCACGACCAAGAATACCTTCCAGATGTTGTTGGATGACGACCGCCAGAATCTGTATGATTTGACGACGAGCTATACGGCAACGAATAACGCCTATATCCGTACTTCCGAAAAGAGTGGGAACGTGGCAAGCAAGAGTGTGTCCTCTACGGTCAAACGAGAAGCGTATATCGCCAAATCCGTTTACTCGGAGGATGGAACATTGCTGACATCCGATCCGTCCGCAGCAGATGGCGATATTCTGGAGTACCGGCTGGCATTCCGCCACACGGGGAACGGTGAATACGACGACCTGCCAATGGTGGATGACCTCTACGGGAGCCAGCTGCTCCTGGTGCCATATGAGGAAAATGAATCCAATGAAAGTATTATGGCTGAAGGCAGCGGCGCGGTCGCGTATGATGCGGATGGAGACGAATCACCGGACTATTATTACCTGGGCACGGGTACTTATTATGATGTGGTTGTCGGTGTTGACCAGGATGGGAATTCTCTGGTCGCGGCAGTCATCACAGTGGAAGAGGTGAGCGGTGAGGCAGAAGCAAACGCTGTAGTTAAGGGTAATGACATGGTGATCGGCAGCTGCGAGAGCGGCTGGCATACGCAGATTAAATGGTATTATGATCACTTGGACGGCGGCAGTTATACTATGACCGTGAGCTATCAGGTGCTCGTGAAGTACGATGAGGAGTCCATGACATATTCCCTTGGCAACGTAGTCTGGATGAATGACCGGACAGGTTCCCGCATCTATGACACGATCTGGGGCGGCGGCACGCTGATCAATTTTAAAAAGAACATTGTTGTAGAAGAAAGTGAAACCAATGATTCCAAGGTCGATGAATATGACAATGCTACCGGTGAGGCAGGCACGGACAGCTATGATGACGACGATTATAGCACAGTCCAGGCAGGAGAATCGGTCACCTATGCCCTGATTCTTTCCGGACAGGGGAGCAGTACCTATACCTTAAGAGGCGGTGATCTTTGGGATCTTCTGCCGGAGACGTACAACGTATTTGAATGGGTGAAAAACTCGAATGTGACTTTGACCTACGAGATCGGGGATGGAATTACTGTCAGTGCAGAAAACGTCACAGGTGAGGGAGAAAACGATCTGGATGCATGGAGTATTGTGGGTGAACGCAGTGGCTTGGACGGAAGCTGGATTCAATGGCCGGAGAATATGACGATTACCTTTAACAGCGCGAACCAGCTGATTATCTACGTGACGCTGACATTCCCGGAAGCCGGTGAGGACGGGGTATGGAGCGATTACGTTGATGCAGTCGGCGGCACAAAACTGGAGAATACGATGTACGTGCGGAATTTTACTTCCACGGTCACCCATGATCTCGTGGAGGAGGCGAGCGTGATTCTCCAGAAAGGTGTCTGGAGCGAGGTGGCGAACGACGCGACGAGTTCCAATACGAACTACTCGTTTACACCGGTAGATGTCGATCTGAATTATTTTAATAACCAGGACAGCTTTTACCGCTATGTTGTCTACTATGTGACGCTTTATAATGAGGGAAATACCAGATTGTACCTGAGCGATCTGACGGACGCGCTTCCGGATGGATACACTTATGTGAGCCTTGTTGGAAGTGCATCTAAGACTGGAACAAGTACATCCGTTACCGTCGAGGGAGGGACTTCAAACACTCTGGTAACCGGACTGTCGGATGGCACAGTTTACCGCTCCGCGACGATTACGCGGACGGCGTCGGATTCTGAGGCCAATACGGTAACATTTACGGTCAGCGGATATTCCGGTGATTACGACATCAAGTACGATGAGGAACGGGGCATGTATTATCTTGACAAAGGCGAGGCTCTGGTCTTCGGCTATGTCTGCAGAGTCGGGTCTTATAGTGACACAGGTGAGACCGCGACGAATACCATCAGCATGGAGTACTATGACTATCTGGGCGCAGGCGTCTCACAGGTATCAGAGACGAACGATAACTATAATGTAACCGGAACGGATGTAAGCTATGGCGGAAGTACCTATTATGGCTGGACGAGTAACGACGGAAGCCGGGATAAAGAGGAAGAAGATGGAACGCTGACCCTGTCATCTACCGTCACGCAGAGGCTGGGCGAGATCATACCAGGCGTAGCAAAAGCATTTACTGGCTATACGGACAGCAGTGGAACCATGCACACGGATGATATTACGTCCTTGAACGGTTACAGTACCGAAACTCTGTACTGGAAAGCAACCCTGACGAACGATGGGGAGAGGGCAATTTCGGACTATACCATAACAGATACCATGCCTTTGCCTTACGTGTTCACCGGCGCGGTGACAATGACGACGTACTCCGCTTCCGGAAGCAAGTCGCTGGACGGGGATACCTTGTTTACAATTGGTTCCAGATCCGCGGATGATGAGACGGTGACGGTCACGCTCAGCACCGGCAGTGGGACGACAAATTATACTCTGACCATCGGCGGCGACGAAATAGCGCTGCCTTATCCAAATAATAATTCTTCCGGGAGGATTTATGTATCTCTGGCAAAGGATGCGGATGGAAATGAAGTGCTGACAGTCCGGCTGGTCGGTTCCTATTTCGCAGTCCCGGAGAGTGGGAAAGTAGAACTGACCTATTCTTCCGTGAGCCCGAGCGGAAGCACGCCCTATTCAACTTATGTAAACAGTGTAACCTTTGACCCGGACAGCTCTTTTGAGAGCAAGGGAGAGGGTACGCTGGAGAAAGATGAGACTGAAGAAAACGACGCCGTGAGCGCGGTCGCTTCTGTGACAGTAGCCGGAGCCTATGCGACCAGTTCCTATAAGAGTGTTGCGGAGCTGGAAACGGATGCAGAGAGCGGAGACAATACTCTGGTAGAAACCGACAATTCGGCGATATCTACCAGCTCGGACAACAGTATCGTGCTATCGAGCGCGGAGAGTATTTTCCGCTATACCCTTTCGGTAGACAACCTGACTGACTATGCAATGACCAGACTGATCCTGTTTGATAACCTTCCGGAAGTGGGAGATACCTATTCGGTAGGGGATACAGCAAGAGACAGCGAGTTCACCGTGAATCTGGCTGAAGAACCCAATTTTGCCGTGTATGTGACAGTGACAGGCGAAGATGGAGAAACAACTACGATACAACTGACTGACGGCTATTATAAGATTCAGTACAGCACCAGCGGGGAGTTTGATACTGACGATTATGAAGATGCGGATGCAGTGGGCTGGACGACCTGGACTTCAGAAGTAGACGCGACAAGCGTACGTGCAATCCGTATCATCATTACGGATGAAAGCGCGACACAGATTCCGGCCGGCGCGACGGTGACCGTTACTTTTGACGCGGTTGCGTACTGTAAGGAAGGGGAAAGTATCGATCCGGGTGCAGTCGCCTGGAATAACTTCGGATATCACTATGCGCTGAATGGCGTCACCACCGAGCTGACTGCCATGCCTCTGGTGGTTGGCGTCAAGGTGCCCTCTGCACCGGAACTGACCAAGAAGCTGGTGGACCTGGATGGCAATGTTTATACTGCAACGGAGGAAAAAACATTTACCTTTGTGATCTATAGGGGCAATGAATTGACGGCTTCCGACGGCAGCAGCTATGCCATGCAGGATGCGCTGACAGAGGCGTTAGACCAGGCAGGCACCGCTTATAAGATTATAACTGTGACTATGCCTGCAGGTTCCGCTCAGTCTGAGAAACTGATTCTGACTGGCACCAACGGTCTGACTGACAGCGATAGCTGGTGGACATGGGAAGATGGCGCGTCATATACCATCACAGAGTTCCTGACCGGCGATGATTACTCCATGGAGGAGTGGAACTCCGGAAACACAACGTTGACCACATCCAATTCCTGTACGTTTACGTATGATCGGGAGACTACGCTGGGCCTGACCTGCACGAATACCTATGAGCTATGGAGTCTAAATTTAACAAAAGTAGATGCAGCCAGTTACGATGAGGAAAAAAAGACATACTCTACTCTTCTGAAAGGCGCGGTATTTGCCTTGTATACGCGGGATGAAAGCAAGAGAATGCCGGACGACGATTATAAAAATCTGTCTGACGAACCTGACCGGGAAATTACAGTCGGTGAAGGCGAGAGCGCTGTCACCTGGTATTTGTACAGTATAGAAACTACGGACAGCAACGGTGCTATCAGTTGGACTGATTTGACTGAGGACAGTTACTATCTGGTGGAGGTTAAGGCACCGGATGGTTATAACCTGAGCTATACTTCTCAGGAGATCGGCCGGAAGTCTAACACAAAGAATATTATTGTTGAAAATGAGGCAGGATATGAATTGCCGGTATCCGGTGGAAGCGGCATCTGGATGTTCAGTCTGATCGGAATGTTGCTCTGCGGAGGGGCAATATGGTTGCTGTATATGCGTAAAAAAGCGTAATAAAAACTGGGGATTGCGGGAAGTTTCTTTTTCCTGCAATCCCCAGTTTTCAATTCACAGCTTTTAATCCTATTCCTATTTTTCCAGCAATGTATCCAGAATTTCCAGTGTGTCGTAGTCTGGGGCGAAATCAGCGGCGGCATCGTAGATTTGCTGGATTTTTGCCGTTTCTTCTTCAAGCTCGTCCGCAATTTGTTCCAGAGATTTTCCTTAGGAAAGCTTTTTATTTGTCAAAGCATATGCAGAAAAAATAATCGCCTTGACTTTCTGCATATAAATTCTTATGATTATATGCAGAAAGGAGAGTACAGTGTGAGAAAATTTGATTATTCTTTTTTAAATAACGGCTTATTGCCTGCCAAATTTGTGACATTGACAGCAAGTATTGCAAGCTTGAAAACCATGGCGGGTGTTCGAAAAGAGGAGTTTCAGAGTGTTTTTACGGAGCTGGAGGCAGTGGCCAGAATACAGTCTGTCAAAAGCTCGAATGCAATTGAGGGGATTGTGACCAGTGATGAGCGTATTGCAGCTATTATCAACCAGAACAGCGCACCGCTGAATCACGATGAAGCGGAAATCGCCGGATACAGGGACGCATTTAATATGATTCATCTTGAATATGAGCACATGGACTTTTGTCGGAGGGATATTCTGAGGCTTCATGAAATGCTGTTGTCTGTCGCAGGTTATGAATATGGCGGAAAATACAAGACGGATGACAACGTGATTCTCGAGATCGACGCGGATGGAAACAGGCGTGTTCGCTTTCGTCCGGTTTCGGCAGATGAAACGGAGGCTGCGATGGAACAGCTTGAGCTTGCCTGGATGGATGCCCGGAGCGATGCAAATATAAATCAGCTGCTTTTGATCCCCTGTGTGATTCTTGATTTCCTCTGCATTCACCCTTTCCGTGACGGAAATGGCAGAATGTCGAGGCTTTTATCGCTCCTGCTTCTCTACAAGAATGGGTACGATGCCGGAAAGTATGTTTCTTTTGAAGAACAGATCAATAAGGAAAAAGCGTGGTATTACGAAGCTCTGAAACAGTCTTCTGACGGATGGGACACAAACGAGAACACGTATTTTCCATTTATAGAAAACTTCTTGTCAGCCCTCTACATGTGTTATAAGGAACTGGATAAGCGATTTGCGGTGCTGCACGGCAGAAAAATTACGAAAAAGGCGAGGGTGGAGGCGACTGTCCTGAATAGCCTGACGCCGCTGTCCAAGGCGGAAATCTGTCGTATATTGCCTGACGTCAGTCCAACGACCGTGGAGGCAGTGCTTGGCTCCATGGTAAAAGCGGGTGTAATTGAGCGGATCGGCCAGGGGCGTGCCAGCCGTTACCTGAGAGCATAAAAAAGATTTGCAGTCCATGGAATCGTGTGCTATGATTCATAGGAGTATGCGAACCGCGTTTTTGCAGCCGCGGTTTTTGATTGGAGGAAAAGAAAGTGGAAAAATACGGTGTAAACGAGCTGCGGAGGATGTTTCTGGAGTATTTCGAGAGCAAGGGGCATCTTCGGATGAACAGTTTCTCGCTGGTGCCTCATAATGATAAGAGCCTTTTGCTGATCAACTCCGGCATGGCGCCGCTGAAGCCTTACTTCACAGGGGCGGAGATCCCGCCACGCAAGCGTGTGACGACCTGCCAGAAGTGCATCCGTACCGGCGACATCGAGAACGTCGGCAAGACGGCGCGCCATGGTACCTTCTTCGAGATGCTGGGCAATTTCTCCTTTGGGGATTATTTTAAAGAGGAAGCGATCGAGTGGACCTGGGAGTTCCTGACGGATGTGGTGGGACTTGATGCGAACCGGCTGTATCCTTCCGTCTATCAGGACGACGACGAGGCCTTCGAGATCTGGAATAAGAAGATCGGCATTCCGGCGGAGCGGATCTTCCGCTTTGGCAAGGAGGACAACTTCTGGGAGCACGGCGCAGGTCCCTGCGGCCCCTGCTCGGAGGTCTATTATGACCGCGGCGAGAAGTACGGCTGCGGCAAGCCGGGCTGCACGGTCGGCTGCGACTGCGACCGCTACATGGAGATCTGGAACGACGTCTTCACGCAGTTTGACAATGATGGAAATAATCACTACACCGAGCTGGAGCAGAAGAATATCGACACCGGTATGGGCCTGGAGCGTCTCGCCTCGGTCGTGCAGGATGTGGATTCGATTTTTGATGTGGACACGATCCGTGCGCTGCGGGACAAGGTCTGCGAGTTTGCGCACTGCGCTTACCACGACTCGGAGGAGAAGGACGTCTCAATTCGCCTGATCACAGACCATATCCGCTCGGCGACTTTCATGATCTCCGACGGCATCATGCCGACGAACGAGGGCCGCGGCTACGTGCTGCGCCGTCTGATCCGCAGGGCCGCCCGCCACGGCAGGCTGCTCGGCGTGGATGGAAAATTCCTTGCGAAGCTCTCCGAGACGGTCATTGAGGGCTCAAAGGACGGCTATCCGGAGCTGGATGAGAAGAAGGAATTTATCTTCAAGGTGCTGACGCAGGAGGAGGATAAGTTCAACAAGACGATCGACCAGGGCCTGAGCATCCTCGGGCAGATGGAGGAGGAGATGAAAGCCGCGGGCGAGACGACGCTCTGCGGCGCGAACGCCTTCAAGCTCTACGATACCTATGGCTTCCCGCTTGATCTGACGAGCGAGATTCTGGAAGAGAAGGGTTATGCGATCGATGAGGATGGCTTTAAGGCCTGCATGGAGGAGCAGAGAAATAAGGCCCGCTCGGCGCGCGCGGTGACGAACTACATGGGCGCGGACGCGACGGTTTACGATGAGATCGACGCTTCCGTGACGACGGAGTTCGTCGGCTATGACAGGCTGACGGAGCAGTCGAAGGTGACGGTGCTGACGACCCAGAGCGAGCTCGTCGAGGCGCTGACGGACGGAGAGCGGGGCACGATCTTCGTGGAGCAGACGCCGTTCTACGCGACGATGGGCGGCCAGCAGGGTGACAAGGGCGTGATTACGGTCGGCGACGGGGAGTTCATGGTTGAGGATACGATCAAGCTGCTCGGCGGCAAGTATGGCCACGTAGGCCATATGTCGAAGGGCATGATCAAGGTCGGCGACGTCGTGACTTTGCGCGTCGATGAGGCGGGCCGCGCGGATACCTGTAAAAACCACAGCGCGACGCATCTTCTGCAGAAGGCGCTGAAGATGGTGCTCGGCAATCACGTCGAGCAGAAGGGCTCTCTTGTGACGCCGGATCGTCTGCGCTTTGACTTTTCGCATTTCCAGCAGATGACAGCAGAGGAACTGGCCCGGACGGAGCGCATTGTGAATGAAGAGATCCGTGCTTCGCTCCCGGTGACAACGCAGATTATGAATATCGAGGATGCCAGGAAGACCGGCGCGATGGCTCTCTTTGGGGAGAAGTATTCCGACGAGGTCCGCGTGGTGTCGATGGGTGATTTTTCGAAGGAACTCTGCGGCGGCACGCATGTCGCGAACACGGGCGTGATCACGGCCTTCAAGATCGTGTCGGAGTCCGGCATCGCTGCGGGCGTGCGCCGGATCGAGGCGCTGACCGGACAGGGCGTGTTTGATTATTATAAGGAGCAGGAGGCGGAGCTTTCGAAGGCGGCGCATCTTCTGAAGACGACGCCCTCCGGCGTGACGGAGAAGATCAGCCATCTCTATGCCGAGATCAAGGCGCTGCAGAGCGAGAACGAGTCGCTGAAGAGCCGCGCGGCGAAGGATGCGCTCGGCGATGTGATGGATCAGGTGAAGGAGATCGGCGGCGTGAAACTGCTGGCAGCAAAACTCGAAGGAGTCGACATGAACGGCCTTCGGGAGCTCGGAGACCAGCTCAAGGAGAAACTCGGTGAGGGCGTCGTCGTGCTCGCCGCAGTGAATGAGGGCAAGGTCAGCCTGATGGCGACCGCAACCGACGGCGCGCAGAAGAAGGGCGCGCACGCAGGCAACCTCATCAAGGCTATCGCTGCGAAGGTTGGCGGAGGCGGCGGCGGACGCCCGGGTATGGCGCAGGCCGGAGGAAAGAATCCGGCGGGCGTCGACGAGGCGATCGCGGAGGCGGCGCGGACGCTGAAGGAGCAGCTTGGAGCGTGATGCTGATTTCCGCAGAATGGTAGGAGCGATCATATGAACTGTAAAGAGGTGCAGCGTCTGCTGGTACCCTATATCAACGGAGATCTGGAAGAGCGTCAGGAGGACGAATTCGTTCGCCATGTGCGTCACTGCCCGGAGTGCTATGAGGAGCTGGAGGTCTACTCTACCGTCTTTGCGGGCATCCGGCAGCTGGACGGGGACGAGGAGAAGGTGGACTACCGGACGCTCGTCGAGGACTCCCTGAAGACTTCGGAGGAGGACGTGCTGGATGTACATTTCTGGCATGTCTATTCCTTTTTGCTGAAAATGGCTGCGACGGCGGCGCTGTTTTTCCTGATTATGAGAGGATTGTTCTGAATGAGTGAAAAGATCGTACTGATCGACGGGCACAGCATGATCCACCGCGCCTTTTACGGCGTGCCGGATCTGACGAATCAGGAGGGCCTGCATACTAACGGAATCTTCGGATTCCTGAATATTATGTTCCGCATTCTGGACGAGGAGCAGCCGGAGTATCTGGCTGTGGCCTTTGATTTGCATGCGCCGACTTTTCGCCATAAAATGTATGAGGCCTATAAGGGCACGCGCAAGCCGATGCCGGAGGAGCTGCGGGAGCAGATCCCGGTCCTGAAGGAACTGCTGACGGCCATGGGGATTCCGCTGCTCATGCAGGAGGGCTACGAGGCGGACGATCTTCTGGGTACAGCGGCGCGGCTTGCCGAGGAACGAGGCATCGATGCGGTTATTGTATCGGGCGACCGCGACCTTCTGCAGCTCGCGACGGAGCGGGTGCTGATTCGCATGCCGCGGACAAGGCGTGGCGTGACCGAGGTCGACAATTTCTACGCGAAGGACGTGGTGAGCGCGTATCAGGTGACGCCGCCGCAGATCATTGAGCTCAAAGCCCTGATGGGCGACGCCTCCGACAATATCCCGGGTGTGCCGGGCATCGGCGAGAAGACCGCGACCAGTCTGGTCGTGACTTATGGCTCAATCGAGAACGCCTACGCACATGTGGAGGAGATTAAGCCGAACCGCGCGAAGGAAGCGCTGAAAAATCACTACGATATGGCGGTGATGAGCAAGGAGCTCGCGACGATCTGCGTGAACGCGCCGCTTGCTCTCGACTTTAACGCCGCCCGTATCGGAAATTTATATACGGCGGAAGCTTACGAAATCTGTAAAAAGCTGAATTTCAAAAAGCTGCTCGCCCGTTTTGAGACGACGGAGGCGGTATCGGCAGCGGAGCCGGAGGCAAAGCCTGTCACGGACTTTGCGGAAGCGGAGAATCTGTTCGCGGAGGCGGAGAAGCGGGAGCGTATCGCTTTCGAGATCTGTGCAGGGGAGCCGATGAGCATCTCCCTTGCGCTGTCGGAAAACGAGGTATACTGTGTGGCGGCGGAGGGTTTTTTGACAGAAGGATACCTTCTTGACCGTCTCGGGCGCATCGTGGAGCGGGTGCCGCTCTGTGCGGCCTCCGATGTGAAAAAGATTCTGGCCTACGTGAGGCCCTCCCACCGTGAGCATCTCTTTGACATTGAGATCGCGGCCTATCTTTTGAATCCGCTGATGAGCAGCTACGCGCATGCGGATATCGGAAAGCCTTACGCGGCGCTTACGACGCTGCGGAAGCTGCCGGAGCTCGAGGAAAAGCTCGAAGAGACAGGCATGCGCAGGCTCTTCGACGAGATCGAGATGCCGCTCGTCTTCACACTTTACGATATGGAGCGCGAGGGCATGCGCGTCAACGAGCGCGAGCTGAAGGAGTACGGCGACGCTCTCGTGGGTCGCATCGGGGAGCTGGAGCATCAGATTCATGAGGCGGCGGGCGAGACCTTTAATATTAATTCCCCGAAGCAGCTGGGCGTGATTTTGTTTGAAAAGCTCGGTATGAAGGGCGGAAAGAAGACGAAGACCGGCTATTCCACCTCGGCGGACGTGCTCGACAAACTCGCGCCGGATCACCAGATTGTGCGCGATGTGCTGGAGTATCGCCAGCTAACAAAGCTGAAATCGACCTATGCGGACGGCCTCGCCGCCTGCATCGCAGCGGACGGGCGGATCCATTCGAACTTTAATCAGACGATCACGGCGACGGGCCGTATCAGCAGCACCGAGCCGAACCTGCAGAATATTCCGGTGCGGATGGAGCTCGGACGACTGATCCGCAAGGTTTTTATCCCGAAGGATGGCTGCGTCTTCATCGACGCGGACTACTCGCAGATCGAGCTGCGCGTGCTGGCTCATATGTCGGGCGATGAGAAGCTGATCGAGGCCTACCGTCAGGCGGAGGATATCCACCGCATCACGGCCTCGCAGGTCTTCCACGTGCCGCTTGACGAGGTGACGCCGTTGCAGCGCAGAAATGCGAAGGCGGTCAACTTCGGTATCGTCTACGGGATCAGTTCCTTCGGGCTCTCGCAGGACCTGAGCATCTCGACGAAGGAAGCGAAGCAGTACATTGACCGCTACTTTGAGACCTATCCGGGCATCAAGGTCTTCCTGGACGGCCTTGTGAAGAGTGCGAAGGAGCAGGGCTATGTGACGACGATGTACGGCAGGCGCAGACCGATTCCGGAACTGAAATCCTCGAATTTCGCGCAGCGTTCCTTCGGCGAGCGCGTCGCGATGAACTCCCCGATCCAGGGTACCGCGGCGGATATCATCAAGATTGCGATGAACCGCGTGCACGAGCGGCTGGAGCGGGAAGGGCTGAAGGCGCGGTTGATCCTGCAGGTGCACGATGAGCTGCTGATCGAATCGCCTTACGAGGAGGCGGATCAGGTCGAGCGGATCCTGCGCGAGGAAATGCAGCAGGCGGCCAACTTAAAGGTAGAGCTGGAGATCGACCTGCATCGCGGCGCGAACTGGTACGAGGCGAAATAGATGAGAATTATCGGTGTGACCGGCGGCGTCGGCGCTGGAAAGAGCGCGGTGCTCGATTATCTGGAGGAACACTATGGCGCGCTGCGGATCGAGGCGGACAAGGTGGGCCACGAGGTCATGGAGCCGGAGGCGATCGCCTATGAAAAGGTGATCGCAGCGTTTGGACATGGTATCGCAAGTCCGGACGGGAAGATCGACCGGAAAGCGCTCGGAAATATTGTTTTTGCGGATGAGGAGAAGCGGCTGCTTCTGAACAGCATCATTCATCCGGCTGTGAAGGAAGAGATTCTGCGGCGGCTCCATGAGGCCGGGCGGAAGGGCGAGACGCTTGCGGTCGTCGAGGCCGCCCTGTTTCTGGAGGAGCACTACGAGGCCTTCTGCGACGAGACCTGGTATATCTATACAAAAGAAGAGAATCGGCGGCAGAGACTGCGCCTGAGTCGTGGCTACAGCGAGGAGCGCATCGACGCGCTGCTGCGCAGCCAGCGGACGCATGAGGAATTCCTGGCGCGCTGTGACCGCGTGATTGACAATAACGGCAGCGTGGAGGAAACCCGGCGTCAGGTCGACGCAGTGCTGCAGCGGAACTGATAAGAGGGATGGACAAAAGATGAGATTTTGCAGCATAGCCAGCGGAAGCAGCGGCAACTGCATTTATATAGGGAGCGAGCGGACGCAGCTTCTGGTGGACGCGGGCATCAGCGCGAAGCGGATCGAGGAGGGTCTTCATGAGCTGGAGCTCACCGGGCAGAATATTAACGGACTTCTGATCACGCATGAACACGTGGACCATATCAAAGGCGTCGGCGTGCTGGCGAGAAAATACGGACTCCCGATCTATGCGACGGCGGGGACGATTGAGCGGATGAAGGCGACGGCGAATTTAGGGCCGGTCGACGAGGGGCTCTACCATGTGGTGCGCGCGGATGAGAGCTTTACGGTCGGCGATATCGAGGCGCAGCCTTTCACGATTTCCCACGACGCGGCGGAGCCGGTGGCCTATCATTTCTGCTGCGACGGAAAGCAGGCCGCGGTCGCGACGGATATGGGCGTCTACGACGACTATATCGTGCAGCATTTACAGGGACTGGATGTACTGCTCCTTGAGGCAAATCACGATGTGCGGATGCTCGAGGTCGGGCGCTATCCTTATCCGCTCAAGCAGCGCATCCTCGGAGAGCGCGGGCATCTCTCGAACGAGAGCGCGGGAGAGCTCCTGTGCCGGGTGCTGCATGACGATATGAAAAAGATTTACCTCGGGCATCTGAGTAAGGAAAATAATTACGAGGAGCTGGCTTATGAGACAGTGAAGCTGGAAATCCGGCTTGGCCCGACGGATTACAGCCCCGGCGATTTCGACATCGAGGTGGCAAAGCGGGACGAACGTTCCCATCTATGTGAGTTCTAAGGAGGAAACAAGATTATGCAAAACAGATTTATCATCACAGTTGTGGGGCACGATACTGTCGGAATCATCGCGAAGGTCTGCACCTACCTGGCGGAGCACAAGGTCAACATTCTCAATATTTCCCAGACAATTGTGGACGGTTATTTCAATATGATGATGATCGTGGACGCAGCCGGAGCGGGCGACGTCACGGAGATGTCCGGCGATCTGGGCGCGCTCGGGCAGGAGATCGGCGTCGTCATCCGCTGCCAGCATGAGGACATCTTCAACATGATGCACCGGATCTGAAGAGAAGGAGACGGCAAATGGGACAGACTATGATTAACATCAGCGAAGTGATCGAGACAAACAAAATGATCGATCAGGAGAATCTGGATGTGCGCACGATCACGCTGGGCATCAGCCTGCTGGACTGCATCGATGCGGATCTGGAGACTCTGAAGAAAAATATCTATGAAAAGATCACGGTGACGGCGCGGGACCTTGTTTCCACCGGAAAGGCGATCGAGGCACAGTACGGGATCCCGATCGTCAATAAGCGCATCTCTGTTACGCCGATCGCGCTCGTGGGCGGCGCGGCCTGCCGCACGCCGGACGACTATGTGGAGATCGCGAAGGTGCTCGACCGCGCGGCGAAGGAGGTCGGCGTCAATTTCCTCGGCGGATTTTCCGCCCTCGTCTCAAAGGGCATCACGAAGAGTGACGAGCTTCTGATGCGCGCGATTCCGCGCGCTATGGCTGAGACGGAGTGCGTGTGCAGCTCGGTCAATGTCGGTTCGACGAAGACCGGCATCGACATGGACGCGGTGCGTCTCATGGGAGAGATCATCAGGGAGACGGCGGAGCTCACGAAGGAGCAGGATTCCATCGGCTGCGCCAAGCTCGTGGTGTTCTGCAACGCGCCGGACGACAATCCCTTTATGGCGGGGGCTTTTCACGGCGTCACGGAGGGCGACGCGGTCATCAACGTGGGCGTCAGCGGGCCGGGTGTTGTGAAGACGGCGCTTGAGCAGGTGCGCGGGGAGAGCTTTGAGGTGCTCTGCGAGACGATCAAGAAGACGGCCTTCAAGGTGACGCGCGTGGGGCAGCTCGTGGCACAGGAGGCGTCCCGCAGGCTGGGGATTCCCTTCGGCATTATCGACCTTTCCCTCGCCCCGACACCGGCGGTCGGCGACAGCGTTGCCGACATCCTGCATGAGATCGGCGTGGAGTATGCGGGTGCGCCCGGCACGACGGCGGCGCTCGCCCTGCTGAACGACCAGGTGAAGAAGGGCGGCGTCATGGCTTCCTCCTATGTGGGAGGATTGAGCGGCGCGTTCATCCCGGTCAGCGAGGATCAGGGCATGATCAACGCGGTGCAGGCGGGGGCGCTCTGCCTGGAAAAGCTCGAGGCGATGACCTGCGTCTGCTCAGTCGGCCTCGACATGATCGCAATTCCGGGCGACACGAAGGCGACGACAATCTCCGGTATCATCGCGGACGAGATGGCGATCGGCATGGTGAATCAGAAAACTACTGCCGTGCGCCTGATCCCGGTCGTCGGCAAGGGCGTGGGAGAGACCGTGGAGTTCGGCGGCCTGCTCGGTTACGCGCCGATCATGCCGGTCAGCCGCTTCTCCTGCGACAATTTTGTGAACCGGAAAGGACGCATTCCGGCGCCGATTCACAGCTTTAAAAACTAAAGTATATGATCAATGAAATTATCTTGCTTGTCGGCCTCGCGGCCGCGGCATGGACGGATGGGAGGAGCAGGCGGATTCCCAATGGCCTGCTTCTCGCCCTGTTCTTCGCAAGGATTCTGCTGCTGATCTGCGGCATCGGCAGTTTCATCGTCTCATTCGCCGGGATGGCGGTTTCAGGCGGTCTTCTTTTTTCCCTTTATCTGTTTCTTCCCAGCGGCATCGGCGCGGGGGACGTGAAGCTCTTCGCCATGACTGGTTTTTATCTGGGCGCGGAGGAGACGCTGAGAGTGCTGTTTTTTGCGATGGCGGGTGCGCTGGTGTGGGGGCTGGCCGCGCGGCGGCGCGGCGGGCGGAAGCAGAAGGAAGGGATAGCGATTGCGCCGTTCGCCTTAGGCGCCCGGATTCTGCTTTACATGCTGTAAATCTAACGTAAATTCGGTGAAAATTCAGCAAAAATTTTGCAATTTGCCCGCAATACTTGAAAAATACCGTGGAATATGGTAACATTATTTGTATTTATGAGGGAAGGCTAATTTTGCGGGGGAACGCGTATGGATACGCAAATGGGTGAAACACGGGATCTGATTCTCAGAGACAGAAGGAATCTGATCTGCTTTATTATCAGCTACGTGATCAACAATCTGGTGAGCGGTGTTCTTTATGATACTTATGTGAATTATCTGCAGGAAGTGTCGCCGTCTATTGCCACTTCATTCTGGTCGTTCTATGGTTATGCCACATTTATCAGTGCACTGATTCTGATACTGGTTCCCAAAGCAGGATACAGAAAGCTTCTGGTTTTCTGTTCTCTGTCCTGTACTTCAGCACTTTTTTCCGTGATCTGGTTTCAATCGGAAGTTCTCTATTATGTGACGACGCTGCTGTCGCTGGTAGGCGTACAGCTTCATTACATTATGCTTTCTCCCTATGTGGCCACTTATACGGAGCATCTGAAGGAGAAAAGCATCAACTGGTACACCAGGGCGTACTATATGGGATATATCGGATATTTCGTTGCCACTTATCTGGGCGGTGCCTTTGTTGTAAAAATGTTTTCCCTTCGTCTGGGAGTTTCTTACTCCGCGGCGCAGAAGCTGACCGAATATGTGACGGAGCTGGATGCCGTATCCATGGACGCATATCTGAAAGGAAACTGCGACGTGCTCCTTGCGGTCGGCGTGATTTCGCTGCTGAGTATCCTTCCGGTGCTTTTTATCCAGGAACGGAAGGAGGATTATCGCGTAGTCACAGAAAATCAGGCAGAGAAGAAGCCGTTGCGTGAACGGGTACTGGAGTATAAAGATGTACTTCTGAACCGGTATGCGCTCTGTTATCTTGCCTACTGGTCTATTGTCTCTTTTGCCATGGGACTGTTCACATCTTATTACACGGTTTACCTCAACCGGAATCTTCACATTGACAAGGCGACCTCATCTTTGCTGGTCTCCATCTCCTACATAGCGATTGTTCTGTTTATGTTTTTCACGCCGCTGGCCGTCCGGAAGATGGGGCAGGTCGGCACGATCTGCTTTTCCATGCTTCTGTCCATCCCCTTTATGATCACAATCGGGCTGGGAGACCGGTTTGGCGCCGCGATGGTGCCCGTGGTAGGAACGGCGCTTTTTGTGCGGTCGGGACTGGCAAACTTAAGCAGTCCCGTAGACGGAGCCCTTTCCATGGCGATCGCGCCAAAGGAGCTGAGGCCAGCCTTTACTTCTATGGTAAATTTCCTTTCCGGCTTTGTCAGTATTCTGAGCGGCATGTTCACCGGGCAGATCCTGTTCCGGACGCAGGCAGGGTATCGTTATGCTTATTTTATCGCGGCGGCGCTTTATGCGGTGGCCACAGCGATCATCTTTCTGGGTCTGCATAAAAAATATAACCGCACTCACGAGGAGGACGTCTGATAAATTCTGAAAACTGCCTGGCCTGCAGGGTCCGGGGGTGAATATTAATGATTTATGAAGGAGAAAACAAATGAATGGACTGTTGAAAAAACTGCATCTGAGCGAGAAGATGGCGAAAAACTTCTGGGCGATCCTTATTGTCGCCGCGGGCGGAGCCATCATCTATGGACTTCCTTATTTCCGCTATGACTATTATGATGTGTATCTGGAGGTATACAACCTTACGAACACGCAGATGGGTGTATTCGGAAGCGTGCTGGGCGTATTCGGTATGATCTCCTACCTGTTTGGCGGGATTGTAGCCGACCGCTTTTCCACCCGGATGATCCTGACGGTATCTCTGATCGGCACCGGGCTGGGCGGCCTTGTACACCTGCTTCCGCTGAACTACACGGCGCTCCTGTGCCTGTACGCATTCTGGGGCGTATCTTCCCTGTTCGCGTTCTGGCCGGCCTGTATCAAGGCGGTGCGTATTCTGGCGGGTTCCGGAGACCAGGGAAAGGCATACGGCTTCTTTGAGGGCGGACGCGGAATCGCGGCAGCGCTTATGGCGATGGCGGCGGTGGTGGCCTTCCGTGTAGGTGCAGGTCAGATGGAAAATCAGGAGGCCGGCATGCGCATGGTCATCATCTTCTATTCGGTTCTGACAATCCTCATGGGCGTCCTGGCCTTCCTGACCGTCAAGGATGGGAAAATGGAAGCTTCCGACCGCATCACTTTCAAGGGAATCGGCGAAGTGCTGAAGCTGCCCTCAGTGTGGATTATCGGTATGGTGACCTTCTGTACTTATGTATTCACCATGCTGCTGTACTATTTCACACCCTATGCGACGGGGATTCTCGCAGCCTCTGTGACTTTCGCGGCCACGCTGGCGGCGCTGAAGCGCTGGTTCTCCCTCTTCGGAAATATCGGTGGCGGTTACCTGACGGATAAGATCGGAACCGGCAACGCGCTTCTTTTCTCGTTCCTGGCGATGGCGGTGGGCACCTTTGCGATCCTGCTGCTTCCCACGAATTCGTCCAGCATCATCCCGTTCACGATTCTGTTCGTGGTCGTTTATGTATTCTACAATGTCAACTATGCCATGACCTGGGCCATGATGGATGAGGGCGATATTCCGGAAAATCTGTCCGGAACCTCCGCAGGCATCATCTCCACCATCGGATACCTGCCGGAGATCTTCTGCTCTGTGCTGGCTGGTATCATGCTGGACAATAACGAGGGCGTTGCCGGGTACCGGATGCTGTTCGGTTTTCTGATTGCAGTGCTGCTGGTGGGCGCGGTGTTTGTCCTGATCTGGAAAAGATATCTGAAAGCAAAGAAAGCGTGATGGCCTGACTGTGGAGGAACGCATGGAAAATCAATCTGCCTTTCTGTTTGAACGTGTTTTTGTGGAGACGCCGGTGGACGCGGACCAGGACGGAATGCGGGATCTGGTGGCCGTCTTTATCCGGCGGCCCGCCTCCACTCTGGATGGAGAAAAGGTTCCGGCAGTCTACGTGGCAAATCCCTACCTTATGACCTGCAACGAAGACTGGTACGACCTGCATCCGGTCGATGAGGATCTGACCGTGTATCCGCAGCAGAACCTGCCGGAGCCTTCTAAAGAAGCGGTCCGGGTTTCCTCCCCGGCCGGGGCATCCCGTGAGACGAGAGGCTTTTCAGACACTTCCCCTTTTACGGAGGAAGTGGAATTTGAATGCATTTCCGAGCTCAATGATCACCTGAATGAGCGGGGCTACGCCTCCGTATTCTGCGGCGGACTGGGCACCCGGTTTTCCGACGGCGTGACGCTGACGGGATCGCAGGAGGAGATTCTGGTCTTCCGGTCGGTCATCAACTGGCTCTGCGGGAGATGCCGCGCTTTTACGAATAAAACGGATAATATCGAAATTCGTGCAGACTGGTGCACGGGCAAGGTTGCCATGTCCGGAAAATCCTACCTCGGGACGCTCTGTATCGGCGTGGCCGCCACCGGTGTGGAGGGCCTGGAAACCATTATCCCGGAGGCGGGGATCTCCAACTGGTACGATTATTTTCGCTGTAATGGACTGACCGTGCCCGCCCTTGGCTGGCAGGGTGACGATGCGGATCTGCTGGCGCGCTATTGCTTCAGCCGCCGGAAAGACCCGGAGGATTACGAAATCATCCGCGAGCGTTTTGAAGAGCATCAAAAAGAACTGATTGAAAGAGAAGACAGAAAATCCGGCAATTACAATTCCTTCTGGGAGGAGGGAAATTATCTGCACCGGCTGGACTCTATGAAGGCTTCCGCCTTCATCATTCAGGGCCTCAATGACTGGAATGTAAAGCCGAAGCAGGCGACCGCGCTATTCCAGGCGCTGGAAGCGCGGAACATTCCCCGGAAAATGTTGCTCCATCAGGGCGAGCATGTGTTTATTTATCAGCTTAAAGACTCGGGTACGCTGGAACAGATTGACCGCTGGCTGGATCATTATCTGAAAGGAATTGACAACGGTATCGAAGCGGAGGCCCGTGTGCGTGTGGAGAGCAATCTGGATCAGAGCGAGTGGGCGCTGTCGGAGAGCTGGCCGCCTGAGAACGGAATCGTACGGGAGTTTCCCATCAATTGCAGTGCTTATCCGGAGGAACTCTCCTTCGTGGATCAGCTGGATGCGACGGTCTACCGGCGTGAGGAGGACAACCTGACGGACTGGCGGGATCAGCTGGTGCTCTCGGAGGATCCGGCGTATCAGAACCGGCTGCGCTTTCTCTGGGATCCCTTCCCGGAAGAGCAGCAGGAGCTGCGCATCAGCGGTACCGTGAAAGTCTGCTTCCGGGCGGCGCTGGATCAGCCCACGGCGATCCTGAGCGCCATGCTGGTGGATCTGGGAGAAGACCGGCGGATCACGGCAGAGCAGAAGGAGAATGCCGACCACAGCTTCACCTTTGCCCTGGAGGAAACGCCGTCCCCCTATAAGGTGATCACCCGCGGCTGGATGAATGCCCAGAACCGCAGCTGTAACTACAGCAAGGAGACGATCCGGGAAGGAAAATTTTACGACTATGAACTGGAGCTTGTTCCCATGGATTACCGGGTGAAAGCGGGACACCGGCTGGGACTGATCCTGTACGGTACAGATGCGGAGGCGACGCCACGGCCTTACCTGACCACGACGGTCAGGGTTCTGACAGGCAGTATACAGGCATTCATTCCGATCTGCTGATTACTTTTTGATTTAGATGATGGAGAGGAGCTTCGAGGCTCCTTTCTTTTTTTGCGGGCTTGACAATAGTTCGGTTGACCGATATAATTTCGATATACTTCAGATAAATGTTAGAATCTGGAATCGGAGGTGATTGTCATATATCTCAATGAATTACTGGCAGAAAGGAAAATGTCAAAATATCGTCTTGCAAAGGAAAGCGGCGTCCCTCAGACTACCATTGTTGATATATGCAGTCACAAGGCTCGCATTGAGAAATGTTCCGCTGAAACTATCTACAGGATTGCGAAAGCTCTGAATGTCAGTATGGAAAGTCTGGTAGAATCGGAGATAAATGTGAACAAAACACAGCCTAAACGTCCTGATTTTGACGTATTTAAAAGTAATGTCTGCCATTTGGTAAAGGATAAGGGTGATATTGATTTCATTATTGATATACTGTCAAATGATGAGATCAGAACGCTCTATGAACGAAGATGGTATGCCGAGAGCTTTTATCTGCTCGCGATGGTCGATTATCTTTCCAGAGAGAATGATGTTCCTGTTTGTACTAATTATAACGATATTCGCAGCCAGAGCCTGAAAGATACCATTTATCCGGCTAGTGCCGTTTTGCCTGATTTGGCAATGGGGACAGATAAGTGTCGCAGGGAATGCATGAAAAATGCGATACCAGAGTTTTTGCACTTCAATATTGTAGAAAGTGAGATAAGAAATGTCTGCTGACTTTACTTTTACGAAAGAAAATCTGGACAGATGTCTGAGCAGACTGGCAAAAGAATTCCGGAAGTCAAACGGGACTGTTGAAATTATCTTAGTCGGCGGTGCGGCAGTTCTTGCCAACTATGGATTTCGTGACATGACCTACAATATAGATGCGATCTTACAGGCGCCTTCTTCTATGAAAGATGCGATTAATAAAGTCGGCGACGAAATGAGACTCCCTTACGGCTGGCTTAATTCTGACTTCATCAGAACCAGCTCCTATTCTCCGAAGCTGATGCAATATTCAAGATATTACAAGCGTTTCGGAAATGTGCTTGAAGTACGTACTGTTGCCGGGGAATATCTTGTCGCGATGAAACTGATGTCCGGAAGAAAGTATAAAAATGACATTTCCGATGTGGTCGGTATTTTGGAAGAACAGAAGGCATGTGGGAAACCAATATCACTGGAAATAATACAAACAGCAGTTCAGAATCTGTATGGAAGCTGGGAAAAGCTGCCCGCAGAATCCAGAGAATTCATTGACAGGGTAATGAAAGCAGGCGCACTTGAAAAACTGTATGCACAATACAGAGATATGGAGAAGGCCGCAAAAGAGTCTTTGATAGATTTTGAAAAGAAATATCCCGGAGCAGCAAATACGAATAACGTGAATGATATTATTCGTAGCCTTAAAAGAAGCAAGACTGTGGGTGGAGATAATTGAGTATTCTTCGGTGACCAGACGGGCGGTAGAACAGTACAGAAATTTACTTACAATCCATAATCATCCAGACCGTTTTCCTCCCAGCAGTTACATTCATGGATATGCGGGTGGGCTTATTATTCTGCTCGCGGGCCTCGCGGCCGCGGCATGGACGGACGTGAGGAGCAGGAGGAAGGGATAGTGATTGCGCCGTTCGCGCTGCTTGCATGTGTAATATTACTTGTGTCGTGACCAAAAAATACTTTAAAATAAATGTCAGGTTTGGTACTATAAATGTTAGCAGTGGTTTTGCAGAAATAGCAGGAGGTGAGTACTATGATGTATCCATATATGACATTGGGAGATGGGACAGAGATTGTGCATTCGCATATTATTCAGGATGGAGATATTAAGAAAGTTCTGGTTCATTTTGAGCGTCCCACAGAAGATGGATTTGACTCCGCGAGGTGTGAGCTTCCAACTTATAAGTGGACTATGAGACAGGGATATTCTGACGATGAGATTGCAATGTTTCAGAAATTGGTTGAAAGCAACGCGCATCTTCTGTATCGTTATGCCGCAGAAGGAGGAATTCATATTGCCTAATCTGTTTACGGTAAGTGGCTATAAGATATATTTTTGGTCAAATGAAAATACCGAAGCTATACACGTCCATGTTTCTAAGGGGCATCCAAAATCTAACAGCACAAAAATATGGCTTACCCGAAATGGAGGCTGCATTCTGGCAAATAATAAGAGTCAGATTCCTGCAGGAGAATTGAAGGAATTGATGGAATTTATTTCAGCTCAGTTTTTTTATATCTGCACAGAGTGGAAGAAATTTTTCGTGGATGATAAAATTCGCTTTTATTGTTGAGGAACGACCAAATGATAAAACTGATTGCGAGCGACCTGGACGGGACGCTGATTCCGGAAGGGACGCAGGAGATGGAAGACGGGTTTATGGACGTGCTGGGCGAGCTGCTGGAGCGGGGATATGAGTTCTGCGCGGCGAGCGGGCGGCAGTATGCCAATATGCGGCGGGTATTTGAGGAGTATCAGGACCGGATCGGCTTCGTCTGTGAGAACGGCGCGCTGGTCATGGAGCATGGGACGATTCAGTATGCGCAGAAGCTTCCGCGTGAGCTGGTGAGTGAGGTTTCTGCGGACATTCTGAGCCTTCCCTGTACGGATATTCTGCTTTCAGGCGTGAAAGCCTGTTATATCCATCCCAGGACGGACTGGTTTGAAAACCAGATCATCAATGTGCTGAAAAATGAGACCTGCGTCTTTCAAGAGCTGGACGAGGTCGATGACACGATCGTGAAGATCGCGATGTATATCTATGACTTTCCAAAGAATATTGAAAACATCCGGACATTTTTTGGGAAAAAGTATGGGACGCTTGCCGATTTTCTATGTGCTGGGAATGACTGGTTTGATATGATTATGAAGGGCTCGGGGAAGGGCAGTGCGCTTCGCGCCTATATCGAAAAAAAGGGAATCCGGCCGGATGAGGTTATGGCCTTCGGCGACAATCAGAACGATATCTCCATGCTGGAGCTGACGCCTCACAGCTACGCGATGGCGCATTCCACCCCGGAAGTACGTTCGCACGCGGGGCATGTATGTACGAGCGTCACGCAGACGCTACGGGCATTTCTGGACACAGAATTATCATAAATTTTTCACATTTACAACATCCGGCTCCTGTATGATAAGCCGGTCGGATACCCCGCGGGGAAACCGCGGGGTATTTTTATGGGTAAAAAGATATTTGAGGAGGATCAGCAATGCGTTACAGGAGAATCAGGCTGCTGTGCGGCCTTGTCATGGTGTCGGCCGCTATGCTGGCGACGGCAGGCTGCTCGCAGACAGCGACGGATACAACAGAGAGTCAGGAGAGCACCGCATCGGAAAATATATTTGCCTATACAGACGATACGGAGGAGGAGCTTGTCTCAACAACGCTCACAGGTATGGTAGAGAGCGTCGACGGCAATGAAGTGACGCTGAACGTCGGCATGGGCGGCGGTATGGGAGGCGGCCAGCCGGGCGGAGGCATGGACGGTGAGGAGCCTTCTGATATGCAGGGCGGCGAAGCGCTGGATATGGAAGGCGGCGAAGCACCCGATGATCTGCCAGATATGGAAGACGGCGAAGCACCCGATGATCTGCCGGATGGAGAAGCACCGGGCGGCATGTCTGGCGGAGCGCAGGGCGTCCTGACCATCGGCGATGAGTCAGTGATCGTCGTGGAAGGCGAGGATGGCAGCATGGAATCCGGCAGCCTCGATGATATTACGGAGGGCTGCATGCTGCAGATTACCTTCGATGAAGACGGCGTAATCACAGAAATTCTGGTCTCCTCCGGCATGGGAGGAGAGATGTCTGGCGGCATGTCTGGCGGCATGGGTGGTGGCGATATGGGAGGCAGCTCCTCCGGCGTCGACAGCTATGATGCGGTAAATGAATATACAGAGGATACAGAGGTGGAAGGCGAGACGATTTCTTCTACCGGCACCGATGAGAATGCGGTTCTGGTGTCGAACGGCGCATCGGTCACTTTTGAGGATGTAACAGTGGAGCGCAGCTCCTCTGACAGCACCGGCGGCGACAATTCGAGTTTCTACGGCGTCGGAGCAGCCATGCTGGTGACGGATGGGACGATGACGGTCTCTGACTCGACGATCACGACGGACGCGGCGGGCGGTGCGGGCGTCTTCGCCTATGGGGACGGCACGGCCTATGTGCTGGATACGACGATTCTGACAGAGCAGGATACCTCGGGCGGTGTCCATGCGGCAGGCGGCGGCACGCTGTACGCCTGGGATCTGACCGTGGAGACAAACGGTGAGTCCGCAGCGGCGATCCGCAGTGACCGCGGCGGCGGCACGATGGTGATCGACGGCGGAAGCTACACGAGCAACGGTGTGGGCTCCCCGGCGCTCTACTGCACGGCGGATATCGCGTTGAACGATGCGGAGCTCACGGCAACCGGTTCCGAGGCGATCTGCATGGAAGGACTCAATACGATTCATCTCTTTGACTGCGATATTACCGGAAATATGAGTGATCTTGAGCAGAATGACACAACCTGGACGGTGATTGTCTACCAGAGCATGTCCGGGGACTCCGAGGTCGGAACGAGTACAATGCAGATCATCGGTGGCAGCCTGACCTCCGAGAATGGCGGTATTTTCTACACGACGAATACGGAGAGTGAGATTTATATTTCCGATGTGGATATCACAGCGGCGGATGACTGTGAGTTCTTCCTGATGTGCACCGGCAATGACAACGAGCGCGGCTGGGGAACTTCCGGCGCGAACGGCTCGCAGTGTTCTTTCACAGCCGCCGATCAGGAGATGGAAGGCGACGTGATCTGGGAC
This sequence comes from Lachnospiraceae bacterium, assembly GCA_021205385.1. GTDB lineage: Bacteria > Bacillota > Clostridia > Lachnospirales > Lachnospiraceae > Hominiventricola. The sequence goes on along the minus strand of JAJPXQ010000138.1, from coordinate 14,660 downwards.
AGCATCAGCAAGCTGGATTTCTACATCATGGATGGCAGCACGCTGACCGGCGCGGTGATTGATGATGAGACTTATGCCGGAGATGGCGGAAGCGGCTACTGCAGCATTTATCTCAGTGAGGATTCCGAGTGGATCGTGACCGGTGACAGCACGGTAACCTGCCTCTACGCGGAGGGTACGATTACAGACGCTTCCGGCAACACCGTATCAATTGTTGGGACGGACGGCACCGTCTATGTGGAGGGCACGAGCTCTTACACGATTACCGTGGACTCTTACAGCACGTCGGCTGACTTCTCCGGCGCTTCGGAGGCGGACTCCTGGTCGAACCATGAGGTGGCGAAACCGGAGCTGTAATGATAGATAGAAAAATAAATTGATTTCAGGGGCAGTTCGAGAGAAAAAATAATATCTCGACTGCCTTTTTTAATGTTGACAAATTTCGATACTTTTCTTATAATTAGTTCGATAATAAGACAGTCTTATAATAAGACTAATAAAAAGGAGGAGAAGTATGGAAAACATAATGTCACTTGCTAATTCGACAATCATGTGGGTATTTGCTTTGCTGATCATAGCTGTTGCAGTCCTTCAGTCGGTAGTTCTTTATCGAATGGCAAGAAAGTATGTAAATCAGACCGGCGTCCTGACGAATGAGGAGATAAAGGTATGTATGCGTTCCGGGGGAATTGTGGCTGTTGGGCCTGCGGTGTCGGTTTTTGTGGTTGCCCTGTCAATGATTTCCATGTTGGGTGCACCATTTACGCTTATGCGTGTCGGCATGATAGGGTCAGCCAGTACGGAACTTACCGCGGCGAGTATTGGCGCAGAGGCAGCAGGGGTAACGTTGGGGGTGGATACCTTGACTGGGGCAGCATTCACGGCGTCACTATGGTGTTGCGCTGTGATGAGCGCCGGATATCTTATTTTTGTTCCGTTTGTTACACGGGGGATCGGAAAAGCTTTGAATAAGGTAATTGTGCCTGAAGAAGGGAAAAAACGATCCGTTTTGTCATGGCTTATCAGTTCTCTGCTTCCTTTCGTAATTTTTCTGGCGCTGTCATATATACAGGCAAAAAAGAGTCTTCCACATACGATTTCATTGATTTTTGCAGCAATTCTTATGCTTGGGATAAATATTGCAGCTGAAAAGTCCGGTAAAAAATGGTTAAGACAATGGGCTATGGCATTCAGTGTCCTGGGAGGTATTGTCATTGGCGCGTTATCCAACGCATTGCTTTAAGGAGGAGAAGAATCAAATGAACGAGCGGAAAAATTCATCCAGTGTCATGTCTGAACAGGAAAAAGAAGAAATTTATGAAAAGGAATATATTCCCAAGGTGCATCGGTTCGGAACTTTTAGTATGTTTCTTATACTGATACTGAGCTTTATCCCGGCCCTGTATTTTTCCTTTGCGCTTGATTTTCACCCGGGATGGTCAGTGATCGGGCAGGCTGCAGTGACGATGGTTGGTATCGAGATATTTACCTGGATATTGGAACCAACGGTTTATTTTCCTATGATTGGGATTACGGGTTCCTATATCAGCTTTGTGGCTGGTAACATTACAAATATGCGAATTCCAGCCGCTACAGCTGCGCAGGCGGCGATTGGTACGAAGATTGGGACTCGTAAAAATGAGTTTGCCGGCGTGATTGGTATTGTTGCCTCGGTAATTGTTAATTTTGTGGTATTGATAGTTGTAATACTGGGAGGAAATTTCCTGCTCTCCATCCTTCCAGACGTAGTGGTAGATTCTTTGTCTTATGCGTTGCCCAGTGTGTACGGCGCCTTACTTGTAACATTTGCGGCGAGGTTGAAGAAATAAGATATGAACTATATTGATATGCATTGTGATACATTAATGCAGGCATTTTTGCTACGGACAGATGATATTTATACCATAGAGAAGACGATGGCAGATATAAAGCGTATGTTGGCCGGAGGGACGGAAGCACAGTTCTTTGCTATTTTTATGCCGCCTATGTCTTTTCGTAAGAAAATGGGTGAAGGGATTCCTGCAGACGACGAATATATTCGGATTTTGCGGGAAATCCTCTGGCATACACTGGAGGTTCATTCAGATGCTCTGGCCTGGGCCGGAAGTTTTGCAGATCTGGAGAAAAATCGAATTGCCGGAAAGTGTTCTGCATTTTTGACTATTGAAGACGGAAGGCCTGTAGATGGAAAAATGGAGAAACTGGAAGAGTACTATAACATGGGAGTACGGCTGATTTCTCTGACATGGAACGAACAAAACTGTTTTGGATTTCCTAATTCTGTTGATCCAGAGATCATGGCTGCAGGACTGACAGCCTTTGGCAAAGAGGCGGTAATGAGGATGAATGAGATGGGGATGCTGGTAGATGTCTCACATCTGTCTGACGGTGGTTTCTGGGATGTGGTTCAAATATGCAAGGGTCCTTTTGTGGCTTCTCATTCCAATTGCCGTGCGTTATCCCCGCATACGCGTAATCTGACTGATGAGATGATTTGTGCATTGGCTGATCATGGCGGTGTGGCTGGCATTAATTTTGGACCGGAATTTCTGCATCAGGATACTTCCAGGAAGGATAGTACTGTTGAGGCGATCATCGCGCAGGCGCGTCATATGATGAGTGTCGGAGGAGAGGAATGTGTTGCGATCGGCACCGATTTTGACGGAGTTACAGGTACTTTCGAGGTGGGCAGTCCTGACCGGATGAATATCCTGTTTGATGCGTTAAAAAAAGCAGGTTTCCACGAAAGGCAGATAGAGAGGCTGGCCAGAGGAAACATTCGACGTGTGCTGAAGGATGTACTGACTTAGTAATCATGACAGTAGAATGGAGATGAGTGAGATATACGATTTTGATCGGGTGATAGACAGAAAACAAACAAACGACATGAAATGGCATTCCGCAGCAGTGAGCAAATTTATGCCCTATGAATTTCCTGAGGATATGATTCCCATGTGGCTGGCGGATACAGAATTTGGTTGTGCTCCGGTTATTATAGAAGCGTTACATAACAGGGTTGAAAAGGAAATTTTTGGCTACTGTTCGCCGGGTAGGAGTTTTTATGAGTCTGTCTGTTTCTGGCAGAAAAAACAATTTAACTGGGAAATTCAATCCGATTGGATCTCAGTAGTGCCAACGGTAGTGGCCGGTATTAATGTGGCAATACGGGCATTTACAGAAGAAGGTGATGGTGTAATTATCCAGCAACCTGTATATGACCCTTTTGCGTCTTTGATTAGAAAGACCGGAAGACGTATTGTAAATAATGGATTACTGCAGAACAATGGAAGATATGAGATGAATTTTTCGGAACTGGAGAAACTTGCAGCAGTACCGGAGAATAAGCTGATGATTCTGTGTAGTCCACATAATCCGGTCGGGAGAGTCTGGACGGAAGGGGAACTGAGGCGGGTGGCGGAGATCTGTTTTGCAAACAACATGCTGCTGGTCACAGATGAAATTCACAGCGATATTGTTTATGATGGTTATGTTCATCATCCCCTCCCTGCACTTGATGATCAATACGAAGAAAGAACGATACTTTTTACCGCACCTGGAAAAACATTTAATGTGGCAGGCTTAAAAACATCTATTGCAGTGATTCCAGATGAAAGGATACGAAAACGCTTCAACACGGTAAAAGATGCCATGTCTCTGGATATTTCCAATACATTTGGAATTGAGGCGGTTACAGCTGCTTATTCACCGGAGGGACATGCATGGATGGAAGAAGAACTTTCTTACCTGCAGAATAATGTGGATTTTCTGGAGCGATACATTACGAAATATATGCCGGGGGTATCTATGATCAGACCGGAAGGAACTTTTTTGTGCTGGCTGGATCTGACGGATTTAGGTTTCAGCGATGAGGCTCTCTTACACATGATAGCATTGGAAGCTGCGGTGATCTGTGTTCCAGGTACCTGGTTTGGGCCGGGAGGAGAAGGACATTTGCGATTGAATATTGGCTGCCCTCAAAGTATGCTCGCTGCGGCATTGGATCGAATGCGTGCAGTATTATACAAAAGCTGAGTTTTCTGGATACCTTGCGTTTCCCGATTCACCTGTGGTAAGATGTCATCGGAACAGTTTCGAAGTGATGGAATATATTTCCGTGACGGCATAAAATAGCAGGTTGAATGGGGGATAATGACGATGCTGGAAAGTGAAAAAAAGTTTCAACATCTGATTGATGAAATTTATGAGGCGGCAAGAATAGATACATATAATAATATCAGCCCGAAAAATTACGGGACAGGTGATTTGCTGTATTCAAATGAGGTTCACACGCTAAAATTAATAGCAGAGAATGAAGGGCTGAATCAGAATGAACTCGCTGAAAAAACTTATCGACGCAAGGGGACGGTATCAGTTACGGTTGACAAGCTGGAAAGCAAAGGCCTGATAGAAAAGAGAGTAGATCTGGAAGATCGACGGAGAAGCTGCCTGTTTGTGACAGAAAAGGGAAGACTTGTTCATGAAAAACATGCAGATTACGATAATGAAATTTATAAGAAGATGAGAGCCGGAATAAAAGTGACAGATGAACAGTTGGATAATGCCATCTACGTGCTTGGAGAATGTTTGAAATATTTTCGGAGTAACATTTACCATGCAAAGACCTGCGCCGTGACGGATTCAAAATAAGCATCAGGTAAATTAAAGTAAAAGCTTTGTAAAATACCCTGCTCCTGCAATTTTTTGTCAGAGCAGGGTATTTTATTTTGCCTTTAATTCTGTTATGATAAGGAGCGGGAGGTCTGGACGAGATGAAGAAAAATGAGATTTTAGTTATATATGGAACAGAGTACAAGGAACTGACGAAGCAGCTTCTTGAGGAAGCGGATCTGGCCGGGATGATCGGCGACCGGAAAAAACGGATTGCGATCAAGCCGAATCTGGTCTCCGCGGCGCCGGCGAGCGTTGGCGGTACGACCCACACAGAGGTGATTGCGGGGATTCTCGAGTACCTGCAGGATCGCGGTTATGAGAAGATTAAGATTATGGAAGGTTCCTGGGTCGGAGACCGCACGCAGGAGGCCTTCCGGGTGTGCGGCTACCGGAAGCTGGCTTCCGATTATGGAGTGGAACTGATCGACTGCCAGAAGGAGCCGGGCGTGCCGGTGGACGCCGCGGGAATGAAGATTCAGATCTGCAAGTGTGTGCAGGACGTTGATTTCCTGATCAATGTACCGGTTATGAAGGGACATTGCCAGACGCGGATGACCTGCGCGCTGAAGAACATGAAAGGTCTGATCACGAATAAGGAAAAGCGGCGTTTCCACTCGGAGGGGCTGCATCGTCCGATCGCCCATCTGAACAAGGCGATTCACCAGGATTTCATCCTCGTGGACGGCATCTGCGGAGATCTGACTTTCGAAGAGGGCGGGAATCCGACACAGATGGACCGCCTGATGGCGGCGGCGGATCCGGTGCTGCTTGATGCCTATGTCTGTGGGCTGATGGATTACCGGCCGGACGATGTCCCTTACATCCGCCTGGCGGAGAAGCTCGGCGTCGGCTGTGCGGACGTGCGCAAGGCGGTCATTCGCGAGCTTGATGCGCCGCTTCACGAGGCAATTCTGCCGGATCGCGAGCGGATCATGCGGCTTTCGGATCTGGCGGAGGAGGTGGACTCCTGCAGCGCCTGCTACGGTTATCTGCTTCCAGCGCTGGATATGCTGGACAAGGACGGACTTCTGAAGGATTTCCCGGAGAAGATCTGCATCGGACAGGGCTGGCGCGGGAAGAGCGGCGAGCTGGGAATCGGAAACTGTACATCGCATTTCAATCACAGTCTGAAGGGCTGCCCGCCGACGGAGCAGGAGATGTATGAGTTCCTGAAACAATACATCCGGGAGAAGTGATTTTTATGAGAAGCAGGAAGAGGTACCGGCGCATCGGCGGTGTGCCGGTGAAGAGTCGTGCGCAGCTTGACGGAATCCGTGAGAGCGGAAAAGTAAATACAGCTGTGCTGGATTATGTGCAGGAGCATATCTGCGCCGGAATCTCCACCGCTGAGATTGACCGCTGGGTGAGTGAGGAGACAAAGCGGCTGGGCGGAATTGCCGCGCCGCTTCACTACGAAGGATTTCCGAAGAGCGTCTGCACCTCGCGCAACAATGTGATATGTCATGGAATTCCCGATAAAAGGGAGTTCCTGAAGGAGGGTGACATCATCAATGTCGATGTCTCTACCATTTATAAGGGATATTTTTCCGACGCTTCCCGGATGTTCTGTATCGGGGAGGTGAGCGCCGACAAACGCAGGCTCGTGCAGGTCACGCGGGAGGCTGTGCAGGTGGGCCTCATGGAGGTGAAGCCCTGGAAGCCGATCGGCGATATGGGGCATGCGGTTTACATGTATGCGCTGGGGCAGGGCTATACGGTCGTCGAGGATATCGGCGGACATGGCGTTGGCCTGCAGTTTCATGAGGATCCTTTTGTGAGTTATGTGTCCCCAAAGGGCAGCGGGGAGATCATGGTGCCGGGCATGGTCTTCACGATTGAACCGATGATCAACATGGGGACGCCTGATTATTATGTAGATGAAAAGAACGGCTGGACGGTCTACACCGCCGACGGGATGCCCTCGGCGCAGTGGGAAGTGACGGTCGCCGTGCTGGAGGATGGCTATGAAGTTCTGAGCCATTGAGCTTAAAAAGAGAGGGGGAGTGATTCCAATGAACGATCCGCTTGTGCTAAACAGCGCGCTGGTCGCGCTGGCAGAGAACAAAAAATACAATTCCGTCAAAGACATTCTGCACACAATGAACCCTTCCGACGTCGCGGAAATACTCGACGAAATACCCACACACACTCTGCCGATCCTGTTCCGGCTTCTGTCGCAGGATCAGGCAGCGGAGACTTTTTCTGAGATGAGCCCGGACCGGCAGCAGATGCTGATCGAGGCGCTGACGGATACGGAGCTGAAAGAAGTCGTAAACGAGCTCTGCGCCGATGACGCGGCAGACCTGGTCGATGATATGCCGGCGAATGTCGTGAAGCGTATCCTGCGGCAGGCCGACCCGGACATGCGCCGCATGATCAATGAGCTTCTGAAATATCAGGAGGACACGGCCGGCAGTATCATGACGCCGGAGTACGTGCGGCTGCGCCCCTTCATGACGGTGGATGAGTCGATCGTGAGCATCCGCCGGAACGGTCTGGATAAGGAGACGATCAACGACTGCTATATCACGGATACCATGGGACGCCTGATCGGCACAGTGTCCATCCGTACGATTATCGTGTCGGACGGCAATGCGCGCATCGAGGATATCATGGAACAGAATGTGATCTCGATCGAAGCCCGTGAGGATCAGGAGGAAGCGACGCGCATTTTTGATAAGTATAATCTGATGGCGCTGCCCGTCGTGGACGGTGAGAATCACCTCGTCGGTATTATCACGGTCGATGATGTGCTGGAAGTCATGAAGAAAGAGGCCACGGAGGACATGGAGATCATGGCCGCTATGCGCCCTTCCGACCAGCCCTATATCAAGACGCCGGTGATTGACCTTTACAAGAACCGCGTTCCCTGGCTGTTGCTCCTGATGATTTCCGCGACGGTGACGGGCTTCATTATCACGAGTTTTGAGGACGCGCTGTCCGCCTATGTGGTGCTGACGGCCTACATTCCGATGTTGATGGATACCGGCGGTAATTCCGGAAGCCAGGCTTCCGTGAGCGTGATCCGCGCCCTTTCTCTGAAGGAACTGGAGCCGGCGGATCTGCCGCGTGTGATCTGGAAGGAGATCCGCGTGGCCGTGCTCTGCGGCCTGACGCTGGCCTGCGTCAATTTTGCGAAGCTGATGATATTTGACCGCCTGAGTGTGCTGGTGGCGGCGGCGATCTGCTGTACGCTGGTGGCGACCGTTTTCGTGGCGAAGATTACGGGTTGTACGCTGCCGCTGATTGCGCAGAAGCTCGGTTTTGATCCGGCGGTTATGGCGAGTCCGTTTATCACGACGATCGTCGACGCGCTGTCGCTGCTGATTTATTTCCAGTTTGCACAGCTGTTTTTAGGCATCTGATAAAAGGAGAATCGATAAATGGATGTAAAAGAGATTTTAAAACATGTGGATCATACGCTGCTCGCGCAGGGCGCGACCTGGGAGGAGATTCGTCAGATCTGCGACGACGCGATGCATTACGGCACGGCCTCGGTCTGTATTCCGCCCAGCTATGTGCGGCAGGCGAAGGACTATGTGGGTGAGCGGATGGCGGTCTGTACGGTCATCGGTTTTCCGAACGGCTACATGACGACGGCGGCCAAGGAATTCGAGGCGAAGGATGCGCTTGCGAACGGTGCGGATGAGATCGACATGGTCGTCAATATCGGCTGGGTGAAGGATGGAAGATTTGATCTCGTGGAGCAGGAGATCCGTGCGCTGAAGGCTGTAGCAGGAGAGAAGATTCTGAAGGTGATCATCGAGACCTGTCTTCTAACGGACGGGGAGAAGGTCGAACTGTGCCATGTGGTGACACGCGCGGGAGCAGATTATATCAAGACTTCAACCGGCTTCTCAACCGGCGGGGCGACTTTTGACGATGTCCGGCTGTTCGCGGAGAACGTCGGTTCGGATGTGAAGATCAAGGCGGCGGGCGGCATCGCCTCCCTTGCGGACGCGGAGGAGTTTCTCCGGCTGGGGGCGGATCGCCTGGGCACGAGCCGTGTCGTGAAGCTTGTGAAGCAGGGAGAGAAGTGATTTGAAACAGTTAAAAGAGGAAGATATTCAGGAGCTGATCACGATAGCGCTGCTCATGCTGCTGCGCTCTTATGCGCCTTATTCTCACTTTCAGGTCGGGGCGGCGCTGCTTGGAAAGAGCGGTATGATTTATACCGGCTGCAATATTGAAAATGCGGCCTATGCGCCGTCGAACTGCGCGGAGCGCACAGCGTTCTTTAAAGGGGTCAGCGAAGGCGAGCAGGCGTTTACTGCGATCGCGATTGTCGGAGGACCGGATGGCATGCCGAAAGACTATGTGACGCCCTGCGGCGTCTGTCGCCAGGTCATGGCGGAATTCTGTGATCCGGAAGAATTTCAGGTCATTCTTGCAACGGACAGGCAGCACTATGAAGTGTGCACCCTGGGAGAACTGTTTCCGCGCGGCTTCGGTCCGGGCGATCTTTCAAAAAAATAAGAAATGTACAATAAGGGAAAAGTGGGATGGACAGAATTACAGGACATACGGAACTGTTGACTTTGATGGCGTATCCGATCCGGCATTCGAGCTCACCGGCCATGCACAACGAGGCTTTGAGCTATCTCGGACTGGACTACGCCTATCTCTGTTTTGAGGTGGATCAGGACAATCTGCCGCAGGCGATCGAGTCGATGCGCGCGCTGAAGGTGCGCGGCGGCAATATTTCCATGCCAAATAAAATAGCGGTTATGCAGTACCTCGACCGACTGACGCCGGAGGCAGAGCTCTGCGGGGCGGTCAATACGATCATCAATGACGACGGCGTGCTGACCGGGCATATCACCGACGGAATTGGTTACATACGCGGACTTCGGGATCACGGTTTCGATATTAAGGGAAAGAAGATGACGATCGTGGGAGCCGGCGGGGCCGCCAAGGCGATCCAGGTGCAGGCCGCGCTCGCGGGCGTGCGGGAAATGTCGATTTTCAATATCCATGATAAATACTGGCCGCGGGTGAGAGAAACGACCGCGCTTCTGAACGAACGGCTCGGCTGCCCGACGAAGCTCTACGGTCTGGAGGATCTCGACGCGCTGAAGCGGGAGATCTGGGACAGCGATCTCCTTGCCAATGCCACGGAGGTGGGGATGACGCCGCAGAAAGCGTGGACCTACATCCCGGATGTGAGTTATTTCAAACCGGGCATGCTTGTGACGGATGTGATCTATGCGCCGCCGCAGACGCTGTTCCTCAAAATGGCGCAGGAAGCGGGCTGCGAGACGATGAACGGTTTCCCGATGATGTTGTTCCAGGGGGCGGAAGCATTCCGCCTGTGGACCGGACGCGATATGCCGATCGCGCATATGAAAGAATTTTTAAAAATCTAGGAAACAGGGGGAAAGAGAATGAAACTACTGAGATGGCTGGACGACAATCTGGAGGAGACGCTCCTGATCCTGCTGCTGATCTGTATGGTGATCATCATGGGAATTCAGGTGTTTGCGCGCTATGTCCTGAACCAGTCCCTGAGCTGGTCGGAGGAGCTGACGCAGTATCTCTTCGTGTGGGCGACTTTTATCAGCATCAGCTACTGCGTGAAAAAGAGAATTTCGATCAAGATCGAGCAGGTGATTAACAGTCTGTCCGACCCGGGAAAGACGGTGCTTCGCCTGTTCCGCCACACGCTGGTGCTCATTTTCTGCATCATTATGCTGCCGTTCTGTTACACCTATGTGCGCCAGGCAGTGGAGTTCGGCTCGACGAGCGCGGCTCTGAAGATTCCGATGTACTATATCCAGTCCGCGCCGCTTGTAGGCTTTATCCTGCTGACAATCCGTGTCGCGCAGGCCTGGATCCGTGAAGCAAAGACGATGAGGGGGTTCTGGTCATGACAGCATTGATAATGATTTTATTTGTGGTACTTCTGGTGCTGGCAGTGCCGGTCGGCCTGACGGTCGCGATCACGAGCATGATGCCCAGCCTTTTCTCGGAATCTTTTACCGTCAGCGGCGTCTATGTACTGCGCGCGATGCTCGGCGGTGTGAATTCCTATCCGCTGCTTGCTATTCCGATGTTTGTCCTCTCCGGCATTATCATGTCAAAGGGCGGCGTCTCGAAGAAACTGTTTGAGGTTTTCACTTATTTTATTGGCAGGCGTACCGCGGGTATTCCCTGTGCGGTCGTGATCACCTGCCTGTTTTTCGGCGCAATCTCCGGCTCGGCTCCGGCGACGGTGGCGGCGGTCGGTTCCATGACGATTCCGCTGATGCTCGAGATGGGCTACGATAAGAAATTCAGTGTCGCGCTCGTCGCGACGGCGGGAGGCCTGGGCGTCATCATTCCGCCGAGCATTCCCTTTATTCTCTATGCGCAGGCGACGGGCACCTCCGTGAGCGATATGTTCCTCGCGGGCATTATTCCCGGGACCCTGATCGGCGTGATTCTGATGGGCTATGCATTTTATTATTGTAAGAAAAACGGCGAGGACAGGGAGAAGATCAACGTCATTGTGGATGAACTGCACGGGCGTGGCTTCCGGAAAGTATTTTTTGAAAGCCTGTTTGCGCTGCTGACGCCTGTAATTATCCTGGGCTGCATCTACACCGGTGTGACAAGCCCGACGGAGGCGGCGGTCATTTCGGTGTTCTATGCGCTGATCATCAGCCTCTTTGTGTACCGGACGCTGAAGATCAGGGATCTCTGGGGCATTTTCCGTGATGCGGTGCGGACCTTCTGCCCGATCCTCTTTATCCTGGCGGCGTCCGTCGCGTTTTCGCGCATTCTGACGCTGATGCATGTGCCGCAGACTGTTTCCGCGTGGATGACGAGCTCCTTCACGAATAAGATCGTGCTGCTGCTCGTGATCAACCTCCTGCTGCTCGTCGTCGGCATGGTCATGGACACGAGTCCGGCCATCCTGATTCTTGCGCCGATCCTGCTGCCGATCGTGGAGACCTACGGCGTGGATCCGGTACATTTCGGCATTATCATGGTCGTCAACCTGGCGATCGGCTTTGTCACTCCTCCGATCGGCGTCAATCTCTTCGTGGCAAGCTCGCTCTCGAAGGTGCCGGTCATGGAGATTGCCCGTAAGGCGATGCCGATGATTATACTGTTCTTTATTGCACTGCTGCTGGTCACCTACATTCCGCAGATCAGCCTGCTGCTTGTATAGGAGGTGGCGAAGATGAAAAAAAGAATTTCTGGCTGTCTGATGCTGATATTTGTGATGGTTGCGGCGCTTTCACTTACAGGTTGCCATGAGAGCAGCCAGACCTATGCCTGGGTGCTGGGAACGGCGAGCCCGGAGGACACGGTCACACAGATCTATGCGGAAAAATTTGCCGAGGAAGTGGAGCGGCTCTCGGACGGCGCGATGCGCATCGAGGTCTATGCGAACAGCTCGCTCGGCGGCGATACCGAGCTGATCGAGTGCTGCATGACCGGCGATATTCCTTTTGTCGTGCAGAACACGGCGCCGCAGGTCAGCTACCTGCCGCGCCTGTGCCTTTTTGACCTGCCCTGTGTGTTCAGCGATATCGAAGAGCTGCACGAGGTGCTGGACAATGAAGCATTTATGGAAAAGATCAATGAAATCTATGCGGAAAAAGGCCTGGAGCTGCTCGGCATGAGCGACCAGAATTTCCGCGTCATGAGCTCCAACGTGGCGGTCGAGAGCCTGGAGGACTTCTCCGGCATCAAGATCCGCACGATGGAGAACTCCTACCACATGGCATTCTGGAAAGCGATCGGTGCGAACCCGACGCCGATGTCCTTCTCGGAGGTCTACATCGGTCTGCAGCAGAACACGATTGACGCGCAGGAGAATCCCTACGAGGTCATCGTCTCAAATAAATTCTACGAGCAGCAGGACTATGTGATCCAGACGAATCACCTGCCGCATCTCTTAAGCCTGATCGTGAGCGAGGACTTCATGGAGAGCCTCCCGGAGGAGCAGCAGGAGATCATCCGCGAGGCCGCGACTACAGCCTGCGCCTACGCGCGCGAGCAGGCCCAGGCCCGCGTGGACGACCGCATCGCGATCTGCGAGGAGGCCGGGACGACGATTGTCGAGGTCTCTGATGAGTTGGTCGAAGAGATGCGGGCAGCTTCGGCGGATCTTTACGAGGAGATCCGGGAAGCGGTCGGGGACGATGAGCTGTATTATATGTATGTGGGGAAGTAACTGCTGAAAATTCAGCGCTGAAAATTCAGAAGAGGTGTCAAGAAATTTTCCTTGACACCTCTTCCTTTTTCGTGTAAGATACCTGAGGGTGATCGCTATGGAGGAGATTCTGAGACAAGCGCTTTTATATGATTTCTACGGGGAGCTGCTGACAGAGCGACAAAAAAGGGTCTATGAGGATGTCGTGCTGAATGACTACTCGTTGAGTGAGGTCGCCGAAGAACTCGGGATCAGCCGCCAGGGCGTACACGATATGGTTCGCCGCTGCGGCAGAACCCTCGCGGGATACGAGGAAAAGCTGCATCTAGTGGAGAAATTTGTAAAGATAAGAAATCAGGTTGGGGAGATTCGCCGGATTGCATCAGAGAATGAAAGCGATCCTGAGATGGAAAAGATCGGGCGGCTGGCCGCCGGGATTCTGGAGGAGCTGTAGATGGCATTTGACAGTTTATCAGATAAATTACAGAATGTGTTCAAGAACCTCCGGGGCAAGGGTCGACTCACCGAGGCCGACGTCAAGGCGGCGCTCAAAGAGGTGAAGCTGGCTCTGCTGGAGGCGGATGTGAGCTTCAAGGTTGTGAAGCAGTTCATCAAGGCCGTCGAGGAGCGGGCGATCGGCGAGGAGGTACTGGAGAGCCTCACACCGGGGCAGACCGTGATCAAGATCGTCAATGAAGAGATGATCCGTCTCATGGGCAGCGAGACGACGGAGCTGAAGCTTCTGCCGTCCAATGAGATTACCGTCATCATGATGACCGGTCTGCAGGGCGCAGGTAAGACGACGACCGCTGCGAAGCTTGCGGGCAAGTTCAAGATCAAGGGCCGTAAGTGCCTGCTCGTCGCCTGCGATGTCTACCGCCCGGCGGCGATCAAACAGCTGCAGGTGAACGGAGAAAAGCAGGGCGTGGAGGTCTTCTCCATGGGAGATAAGCAGCGCCCGGCAGACATCGCGAAGGCTTCGATTGAGCATGCCCGGAAGCAGGGCATGAGCGTGGTCATTCTCGATACGGCGGGCCGTTTGCACATCGACGAGGAGATGATGGCAGAGCTGGTCGAGATCCGCGAGAAGGTGGACGTGACTTACAGTGTTCTCGTCGTGGACGCCATGACCGGTCAGGATGCAGTCAATGTGGCGACGACATTTTCCGATCGGGTCGGTATCGACGGCGTGATCCTGACGAAGCTGGACGGCGACACGCGCGGCGGCGCGGCGCTCTCAATTAAGGCGGTGACAGGGAAGCCGATTCTCTATGCTGGTATGGGTGAGAAGCTCTCTGACCTTGAGCAGTTCTATCCGGACCGCATGGCCTCCCGTATCCTTGGAATGGGCGACGTGCTGACAATGATCGAGAAGGCGCAGGAAAATATCGATGAGGATAAGGCGCGGCAGCTCTCGCAGAAGATGAAGAAAAATCAGTTCGACTTTGAGGACTATCTCGAGAGTATGAACCAGATGAAGAAGATGGGCGGCATCGGCGCGATGCTCGGCATGTTGCCGGGTATGGGCGGCAGCCAGATGAAACAGATCGAGGACGCGATGGATGAGAAGCAGATGGCGCACATCGAGGCGATTATCCTGTCCATGACCGTGAAGGAGCGGCAGAATCCGAATCTTCTGAACCCGTCGAGAAAGCGCAGGATCGCGCGCGGCGCGGGTGTCGATATCAGCGAGGTGAATCGCCTGATCAAGCAGTTTGAGCAGAGCCGCAAGATGATGAAGCAGATGCCGAATATGATGAAGGGTGGCGGCATGTTTGGCCGCAAGGCCAGAAGAGGCGGATTTCCGTTCTGAGGTTTAAGAAATAAAAGTCAGAGACTTTTATAT
>JAJPXQ010000074.1 GCA_021205385.1 Lachnospiraceae bacterium | reverse complement strand
ATTAAAATCAGATGGAAACTTTCGGGAACTATGTACCAGAAGGGAAAAACATACGCACAAAGCAAAAGCGCCACCATGCGCGGAAAGGACAAAACCAAATGAGAAAGAAAATGCTGATGACCCTCCTGTGTACAATGACCGTAATCAGTCTGTCCGGCTGCAGCCTGTGGAAAAACACGGCAAAGTCCACTTCAGACTCTGGCTCCGGATCCGGCAAGCTGCTGGAAATGATCGAGAACGCTGCAAATGCCGCAGACAGCCAGAATGAAGACGATGACAGCACCTCAGACGAAAGGTCCGGGAAAAGCGTTACACACGAACATGTTTTAGCAAAGGAAACACTTGAGGAGGCCACCTGCAGCAACTCCGGCACGATTCGTTACTACTGTGAGCTGGACGACTGCGATTATTCCTATGAGGAGACGACCTCCAAAACCGACCACAGTCCCGGCGAGTGGGAATACCTGTATGCGCTGGATAACGGCTATTACGAAGGGCAGAAATGTACAAACTGTGGAAAGGTTCTCGACTATCAGTATATCGCATACGAAGAAAATACCGACGAGGAAGCGAAGACTACGGGCGAAGATACGGCCACAGATACGAACACCGCATCCGGTTCGGACCATTCTTCCAGTGGAAGCACAACCTCCAGTTCGAGCAGCTCCTCCGGCGGAAGCACAACCTCCACCAGTTCAAGCAGCTCCTCCAGCGGAAGCACGGCCTCCGGCTCAGGCAGTTCCTCCAGTGGAAGCACGGCCTCCGGCTCAGGCAGTTCCTCCAGCGGAAGCACGACCTCCGGCTCAGGCAGCTCCTCTGACACAGGCGTGGAAACAACCCCCTCTCAGGATGAAAATTCGAGCCCGGCAGGAAACACCCATACGCACAGCTATGACGAGGGCGAGATAACAAAAAAAGTCACGTGCACGGAAGATGGCGTAAGAACCTTCACCTGCAGTGACTGCGGCGACACCTATACGGAAGTCATTCCGGCGACCGGACACACGGAAGGAGAATGGGAGACGGTAAGAGCGGCTACTTATACAGAAACAGGACGGAAAGAACTCCGCTGCAGTACCTGCGGTCTGCTGCTGGATACTGAGACAATCTCTGTCCTGCCCCATGAGCATTCCTATAAGGAGACAGCCCATGAGGACGCCGGCTGTGAATCGGGCGGCTACACCAGCTATGTATGTGAGATCTGTGGCGACACTTATACAGAAACCATCGATGCGACCGGACATCACTACAGCTGGTCCACAGAGAAAACCGCCACCTGCACAGAGGATGGCTTAAAGGTCTATCTGTGCAGCACCTGCGGAAATGTATCGGACACGGAGACCATCCCTGCCACCGGACACACAGAAAGCGGATGGAAAACTGACAGAACGGCCACCTGTACGGCAGACGGCTCAAGGCACACGGAATGCACAGTCTGCGGCGAAACCCTGAAAACAGAATCCATCGCAGCTACCGGACACTCCTACGGCGAGCTTATCGTGACGAAGGAATCCACAGAAGAGGAGTATGGCTCTGGTTACTATAAGTGCTCCTCCTGCGGTGACAAGAAGTCAGTCGTGATCGAGAAGGCTGAGCCGCACGCGCATGATTATGAGCTGACGGACGAGAAGGCTGCGACCTGTAAGGCAGAAGGCAGCAAGACCTATACGTGCGGCATCTGCGGCACCTCCTATACGGAGACCATCGCCAGACTCAGCCATACCCCGGGTGACTGGGAAGTGGAGACAGAGGCGACGGAAGACGAGGAAGGCTTAAGAGTCCAGAAGTGCACGGTCTGTGGGGAAACGGTCAACACCGAGGTCATTGAAAAGCTGGCCCACACCCACAACTATGAGGTGACAGACCAGAAGAAAGCGACCTGCACGGAGGATGGGTATACCGTTTACACCTGCAGGAAATGCGGGGACTCCTACACGATAACAGCAGCGGCAAGCGGCCATTCCTATAAAGAGTCCAGCGTTACCGCAGTGACCTGTGAGAAAGACGGAAAGATCGTCTACACCTGCGAGAACTGCGGGGACGAATATTCGACGGCTATCGGGAAGCTGGGCCACAACTACGTGGAAACCAGCAGAACAGAAGCCACCTGCGAGAAAGATGGCTCCATCACCTACACCTGCGACCACGATGGCTGCGAGGACAGCTACACGGAAACCATCAAGGCGACCGGCCACACAGAAGGTGAGTGGGTAGAAACCAAAGCTGCAGAGCTTGGCGTGGAAGGGGAGGAAAGCCTCTGCTGCGCGTACTGCGGCGAGGTCCTGGACACGCGGACAACGGATATGCTGCTCACGGACGGAACAGACAGCGTCTACTATATCTGTACTGGATACGAGAACGGCGAACCGGTCATGGAGATGGTGATCGGGCACTTCGATACGGAGGCCGCTGAGCTGATCGCAAAGCAGGTCAATGAACTGAGAGCTGAGAACGGGATTGCCGAACTGACAATCGTAACCGGGGATGCCAACCTGCAGAACCTCGCCAATGTCAGAGCGTTAGAGATGACATATTCCTACACGCACGTACGCCCGACAGAGAGCTTGTCTATTTCAAATACCTGGTCAGTTGGTGAAAATATTGCAATGATGACTGGATTTAATGGGTTTACGTACAATTCAACCTTCCTAGGTAACAACTTTTATAAGATATGGTACCAGAGTTCTGCCCATCTGGAGAACATGAAGAGAACGACATATAAGTCAATGGCCGTTTCCGTATTCGCGGAAAAACTCGGCAAAAAATATTACAACTACTACGCAGTTCAGAACTTCTCTTTGGTGAAGAACTATACCAGGTATACTGGGGACGCGTGGGATTGATGTCCGTCATTACAGCTTTCCGGGATATGCGATAAGGGGGAGCCTGCGGCATACGCCGCAGGCTCCCGCCGTTATTTTCCTTCCACCTCCGCGAGCTGCTTCTTCAATTCTGCAGGTTCGGTCAGTGTTCCAGCCAGTTATCCATGCTTTCCCTCCGTCTGCACGACCGGCTCCTCCGCTTCGGGATCGATCATGAGATAAAAATCTACAATATCAACGACCTCTCCCGTCTCCCTGTCCGTGACTGTAAATCGCAAATCGCCCTCTATGTCAATATCAGCGCTGCAGTATGCCACATCCTGGCCTGCCGCTGTGATTTTCAGCAGAGATACGCCCTCCGTGACCAGAGCCGTATCCACACCGATATTCGCAAACAACCTGCTATAATAGCTGCTGTCAAACAGTCTCTGGTCTGCCAGCTCCACCTCCACATCATAATTTTTATCAGCCAGAAGCATAAGATAAGTATCCAGCGTGGTCTGTGCTTTCATATTTTTGACCTTATAATCTTTGTAACTTTCGTAGTCCTCATCCCATCCCGCATATGCTTCCTCCGCGCGATGATCAGTGAGGTCATAATGCTCCGTAATATACTCTCCCAGATAATCCGTAACCTTCCGTGCGCCGGATGGATTCAAATGAGATGCCGTGTCATAACAGTCGGTATCAAAATCCACGATATTCATGTCCAGAAAGTTGATATAGTTGACTCCGTATTCCTCCGCGATCTCATATACACGGTTAGCATCTTTCCATTGACCTTCCGAAGCAGGGAAGGGCAGATATACCAGCAGAACGTCGATTCCCCGTTCCTGACAATCCGCGATCATTTTCTCCAGATACTGAACCGCCACCGTATCCTCTTCCAGTTTCTCGCTCTTCGGTACCCTTACGATCTCGTTCGGAACCGCCACTGCGATTCTGGATTCCGCGCCCTTCTCCACACCTGCCGCCGGTTCAAAATCATCTTTGCTCAATTCAGACCATCTGCTGTGATACACGGAAAAATCCCAGAGAAGTCCCAAAGGCGACCGTTCTTCCGTCTCCTCCACGCTTCCCTCCGCTATGGCCTGATCCATCGCCTCATCATCCAGAAGATCCATGACCGCCTCTGCTTTCTTTAAACTGAGTGGAAAAGCATCCAGCGACACATGCACAGAAGAATACCCCGTCGCAGTCTTATAATTGGAACTCAGGCTCAGGCAGTCAATTACCACCAGCGAAGGCGAGCTATACTCCATCGCGAGCTCCATCACCCAGTAGCTGGTCGCTATCGCATTGCTGTGTCCACCGAAATTGTAAGATGCGATCCCATAATCCTTCCACAGCTCCATCGGGAAAATGCCGTTGATCACATGGCTGGTTCCCATAAAAAGCACGTCAATATTCTCTTCCTCCTCAAAAAAAGCCTGATATTTATAATCGCTAGCTTTGCGCTGTACCAGGTCGGTCAGGCCAGCTAATATCAGAACCAGCAGACACAGGCTGACAAGGCAGGCCAGCAGACGTTTCCCGTTTTTTGATCCCTTCTTTTTCATGATCCAATGCTCCTAGAACTGAAAGTAAATAAAATTCGCTTCACTGTAAGCAGGTCCCCACAGCCCAAACAGCAAAATCAAGGCGATGGCAAATACTACAACCATACACTGACACCATACATCCTGCCTCAGAATCACTTTTCGCACACAGATCCCCCGGTGTTTCAGACAATCGGCAAGCAGAAGGACCGCGATGCACAACAACACCAGCCAGAAGTTCTTGCTGTCCAGTCCGCACTCATACAGGGACCCATCCAAAAGGATCCAGGGATTTCCTGCCGTCAGGATACTCCGCACAATCGCCAGCGCTCTGCGTACGGTGCTGGCCCTGAAAAATATCCAGCTGAAATCCACCAGAACGAATGTGATGCCACAGCGAAGCAGCCTGTGAGCAAAGGACTCTCTGTGAAGTCCGCATGCATCGATAAGCCTGGTCCTTATCGGTTCCGTAAGCTCGCCTGCCACCTGATAGAGTCCATTCAGCATTCCCCAGACGACATATGTAGATTGCGCCCCATGCCACAGGCCGCTGATCAGAAAGACAATCATTTTATTCCTGTATTTTCGGGCTTTCCCTCTGCGGCTGCCTCCCAGTGGAATATAAAGATAATCCCGAAACCAGGAAGTAAGGGAAATGTGCCATTTTCTCCAGAACTCCGCAACCGAGCAGGACAGATAGGGCGCATCGAAATTTTCCATCAGGCGTATGCCGAGTATCTCCGCCGCTCCGGTCGCAATCACCGAGTAGCCATAGAAATCACAGTAGATCTGGACGCCGAACAGCATCGTGGCAATGATGAGATACCACCCTCCATAGCTCCAGACATCCCCATACACCGTATCTACAAACAGCGCCAGCCTGTCTGCCAGCACAATTTTCAGGAAAAAGCCCCACAACATCAGGAGAATCCCATCCTTAAATCTCGCAAAGCTAAATTTCTGCGGATCCGCAAGCTGCTTCAGCAGATTTTTGGAGCGCTCGATCGGGCCTGCCACCAGTTGAGGAAAAAAAGAAACAAACAACGCATAGCGAAAGAAGTTCTTTTCCGCGTAAATTTCATCACGATAAACATCCATCGTGTAGCTCAATGCCTGAAACGTAAAAAAGGAAATACCCACCGGCAAAAGGATATCAAATTCCGGCAGGCTCAACTGAATATGTACAAGGCGCAGCAGACGTTCCAGTGTGGCGACCGCAAAATTCACATACTTGAACCAGAACAGCACGCCGAGATTCAGGAAAAAGCTGAGCGCCACCACCGCTTTCTTCGCGGGTATTTTCCGCGCCTCATCTATTTCTCCATGCTTGATCCGCTCCAGCAGAAGGCCGCTCGCCCAGGTCACGGCCGTCGAAAAGAACAGAAGCAGCGCGTACCTGGCGTTCCAGCACATATAGAAATAATAGCTGGCTGCCAGCAGCCAAAGATATTTTATTTTCTTTGGTATGATAAAATAAACAAGAACAACAATCGGGAAAAATATCAGAAATTCCGCAGAATTAAACAGCATCTTTCTTATCTCTCCAAAAATCTTAATCTCCGGAAAATTATATCTCATCTGAGTCTTAAATGTCAACTATCGCTCATTTATTCATCTGATATTTACACCTTATATTCGTTACACTGAAAGAAAACGTCGAGAAATGAGTGATATAGAATGGAGAATGAGGTTTTAAACAGAATCAGGGAATTGTGCAGATTTCGTCACTGGTCCGTATATCGACTCGCGAAAGAGGCCGATATTCCCTACAGCAGCCTTAACAATATTTTTAACCGAAATACTGTCCCTTCCATTCCCACTCTGGAGAAAATATGCGAAGGCTTCAATATCACACTTTCCGACTTCTTTGAGTATAAGAAAAACCCCCTTCGTCAGGAAAGCATGACGGAGGAGGAACAGGAGCTGCTGGAATCTTATCGGGCTCTGTCTCTGAAGGACAGGGGATTGCTGAAGGCTTATATGAATGGGCTTCTGAAAAGATAAAAACAGCGGCAGGGAATGGCTCCCTGCCGCTTCTGTCATTTCGATTCCTTCTCTTCCTTTACAATCTGGATGTGCACATCTTCAAGCTGCCGCGGCTCGACCTCGGCCGGCGCGCCCATCATGACATCCTGCGCGTTCTTGTTCATCGGGAAGGGAATGATCTCGCGGATGCTCTCCTCGCCCGCGATCAGCATGACCATGCGGTCGACGCCCGGAGCGATGCCCGCATGGGGCGGCGCGCCGTAGCAAAACGCATTGTACATGGCCGGGAATTTCGCCTTCACATCCTCCTCGCCAAGACCCACAATCTGGAAGGCCTTCACCATGATCTCCGGATCGTGATTCCGAACCGCGCCGGACGAGAGCTCCACGCCGTTGCAGACGAGATCGTATTGCCAGGCCAGAATCTCGAGCGGATCCTGCTCATCCAGAGCCTTCAGGCCGCCCTGCGGCATCGAGAAGGGATTGTGGCAGAATTCCAGCTCGCCGGACTCCTCGCCGATCTCATACATCGGGAAATCCACGATCCAGCAGAATTCGTAGCAGTCTTTCTTCATATAAGCATCGCTGAGGCCGCCAAGCTTTGTGCGCAGGACGCCCGCTGTCTTCTGCGCTGTCTTCAGGTCGCCCGCGGTCAGTCCCACAAAGTCGCCGGGTTTCAGGCCCAGCGCCGCGACGACTGTCTCTTTTCTTTCCTGCAGGAATTTGGAAATGCCGCCGACGAGTTCGCCCTTGTCATCCAGGCGGAACCAGTAGGCTTTCTGACCGCTCTGCACCTCCACATCCGCACACAGCCGGTCGATGACCTTGCGCGTGCCAGAGAATGCCGGGGCGACGATCGCCTTCACTTTATTTCCTTCAAAAGGTCCGAAGCCGCAGTCCGCAAGCGTTTCGGTCGCGTCCTGCACGGTCAGATTAATCCGCAGATCCGGTTTGTCCGTGCCGTAGCGCTCCATCGCGTCGAGATAGGCGATGCGGCGGAAGGGCGGCTTGGAAGCCTCCTGATAAATGCCATATTTCGAGAAGACCGGCGGCAGCACGTCCTCGAGCACCGCGAAGACGTCCTCCTGATCCGCGAAGGCCATCTCCATGTCAAGCTGATAGAACTCACCCGGGGAGCGGTCCGCGCGCGCGTCCTCATCGCGGAAGCAGGGCGCGATCTGGAAATAGCGGTCAAAGCCGGAGGCCATCAGAAGCTGCTTGAACTGCTGCGGCGCCTGCGGCAGCGCATAAAATTTGCCCGGATGATTCCTCGAGGGTACCAGATAGTCGCGCGCGCCCTCCGGGGACGAGCAGGTCAGAATCGGCGTCGTGATCTCCATGAAATCATGCGCGATCATACTGCTGCGCAGATCGGCCACGACCTTGCTGCGCAGGACGATCCGATCCTTCACCGCCGGATTGCGCAGGTCAAGGTAACGATATTTCAGACGGGCGTTCTCGTCCGCCTCCTTCGAATGATTGATCTGGAACGGCAGCTCGTTGTAGCGGCAGCGGCCGAGCAGCTCGACCTTCTCCGGCACGACCTCGATCTCGCCGGTCGGCAGCTTCGCATTCTTGCTACTGCGCTCGCGCACCTCGCCCTCGACCGCGATCGTTGACTCATAGTTGTAATCCGAGAGCTGCTCCATGATCTCCTCAGTCTCCACCACGATCTGCGTCGTTCCATAGAAATCTCTCAGGATCAGAAATCCTAAATTTTTGCTGACTTTGCGGAGATTCTCATACCAGCCGACCAGGCGGACCTTCTGTCCGACATCGCTGAGTCTCAGCTCTCCGCAGTTGTGGGTTCTTCCCTGCATGTCCTTTTCCTCTCCCTATCTGTTAAAAAATTCTTTAAACTCCGTGTAGCCCTCTTTTTCAAGCTGCTCCTTCTGGAATTTTTTATTCTTATTCATCATCGTCACGAGTACCTGATTTCCGGCCTCGCGCTCCGCGCTCGCTGTCTTCAGCACCTCGCAGAGCTTGTCCGCCGGCATGTTCTTCTCGACGAGGAAGGCCTTCTTTCCCGCCGCGCCGGGGATCCGGAAGCCCTGCTCCATCAGGATTGTGATAATGCGCTCAAAACCGATCGAAAAGCCGCAGGCCGGGGTATCCCTGCCTGTGAACTTGCCGATCATCTTATCGTAGCGGCCGCCTCCGGCCACAGAACTGCCGAACTCGGCCATCTCAATTTCAAAAATTGTCCCCGTGTAGTAGGACATACCGCGTACGAGCGTCGGGTCAAAGACCAGTTCAAAGCGTGACGCCGCGACTGCCTCCACGCTCTCGCGGATCATGCGCAGATTGTCAATGACGCCGTCCTCCAGCGAGCCTGCAAGCGCTTCCTCCAGATAGCTGAGCGGATCCTCCGCCTGCTCCATCTCGCCGAACATCGCCACATAACGCTCCACACTGTCCTCCGCGAAGCCCGCCTCCAGCAGCTCCGCCTTCACGCCGTCCCAGCCAATCTTGTCCATCTTGTCGAGAATAATGAAGACAAGATCATACTGCTCCTCCGGGAATCCGCAGCGCTCCGCCATCGCCTTCAGGATGCGGCGCTCATTGATGCGCACCTTGAAGCCCGAGAAATCGAGTTTTCCAAGCAGGGTCGTCGTCGCGAGGATGAGCTCGATCTCCGCGAGCGCGGTCGGCTCGCCCAGGATATCGATATCACACTGGACGAACTGGCGAAAACGCCCTCTCTGCGGCCGGTCCGCACGCCACACGCTGCCGATCTGCAGCGCCTTGAAGGGCGTGGGCAAACTGTTTGCGTTATTCGCATAAAAACGAGAGAGCGGCACAGTCAGGTCGTAGCGCAGGCCGCTGTCGGTGAGATCTGCTTCACTCTCAGCGGTCTCGATGTTCAGCTTCTCACCACGCTTCATGATCTTGAAGATCAGCTTCTCATTCTCACCGCCCTGTTTGCTGCACAGATTCTCGATGTGCTCCACGCAGGGTGTCTCGATCGGCGAAAAGCCGAAGCTCTTATAAGTATCCTTGATCAGGCCGGTCACGTAATCCCGCAGCTGCATCTCCGCAGGCAGGATGTCCTTCATGCCGGTCACCGGTTTTTTCTTCATCGCCATATTCATAACCTCTCTCTAAACTATGCAGACAGAACTCTGGTAAAAAACTGTTCCTTACGGTCGATCATCTCATCAATGCGTTCGATGTACTGTCCGACTTCCTTTACATTCTCCACCCGCTCGATCTTTGCGCCGCCAGGATAGACATATTTTGTCGCCGCACCCGCACCCGCCGCCAGGATCGTCTGCTTTTCTTCCATAATCAGTATATTGTAAATTCCGGCTTTGTCAACCTTCGCATAGCCCACATTCTCAAAATTTCCGGCCATGTTTTTCTGCCGGTACAGGTAGTAGGGGGACAGTCCCATTTCCGCACAGCGCAGTGCGGTCATGTCCATAATCCGCGCACTGTTCTCCATGCCCATCTCCTCGTACTGGTCGCGGAAAAGCTTCAGCCTGGCCGCACGTTTGACCGCAAGCGAGTGCACAGTGACGCTGTCGGGCGCAAGCGCCGCGATCTCATCCATCGTATGTTCCACATCCTCATAGACTTCTCCCGGCAGGCCGACGATCAGATCCATATTGATATCGGAAAAGCCCATTTCCCTGGCCATCCCATAAGTTTCCCTGATCTGCTGTACCGTATGGAGACGCCCGATGATCTCCAGCGTCCGCTCGTTCATCGTCTGCGGATTGATCGAGATGCGGCTGATCCCATGGTCGAGCAGAACCTGCAGCTTTTCCCGTGTGATACTGTCAGGCCTTCCGGCCTCCACCGTGAATTCCTGCAGATGTTCCATGTCAAAAGAAGACTGTATCTTTGTCAGAAGCCGGTCGAGCTGCCGCGGCTCGAGCGTCGTCGGCGTCCCACCGCCGATATAGACCGTATTCAGCTTCTTATGCCGGAAACGCCCGGACAGATAATCAAGCTCCTTAAAGAGAGCGTCCAGATACGCGTCAACCTGTTCCTTCCATTTCGCCAGGGGATAGGAGGAGAAGGAGCAATACAGGCAGATACTCGGGCAGAAGGGAATTCCGACATAGAGACTGTAACCATCCTCATAGTCAATATTCCGCAGGATGTAGCGCTCCCGGTTCGCAATCATGACGCTCAGGGACGCCTTCTCTCGGCTCACAAGCCAGGTGTCCCGCATATGCGCCGCGATCTCGACATTGCTCCTGCCCTGCTCGAGCATCTGCATCGCCAGCTTCGTCGGACGGATACCGGTCAGCGTTCCCCAGGGCAGGGTGCGTTCTGTATACTCTGAAAGGATTCCGTAGATCAGTCTCTTAAACTGATTTTTCGTCTCCATCCGGTCTGCGGGATCAATCGGACATGAACCGCCGCCTTTCCTGGCTCCGTCTTCTGTGAGTTCTACAGTGACTGACTCATCAGAAAAAAAGACGGACATACGCACAGACGTTTCCTCCGTGAACCGCTCCTGCACACGAACCAGTACACGCTGCCCCGGGAAAAAGGCCTGAATCAACGAATGGATATCATATTCATAACTGGGATGATTTACGATGACCTCTATCATTTGCTCTCCTGAGAAAACGCCGTCTTATCAGGCGAAAAGGCGGCGTACATTTTGTATTTATTATAGGAAGGGATTGTACTGTTTCTCATGCCCGATCGTCGTCTCAGCCCCGTGACCCGGACAGACACGCGTCTCATCCGGCAGCAGAAAGAGCTTCTCCCGAATCGAACGGATCAGCGCCGACGAACTCCCTCCCGGGAAATCACTGCGCCCCACGGACTCTTCAAAGAGCGTATCTCCTGCGAACACACAACCCGCCTGCTCGCAGTAGTATGACGCGCCTCCCGGCGTATGTCCCGGCGTATGCAGCACTTTCAGCGTAATGCCACTGAGCGTCAGCTCCTGTCCGTCCCGCAGCAGTTCGTCTACCGTGAGCTTCACGGAACGTCCGCCGATAAACACGGACAGATTTTTCTTGGAATCTTCGAGAAAATCCCGCTCTTCTTCGAGTGCGTAGGCCTTCGCACCGCTCCATTCCTTCAGCTCTTCCACGCCGCCAATATGATCCATGTGTCCATGTGTCAGCAGAATCGCACAGATCTTCCATCCATTATCATCCGCCTTCTTTTTAATGCGGGCAGCTTCCTCACCCGGATCAAAGACCAGCGCTTCTTTATTATCTTCATTTACCAGAAACCAGCAGTTCGTCGCCAGATTCCCTACCATAACAGACGTCACTGTAATATTTCCCATGATCTTCCTCCCGGCCCGCCTAACTCACGGAGCGTTCAATATCCAGCACGCTCTCCACCTGGCGCAGCTTCTCAATGATGCGATTCAACTCTTCCACACCGGAAATGTCAAAGCTCACCGTAATCGTCGCAGTCCCCTGCTTGCTGGTGCGCACGTTCATCGAAGTTACATCAATATCCCGCTCTGTAAGCGTCTTCGAGATATCAACCAGCAGACCTGTACGGTTATTTCCATATATGGTAATCTCTGTTGAATATTTTTCACCACTGCGAGTCCTGTAGCCGCGCTGCCACTCCGCCTCGATCAGGCGCTCCCGCTCCGACTCCGCCAGGTGCAGCACATTCACGCAATCCGTCCTGTGAATCGTCACGCCGCGCCCTCTCGTCACAAAACCGACAATTTCGTCTCCCGGCACCGGATTGCAGCATTTGGAAAAACGCACCGCCACATCATCGACCCCCTTGACGACAATGCCGCTCTTCGACCTGGCAAGACGCAGCTTCTGCTCCTTCGTCTCCGCTACGCTTTCCATAATCTTGTCGTCGGTGATCGTCTTTTTCTGCGCCTTCTCGTACTCCTCCAGCATCTTGTTGACGACCTGGCCTTCCTTGAGGCCCCCGTGCCCGACTGCCGCCATGACCGAATCCCAGTCACGAAAACCATATTTCCGGAGGACGCAGTCCTGAAATTCCGGACGCACAACCTGTGCCTGCGGAATACCCTTCACCTTACAGTACTGGGAAATGAGTTCTTTTCCCTTGAGAATGTTTCCTTCCTTAAACTCCGCCTTGAACCACTGGTTAATCTTGTTCTTCGCCTGTGTGCTCTTGACAATATTGAGCCAGTCACGGCTGGGGCCTTTCGAATTCTGTGAAGTAATAATCTCAATGCGGTCTCCGTTCTTGAGCACCGTATCAATCGGCACCAGCTTGCCGTTGACCCGCGCTCCGATCATCTTGTTGCCGACCGCACTATGGATACTGTACGCGAAATCAATCGTATTCGAGCCGTTTGGCAGTGTCTTCACATCGCCTCCCGGTGTGAAGCAATAGACGCTGTCCGAGAACAGATCCAGGTCGCTTTTAAGCAGACTCATAAATTCGCGGTTGTCAGACATATCACGCTGCCACTCCAGAATCTGACGCAGCCAGGTCAGCTTCGCCTCCGCGCTGTCCCTGCCCTCGACATTCTGCTCCGTACTGCCGCCGCTCTCCTTATATTTCCAGTGCGCAGCGATGCCATACTCCGCCGTCCGGTGCATCTCGTACGTACGAATCTGAATCTCAAAGGGCTGTCCCTTCGGTCCGATCAGCGTCGTATGCAGCGACTGGTACATGTTTGCCTTCGGCATCGCAATGTAATCCTTAAAACGCCCCGGAATCGGCTTATACATCTCATGGATAACACCCAGCGCAGCATAGCAGTCCTTGACTGATTCTACAAGAATCCGAACCGCGAACAGATCATAAATCTGATCGAGCGTCTTATCCTGATTTACCATCTTCTTGTAAATACTGAAGAAATGCTTCACACGCCCCTGCACGTCGGCCTTGATCTTTGCATTTTCCATATGATGGCGGACTTCCTCGACGATCTCCTGAACATACTTCTCCCGTACGCTCTTCTTTTCCGCAATCTGATCGACCAGATCGTAGTAGACCTCCGGCTCCAGGTACTTAAGCGCCAGGTCATCCAGCTCGGTCTTCACCTTCGAGATGCCAAGTCTCTGTGCAATCGGCGCATAAATATCCATCGTCTCGCGCGCCTTCTCCCGCTGCTTCTCCGGAGGCATATATTTGAGCGTACGCATATTGTGCAGGCGGTCAGCAAGCTTGATCAGAATCACGCGGATATCTTTCGCCATCGCGAGGAACATCTTGCGCAGATTTTCCGCCTGCTTATCCACCTTATCCGCCGAATAACTGAGCTGTCCCAGCTTGGTGACGCCGTCCACAAGAAGCGCCACCTCTTCGCCGAAATCCCGCTCGATATCCTCCATCGTCACAGCCGTGTCTTCAACGACATCATGAAGAATACCGGCGACGATGCTCTCCTTGTCAAGTTCCAGGTCAGCCAGAATAAGCGCAACACAAAGCGGGTGAATAATGTAAGGTTCACCCGACTTGCGAAGCTGATTCCCATGTGCCCGCTTCGCCACCTGATATGCTTTTTCAATCATGGAAATATCCGCGGACGGATGATACTTCAGCACGCTCTTCACCAGCGTCTGATAGAGCTCATCAGGACTTGTGAAATCTTCCATCTTCCTGACGCTCCTGTCCTCCGCATGGACTTCCTGCACCCAATCTTCCTTCATGGCCAGTCACCTGACTTTACGTTTACTTTCCGTCGTAACAGATTACGCTCTCTACCTTATACTTCTTAAGCCGCTCGCGTCCTTTCAGGCCTGCAAGCTCCATCAGGAACACCATCTCTACAACCTCGCCGCCGAGCTGTTCCACCAGCTTCGCGGCCGCCTCGATCGTCCCGCCGGTCGCAATCAGATCGTCGATCAGCACCACCTTCTGTCCCGGTTTGATCGAATCCTTATGCATCTCAATCTCTGCGCTCCCGTACTCCAGATCATAACTCATGGATACGGTCTCACGCGGCAGCTTGCCCTTCTTGCGGACCAATACAAAGGGCTTATGAAGATTGTACGCAATCGGCATGCCGAAGATAAACCCTCTCGACTCCGTCCCGGCGATCACATCAAACTCCAGCCCCTTCAGGCAATCCTGGAGCCCATCGATCGCGAGCTGCAGCCCATCTGCATCCTGCAGGATACTGGTCACATCCCGGAAGATAATTCCCGGCTCCGGATAATCCGGTATGCTTGTCACATAATCCTCTACCCTTTTCATTTTTACCCGCTCCTTTTATCTTTACACGTTCAGACAGCATTTTGTCCACAGATGTTTTTAATATAGCATATTTCGTACAATTCTGCAACGTTTCCGGTCAGTTCGGAGCAGCCGCCCGGTAATCCAGCACCCTGACCTGAAGCGTCCGCCGCCCACGGTACTCATTGATCTCCGGATAATACAGAATATGAAGCTTTGAATTTTTCTGCAAATCCTTCAGAATTTCATTCATCTCGTCATGAAAATAAATTCCTTCCAGCACACCCCGAGTTTGCCACTTCACTGATTAAATGATAAAAATTTTTTCCTTATTTTGCA
>JAJPXQ010000097.1 GCA_021205385.1 Lachnospiraceae bacterium | reverse complement strand
ATATATAAAAAATAGATAGTTAAAAATTTCACCCTGTAAAAAAATGAACCAATTCGAAAAGTTGGTTCATTTTTTTTAACTTCATACATTGGTAAAATAAAATTAAACAAAACAAGAGAGGATTTATGACTGACTTTATGAAAAATAGTACAAAGCATATTTCCTGTGGATTGGATATTGTTTATACCTGTGACGCACTGGATGTGCGGAATCATATACAGATTGGTGCGTTTCGCTATCAGATGGGTTCTATCCTCGGTGCTGCGCTCGGAGAGAGGTTACACTCTCTGGATTATGTGGTTCCGGTTCCGAATGCCGGACTTTATTATGCCATGGGTTTTAGCATGGAGACAAGCATTCCGTATGTTCAGGCGGTGGTGAAGCAGGATGATCATGTCAGATCACTGCGGTTGCAGAACGAGGAAGAACGTAAGCAGGAAATACAGTCAAATCTGTGCCTGATCCCTTCCCTTCTGGAAGAAAAGAGAATAGCCTTGGTGGACGAGGCGATTTTCTCCGGGATGACCCTGAAGATTCTGGTTCGCAGACTAAGAGAAAATGGGGTGCGGGAGATTCATGTCTGTATTCCGACAAGCCCGTGTGTGCACATGTGCGACCGGCTACCGCAGAGAAATCTGATAGCAAGGCAAAAAAAACCGGAGGAATTGGCGGATTACCTGCAGGCGGACAGCGTTACGTTCATGCCGGACGAGCTGTTCCGGGAGCAGACAAAAAGATTTGAAGGACTGTGTGTAAAGTGCTTTCAGTAAAACGTGATCAACGTCAGAAATGACGGAAAAATAAAGGAGGTAACAATTATGAGTGACGTCGATATGCGTGTAGTGAAGGAATTGGAAAACAAAGCAGTCGATATCCGGAAAATGTTGATTGACTATGTCCAGAATGTCGGGGTGGCCCATCTGGGAGGCCCGATGTCTGCCACGGATATGGCAGTCGCACTGTACTATCATTACATGAACTGGGATCCCAAGGATTATAAGGCCAAAGACAGGGATCGCTTTATTCTGTCAAAGGGTCACAATGCGGATCTGTTCTACAACATCTTCTGTGATATGGGCCTCTTTACCAGAGAAGAGATCTTCTCTGAGTACAACAAGCTCCATGGCCGCTTTGGGCAGCATCCCAACAGGATGTATTTGCCAATGTTTGAGGTGTCCGCCGGGTCTCTTGGGCACGGATTGTCTCTTGCTACGGGCTATGCCCTTGGTGCCAGAGCCTCGGGAGATAATTATCGGGTGTTCTGTATGACCGGCGATGGCGAACTCGATGAGGGATCCAACTGGGAAGCGCTGATGCTGGCGGCGCATCGGAAACTGGGGAATCTGGTATTGATTGTAGATAAGAATCAGATTATGGGTACCGGGCCAACCGAGGAGGTTATGGCGCTTGGAAACCTGACGGACAAGCTTACATCCTTTGGCTGGGACGTGATCAACATTAAGGATGGCAATGATATGCTACAGGTGTGCGAGACGCTGGAGAATCTGCCAGAGCCAGACTGTCATGCGAAAAGGAAGCCAATCGCGATAATTTCCAACACCATAAAAGGTGCAGGAGTTGACTTTATGACAGGAACCCCCTCCTGGCATCTGGGCAGTGTTGATGATGAACTGGGCGTAAAGGCTTACGCTTCTATCGAAGCATTCAGAAAATATACAAAGGAGTGAGAAGCAATGGCAGGTTATGTTTTTAATTTTGATTTGATGGTGCCCATGATGCGGGCGAGAGACATGATCCCTCTTACACTTATGGAAGAGATGGAGAAAAATCCGGACATTATGTACTTTGGCGCAGATGGCTTCCCGATCGGTTCATTGGGCGATGACCTTATAAAGAAATATCCGGATCGCGTGATAGAATGTGGTATTGCAGAAGCTGATATGGTTGGCTCCGCGGCAGGCGCGGCACTGTCCGGCAAGGCGGTTATCTGCCAGACATTCAGCTGTTTCACGACCATGCGGGCGACAGATCAGATTTTGCTGGATGTAGCTTATAATGAAGCACCTGTTTGCCTGATCTGTACCCACGGGGGCCTGACCTCTGGAGGAGGTCCAACCCACAATGCTGTACAGGATGTTTCCGTTGTCAGTGCAATGCCCAACATGACAGTCTGCGTGGCTGCCGACGCCAATCAGTGCGTGCTTGCACTAAAAGATTTTCTGGCTAATCCCAGACCCATGTTTATTCGTATCCCGCAGGGAGAGGAGCCTCTGGTCTATAGCACAGACGACTATGGCTATCAGGTGGGAAAAGCTGTCACAATCGCGGACGGCCCAGCTGCTACTATCATCGGTACCGGCTGTGGAACTCTGTACGCAAAAAATGCTGCAGAGCTTCTGGCACAGGAGGGCATTCAGGTTCGTGTTCTGGATATGCACACTATCAAACCACTGGACACGGAAGCTGTTGTGAAGGCAGCAAAGGAAACCGGTGGGATCATCACAGTAGAAGATCACGCCGCCAGCTGCGGCCTGGGCAGTTATGTTGCAAATGTTCTGGCAGAGAATGGTCTTGGGATCAAATTTAAAAAACTGGGGATCCCGGATGAGTTCGCAAAGCTTGGTTACGCTGCAGAGCTGCATGCATACTACGGATACGATGTTGACGGTATCATCAGAACTGTGAAGGAAATGATTTGATCAAAGGGGTGTGCATAAATTAAAACAGCAGGAGGGTAACAGATTGAAGAGTCTCTATGTTAAAACGATTGGGGATGCCGGGTTAAAAACACTCGGCACCCTGGAATTGATGAATATTCCGATTCCCAAACCGGGGGAGGAGGAAGCCCTGATTCGGATCGCCTATAATGGAATCTGCGGATCCGACGGCCATACTCTGCGGGGAAATCTGGGACCATTGACAGAATATGTGAAGTCCATCTTGCCAATGCCTGTCGGACACGAGTTCTCCGGTGTGATTGAAGAGGCGGGGGAGGTTGCGGCTCAGATGGGCCTGAAGGTTGGCGACAGGGTTGTTGCCAACTATGCGAGAGCCTGTGGTTCCTGTTATTATTGCAGGACAGGGCGGGAGAATCTTTGCCAGCATCCGATTAATACTATGAGCGGCTGTTCGGAGTATATTTGCTGTCATATGTCTCAGATCCATAAGATTCCGGACAGCCTTTCCCTGAAAGCGGCTGCGATGACAGAACCTTTTACAATCGCTTTTCATGCGGTGGAAATGGCGCAGGTAAAAGCAGGCTCCCGAGTGGCAGTATTCGGCGGGGGCGGGATTGGACAGATGGCGGCGCAACTGGCAAAACAGTGCGGTGCGTCCGTTGTGACGCTCTTTGAGCCGGTAAAGGAAAAGCGGGAGTTGGCCGTGCGCCTGGGCGTTGATAATGCATATGATTCGATCCAGGAAGATGTGATGGAAGTGACGCGGGAGGTGACGGATGGGCTGGGATATGACAGCGTTATTGAAGCGTCCGGTTCAAGGGGCGGGGCGACTTCGGCTCTGCAGATTCTTTCTCCGGATGGCAACGTTGTCTATTTTTCGATGTATCCGACAGATTTTGACCTGCCGCTCAACCTTTTTACGCAGTGCTACCAACAGCAGAAGCATATTCACGGTATGATCACCAGCTCCCTGATCTGGCCGAGAGCCATAGCGGTGCTGCCGCGCATTGAGGTGCTGCCTCTGATTCAGAAGGTATACACTCTGGATGAATATCAGCAGGCCTTTGATGAACATATGACTGGCGCATACGCGAAAGTGATGATTCACTGCAATCAGGATCTGGATTAAGCTCTGAGGATGGAGAAAGGGGAAGGAATGGAATCTACTACTTATAAAACGACACGTGTAAAGCTTTCTATGGGGGAAAAAGTGAATTATGCGGTTTCAGAATTTGGCTACAACGCGATCTATATCTGGATCAGCGCTTTTATGACAATTTTCTGTACCGATTATATTGGGGTGCCGGCCGCGATGGTGTCCGTGCTTTTACTGCTGGTTCGGGTTTTCGATGCGATAAATGATCCGATGATCGGTTCTCTTGCGGACAGAACACGTTCGAAGTGGGGGCGTTATAAACCCTGGGTTGCGATTGGCGGAACGGTAATGTCGCTTTTGATCATTGCATTATTTGCAGCTCAGCCGGGCTGGTCAACTACATTCAAGATCGCCTATGTATGGGTTGTGTACATACTGATCACGGTAGCCTCTACCTGCTGTAATATGCCTTATGGGGCGTTGAACGGAGTGCTTACATCTGATACGGAAGAGCGCAGTAAGGTGTCAGGCGTTCGAATGGTGTTTGCTCAGATTGGTTCAAATTTCACGAGCCTTGTTGCGGCCAGCCTGATCCTGTTCTTCTCTGGAACCAATGGTACGGAGAACACTGCGCAGGGATATCTGGGGGCTGTGGTCGTCACAGTGGTAATCGGTTTGCCAACAATTCTCTGGTCCGCTGTGAAGAGTAAAGAACGGGTTTTGCCGCCGCCCGAGCAGATGGAAAAGGGCAATACAATTCCCATGAAAACACAGTTGAAATGTCTATTCGGGAATAAATATGCCATTATCTCGATGCTGGGTCAGTTTATGTGTGGATTTTTGTCATATGGCCGCTTTGCCATTATGTCATATTATTTTACGTATGTATCCGGGGATTTTACGCTTTATTCTATAACAGGAACGGTTGGAATTATAACAGGTATTCTTGGACCAGGCCTGCTCTGCCCATGGTTATATCGTGTATTTCGCCATAAAGGACGCGCCATTGGTGCAGGATTTGGGCTGACAGCGCTTACATTTATCCCCATGTTTTTATTTGATGCACATGGCATATGGTTCTGGGTCTTTTATGCCTTATCCAACCTCTTCATGTGTGCTGCGGGAGCTCTTCGTTACAGTTGTGACGGTGACAATGTGGATTTCGCGGAGTATAAGTATGGAGTGCGCTGTGATGGCTTCCTGTCTTCCTTCATCTCTCTGATGTTGAAAGCAGGTGGAGCAGTCGGCCCTGCTGTTTTCCTGGGACTTTTGGGTATGTTTGGATACGTGCCGGGCGGAGTGCAGAATGCAACAGTACTTACACTCTTAAATATGGGAATGAGTATCATTCCGGCAGTTTTGAGCGGAATTGCTGCGCTGGCATTTCTGGCTTTCTACGACATGGATGAGAAGAAACACAGTACGATTATCACGGAACTGGAGAAACGCAGAGGAATTACAGCTGAATAAGAAAAGGAGGATGTAGCATGAATCTAAACGATCCAAATATTCTGTGCAGGGATCACCCCGATTACCGATTCAGAGAGAGTGGACATATCAGGCCGTTGTTCTCACTTGAGGGAAAGAAATGTGTGATTACAGGTGCGGCGGGCGGTATAGGACGCTCCACATCAAAAGCCTTCGCAGAACTGGGTGGAGATGTCTGTTTGATTGATATTCCCGCGAAGGAAGAAAGGTTGCAGGAGATCTGCAGTGCGATTGAAAAAGAATTTGGAGTACGCGCAATTTACGCGACCGGAGATGTATCAGATGAAGAGAGCGTTCTGAACTGTGTGGAAAAGGCAGCTGCAGATTTGGGAACAATTGATGTTTGCCACAGTAATGCCGGTGTCGTTCAGCTGGACAATTCTCCGGATGTCGATGTGAAGGAATTTAAGAGAATACTGGATATTAATCTGGTTGGGATGATGCTGGTCAGCAGAGCCTGCGCCAACATCATGAAAAGAGGCGGCCATGGAGGCTCTATTATTCTTACAGCCTCTCAGAGCGGACACATTGTGAATTGTGACTGGAAGGATGGCGATTTTGGCTATGCCTACCATGTGTCAAAAGCAGGTGTCCTGCATCTGGCTCATTCCATGGCGCTTGATTACATTAAATATGGTATTCGTGTGAACAGTATCAGCCCGGGTGTTGTGCTTTCCGGAATTCATGACCCCGTCCCGGTGAAGCTGATGCAGTCCTCACTGGGTAAAATTCCGATTGGCCATTTTGGGTATTTGCAGGATATCGCCTCCACAGTGGCGTTTCTGGCAACGGACCTCTCTGCATTCTGCGTAGGAACGGATATTATTGTGGACGGCGGAGAGACATTATATTAAAAATAAAGGAGAAAAAATGCAGGAAAATAAATATTGCCGACTGGCAAATGTTATTGACGGTATGCCGATCGATTCGGATAATGGAAGAGCTTTTGATGATTCCTATGTCAAAGTTATACGGGAACTGATCACGGAACGTCAGGCAGAGATTTGCGCGCACTGCCCGAAGTATTATGTGACTGCGGAAGATATTGCAAAGAATATGTCAGTGGAAGTGTCTGAGATAATCGAAGATATCGAACACTGTGTGCGCAGGGGTGTTTTGTATGTGGTCACCAGAGACGGCATTGACATGTATCGGCTCGCCAACTGGGCGCCTGGTATCATGGAGCATTGTCTGACAACGCCGGATGATGATTTTGATATCAAGGTAGTCGCGGAGGCCTTTGTGGCACAGGGAGGGATGGAAACCCTTCAGTTTATGGCAGCTGTCCCGCCAGGGTTGGGGACATTAAGGGCGATTCCGGTAAATCAGGCGATCAAGGCGGAACCAAATGTTGTAAGCCATGAACAGATTGAAACGTATCTGAATCAAAGCGACAGCTTTTCAGTCGCTGACTGTGCCTGCAGAAAAGCGAAAACCATTCTTGGGGATCCGTGCGAGCATCCATATAAAGATACCTGCGTTCAGATTGGTGAAGAAGCTGACTTTTATGTGAGAACCGGTCGGGCAAGACGGATCAGCAGGGAAGAAGCCAGGGAAATCCTTGACAGGGCGGAGCGTCTCGGTCTGGTGCACGAAATCTTTAACAATGAGGGTGAAAATCAGTCGACGTTCATCTGCAACTGCTGCTCCTGCTCGTGTGGCGTTCTGAGCCGTGAAAAGAGATTTAAGGCAACGGATTATACCAGATCAAATTTTGTGTCTGAGGTAAATCCGGAAAACTGCGTGGCCTGCGGAGCCTGTACAGAAATCTGTCCGATGGACGCGATCAAGCTGGGGACGTCCTTCTGCGCGAAGGAAGAGCAAATCCCTGACATGACACTGAACCACTCCAACACCATTTTCGGAGAGGACTATGTGGATCAGAACTATAATGTGAAGAAGATGGTTGCCCCGAAGGGTACGAGCCCCTGCAAGACGACCTGTCCGGCGCACATTTCCGTTCAGGGCTATATCCGTAAAGCGGCGGAAGGAAAATATAGCGAAGCTTTAAAGGTAATCAAGCGTGAGAATCCCTTCCCGGCTGTCTGCGGAAGAATTTGTCCGCACAACTGCGAGAATGAGTGCTCGCGCGCGCGGGTGGATGAGGCTATGGCGATCGATGATATTAAGAAATTCATTGCGGATAAGGAGCTGCATGCGGAGCATCGCTATATTCCAGAGGTTTATGAGCACTATGAGGAGAAGGTGGCTGTTATCGGCGCAGGTCCGGCGGGCCTGACAGCCGCATATTATCTGGCAGCGCAGGGATATCCGGTTACCGTCTTTGAACGGAACGCGGCGCCGGGCGGCATGCTGAAGTTCGGAATCCCCTCGTTCCGTCTGGAGAAGGACGTGATTGACGCGGAAATTGACGTTCTGCGTGAGCTGGGCGTGGAATTCAAATGCGGCGTAAACGTCGGGCAGGATATCTCGCTGGATGCGCTGCGTGCGGATGGATATAAAGCGTTCTATGTTGCGGTTGGAGCGCAGAACAGTCGGAAGCTTGGAATCGAGGGAGAAGATCTGGAAGGCGTGGTCGGCGGAATTGGCTTCCTGCGCGAGGTAAATCTCGGAAATCTGAATCATATTGAGGGAGACACTGTTGTCGTCGGCGGCGGAAACGTCGCGCTCGACGTCGCAAGAGCCGCGATTCGTATTGGCAACCGGAATGTAAAGATGTTCTGCCTGGAAAAAGACGAGGAGATGCCGACTGTGCCTGAGGAAAAGGCGGAGGCAGTCGAAGAGGGCGTCGCAATCAGCAATTCCTGGGGACCGAAGAGAATTCTCGGTGAGAATGGCAAGGTTACCGGTGTTGAGTTTATGCGCTGCGTGTCTGTATTTAATGAGGATGGGAGATTTTCACCGGTTTATGATGAAAATGATACCATCATCGTTCCCTGCACAAATGTATACACTGCGATCGGGCAGTCCATCACGTGGGGAAATCTGTTTGAGGGAAGCGCCGCGTCAGCTACGGAAGGGCGTTCTGTCAAGGTGGCGGAGATTACATATCAGACCGAACAGAAGGATGTGTTTGCTGGAGGAGACTGCGCCATGGGTCCGGGCTTGGCGATCAACGCGATCGCGACCGGCAAGTCGGGAGCAATCTCGATTCATCGCTTCCTGAGGGGCTATGGCCTTACCAAGAAGAGAGAAAGAGAATACTTTGCTTTCGACAAGGAGAGCGGGGATTACAGCAGCTATGACCGCATGCCCAGGCAGAGGCCGTACCATGCGCCCGCCAAAGCGGCGATCGAGACGATGAGCGATACCCGCGCCACGCTTACCGAGGAGCAGCTTCAGAAAGAGGCAAAGCGCTGTCTTGGCTGCGGCGTTTCGGTCGTCGATCCCTATATGTGCATCGGCTGCGGCCTCTGCTTTACAAAATGTGAATATGATGCGATCCGGCTGAAAAAAGTGACTGATATCCATCCGGGAAAAGATCCGCAGGACTGGTTTACCAGGATGATGGCTGGCGTTGAGGAGAGGAACGCGCACAGGGGAGGCTCTGCTTCGGAGGATTCAGTACGTAAAAACGCGGCTAATGCCATATTGTAAGAAAAAGCAAGGAGCAGATGTCTATGCATGAGATGGGTATCGTACTCGATGTAGTAAAAAAGATGGATGCCTTTGCGGAGGCAAATCATATTCCCCAAATCCATACTGTGGTCATGTCGGTGGGAGAACTTTCTGCTCTGGAACCGCCGTACTTCGTGTCTTGCTGGGAGTACGCAGCATCGCGTTCTGATCATCTGGTAAACTGCGGAGTTCGGATTGACCCGGTACCGGGCATCGCAAAGTGCATGGTGTGCGGGGAGGAATTTAATCTGGAGCAGAATGATGAGATCTGTCCGAAATGCAAGTCTGAGAAATGGCGGATCATCTCTGGAAGAGAGGTCATGATTAAGGAGGTTCTGGTTGAAGAGTAAGGATTTAAAAGTCATTGAACTGAAACAAAGTGTATTTGAGGACAACAATGCCGAAGCTGAAAAGCTTCGGCAGGAACTGAAGGAGGAGGGCACCTTTCTGCTGAATCTGATGTCCTCCCCCGGCTCCGGCAAGACGACAACCCTGCTTGCGCTGGCCGAGAGACTAAGGGGAAAGGTCCGCATGGGCGTGATGGAGGCGGATATTGATTCTGCGGTTGACGCGGAGGCGATGAACAGTGCCGGGGTCAAATCGATTCAGCTTCATACAGGCGGCATGTGCCATCTGGACGCGTCGATGACAAGGCAGGGGATTGAAGAGTTTGGGACGAAAGATCTGGATTTCGTCGTTCTGGAGAATGTAGGAAACCTCGTGTGTCCGGCGGAATTCGATACGGGAGCCGTGAAAAACGCTACGATTCTCTCTGTCCCGGAAGGGCATGACAAACCGCTGAAATATCCTCTGATGTATGAGGTCTGTGACCTTTTAATCGTCAATAAGATTGATGTAATGCCTTATTTCAATTTTGATAAGGACAAGGTCGTGGAATATGCAAAGAAAAGGAATCCGGATATTGAGGTGATCTTTGTATCCGCACTGACCGGAGAAGGGATGGATCAGCTGGCTGACTGGATGCTCGCACAGGTTCATGACTGGAAATAGATGTCTACTAAAATGAGAACAGTGAGGATCAAAATATGCAGACTATTGAACTGGAAAAGATTGCAAATGAAGTCCGCAAAGGGATTATAAGCTGTGTGTATAACGCGAAGTCGGGTCATCCTGGCGGCTCTTTGTCTGCGGCGGACATTTTTACGTATCTCTATTTTGAAGAGATGAACATTGATCCGAGGAATCCAAAAGATCCGGATCGGGATCGTTTCATCTTATCCAAGGGGCACACGACGCCGGTTTACTACAGTGTGATGGCGCAGCGAGGCTATTTCCCGGTGGAGGAGCTTGAAACCTTCCGCCATGTGGGAACGCGCCTGCAGGGACATCCGTGCATGCAGGATATTCCGGGCATCGACATGTCCTCGGGTTCTCTGGGACAGGGCATCTCCGCTGCGGTCGGTATGGCGATTGCCGCAAAGCTGGATGGAAAGTCATATCGCGTCTATACGCTGCTCGGCGACGGTGAGATCCAAGAAGGACAGGTCTGGGAGGCTGCGAGAGCCTGGAGGCAGCGAAACTCCTTGAGGCGGATGGCATTTTCGCTGAGGTGATCAATATCCATACGATCAAGCCGTTGGATGTGGAACGGGTCGTCGCGTCCGCGAAGAAGACCGGCAAGGTTGTGACGGTGGAAGAGCACTCGATCATCGGCGGCCTCGGCGGAGCGGTTGCGGAAGCACTTTCGGAGAAGGCGCCGACGAAGATGCTGCGCATCGGCGTCGAGGACCGCTTCGGTGAGTCCGGCCCGGCGAAGGCGCTGCTTGAGAAATTCGGCCTGGACAGCAAAGGAATTTATGAAAAAATAAAGCGCAGGTTTTTCTAACATAGTTCTGAAAGAAACGAATGGTAGATGAGGGGCGTCCCGAAGACAAAGTGATTCTTCGGGGCGCTTCATTTGCTAGAATTTTCGCCGCGAAATCTAACGTCAGAAACGTATAGATTTTTCAGCTGCAATCGCTTATAATGTATACAAGAAACGCGTCGAATATTTCTATTGTCATTTCCAGGAAATTGCCATGAAGGAGGAAATGCCCTATGCCAAAGATTTTTAATGTGGCAGCTGTCTGTCTGCCGGATGTCCATTATATGGTAGATATTACAGAGCGCTTGCGTGCAATCAGGGAAATGGTGGACCGGGGGGATTACTTTACGATCAATCGCGCCCGGCAGTATGGAAAGACGACGACGATGTATGCGCTCAAGGATTTTTTGAAGACAGATTATATTGTAGTATATCTTGACTTCCAGTTATTAGCGGAGGAGGATTATGCGAGTGAAGCATCCTTTGTGAGAGCTTTTTGCAAGGAGCTTTTGTTTGTCTGCGAAGAGATGGAGTTCCCGGTGAATGTAAAAGAGCAACTGCAGGGGATGGCGGGAAAGGAAACGACAGCCGTAAGGATGGCGGATATGTTCGTGATTCTGTCCGGCTGGTGCAGGCAGGCGGCCAAACCGATCGTTCTGATGATCGATGAGGTGGATACCGCGTCGAATAATCAGGTTTTCCTCGATTTCCTGTCACAACTTCGCGGAAATTATATTCGCCGGAGGGAAAAGCCAACGTTTCAGTCCGTTATACTGGCCGGGGTGTATGACATCAAAAATTTGAAGCGGAAATTTGTGAAGGAGGGGCAGCATTCGACGAACAGCCCGTGGAACGTTGCTGCGGATTTTCTGGTAGACATGAGCTTTTCTCCGCGTGATATCGCGGGAATGCTTGCGGAGTATGAGTCTGATTATCAGACCGGGATGGATATTAATGCGGTTGCAGAGCAGATTTATGAATATACATCGGGATATCCATTTCTGGTGTCGAGAATCTGTAAGCTGATCGACGAACAGATTGCGGGAACAGAACGTTTTGCTGATAGAGCATGCGCCTGGACAACAGAGGGAGTGACGGCGGCTGTCGGTAGAATTCTAAATGAAAAGAACACTCTTTTCGAATCTTTGCAGGATAAGATCGATACCTATCCAGAGTTACGGCAGATGCTGTATTCCCTTCTGATGAACGGTAAATCTATTTCTTATAGTCCGGATGACGCGGTAGTTGACATTGCGTTGATGTTTGGTTTTGTCAGGGTGGAGAACTTTAAGGTGGTAGTGGCAAATCGTATCTTCGAGACGAGACTTTACAATGCGTTCCTTACTTCGCCGGAGATGATGAAAAGTGAAATGTATATTCTGGGAGACAGGGAAAAACCTCAGTTTATCAAGAATGGCAAGCTGGACATGAAGCTGATTCTGGAGAGATTTGTGATCAGTTTTGATGAATTGTACGGTGATCGTCCGCAGAGCTTTCTGGAGGAGGATGGTCGCAGGTACTTTCTCCTGTATTTGCGTCCAATCATCAATGGGACGGGGAATTACTACATCGAGTCCCGTACCCGTAATCAGGAACGAACGGATGTTATCGTGGATTATAATGGTCAGCAGTATGTCGTTGAACTAAAGATATGGCGAGGAAATGCGTACAATGAAAGAGGAGAGAAGCAGCTGATCGATTATCTGGAATATTATCATCTGAATAAAGGGTATATGCTGAGCTTTAATTTTAATAAGAAAAAAGAAATCGGGATCAGGGAGGTTTCGCTGGGAGAGAAGCTTTTGATAGAAGCGGTGGTGTGATGAGAGATATTCTGTATTCTTTTTCATAGCTATGGAAGCAGGAGTCAGATTTAATGAGTCCGTCGGTATTGAAAAATGCCGACAGGCTCTTTTTTTTGCCCAAACCCTATTGCAATTTCCATAAAAACGGGGTATGATGGACGTGTTGGTGGTGAAAAGTGGCGGAAAGTGGTTTTATAGTGAAGTAAAGTGGAGGATTTCCGCCCCGTGAAAGAGGGTGACGCGCATGTTCATGGGTGAGTACAGACATACGATCGATCCCAAGGGCAGGCTGATCATGCCTTCGAAATTCCGTGAGCTGCTCGGCGCGGAATTTGTGGTGACGAGGGGATTGGATGGCTGTCTTTTCGTGTATCCGATGGACAGCTGGGAAGCCTACGTCGGGGAATTGAAGAAGCTCCCGCTCACGGATAAGAACGCGAGACTTTTCACCCGTTTTCTCATTGCCGGAGCCTGCACCTGCGAGCTGGACAAGCAGGGGCGCATCCTGCTTCCCGTGACGCTCAGAGAGTTCGCGGGCCTGGAGAAGGACGTG
This sequence comes from Lachnospiraceae bacterium, assembly GCA_021205385.1. Lineage (GTDB taxonomy): Bacteria > Bacillota > Clostridia > Lachnospirales > Lachnospiraceae > Hominiventricola. The sequence goes on along the minus strand of JAJPXQ010000097.1, from coordinate 105,553 downwards.
CTGCTGGCAGGTATGCTTGATCACATCGAGATCTGGAACGAGGAGCACTGGAAGCAGAACGCCGATTTCAGCGATATGGACACGATCGCGAGCCATCTGAACTACTTAAGCGGCAGAGAGTGAGGCGGATCCTATGGAATTCAGTCATTACTCCGTACTGCTTGCGGAGACGATCGAACAGCTCCACATCCGGCCTGACGGGATCTATGCCGACGGAACGCTCGGTGGCGGCGGACATGCCTTCGAGGTGTGCAGAAGGCTTTACGGACAGGGACATTTCTACGGGATTGACCAAGACGCGGCGGCGATCGCGGCGGCGACGGAGCGTTTGAAACCCTTTGAAGAGCGCGTGACGATCATCCGTGGAAATTATGAGCAGATGAGAGCGCAGCTGGAGGACAGAGGCGTATCCGGCGTTGACGGCATCCTGCTGGATCTCGGGGTTTCCTCCTATCAGCTTGACGAGGCGGAGCGGGGCTTTTCCTACCGGGAGGACGCGCGGCTCGACATGCGGATGGACCAGCGGCAGGAGCGGACAGCCGCGGACATCGTCAACGGCTACAGCGAGATGGAATTATACCGTGTCATCCGTGACTACGGGGAAGATAAATTTGCAAAGAACATTGCGAAGCACATTGTACAGGCACGGGCGCAAAAACCGGTCGAGACGACGGGAGAGCTCGTGGAGATCATCAAGGCGGCGATTCCCGCGCGGGTCCGGATGCAGAAGGGGCATCCGGCCAAGCAGACCTTCCAGGCGATCCGGATCGAGCTGAACCAGGAGCTGGAGGTGCTTGAGGATTCACTGGATGATCTGATCGATTTTCTGAATCCGGGAGGAAGGCTCTGCGTGATCACCTTCCACTCTCTGGAGGACCGGATCGTGAAGAACGCGTTTCGCAGGAACGAGCATCCCTGTACCTGCCCGCCGGATTTTCCGGTCTGCGTGTGCGGGAAGCAGCCGAAGGGAAGAGTACTTACGAGAAAGCCCATTCTTCCGGGCGAAGAGGAATTGAGGGAGAATAACCGCTCCAAGAGCGCGAAGCTGCGCGTCTTCGAGCGAGGATGAGCGGACAGGGAGGACTTGAAACATGGCAGCCAGGAGAGGTCGCAGTGCGATTGAAGGGAATACGGTACGCAGACTGCAGCCGCAGGAGGAACCGCGCAGGAGCGAACGGCCCCGGCGGCGGGAATACCGGCAGACGAAAAAAAACAGCGTACAGTATGTCAATATTATTTACACTTTTTTCCTCATCGCGGCGGCCTGCCTGCTGATGTGGTCCTGTGTCAATTATCTGCAGCTGCAGGCGGAGACAACCAGCAGAGTGAAGAATATTTCCTCTCTGGAATCAGAACTCGAAGAGCTGCGGACGGAGAACGATGATTATTATACGCGTATCATGTCTGCGGTCGATCTGGAGTACATCCGAGAGGTCGCGACGGAGGAACTGGGCATGGTTTACGCGGATTCGTCTCAGGTCATTCTGTATGACAGCGGGACGGACGACTATGTGCGACAGAACGGGGAGATCCCGACGGAATAAGTAAGAGGAGATTTCTGTGCCCCGAAGAAAGAAAAAACTGACAAAAAAACAACAAATAACGCTGAAGATGAAGCGAAAGCTGGCGCTGCTTTTCGTGATCATCATAGGGATTCTGCTCGGCATCATTGTCCGGCTGGTTTATATCAACCGGGTCAGCGGAGAACAGTACACGAAGCGGGTGCTCTCCCAGCAGGATACAAACAGTACAACGCTGCCCTACAAGCGCGGCGATATCTATGACCGCAACGGGACCGTGCTGGCGACCAGTGAAAAGAAGTATAATGTGATTCTGGATCCGGGCGTACTCTGGGAATATTATGATGAGGACGCTGAGGAGGATTATGTGGAGCCGACGCTGCAGGCGCTGGCAGACTGTTTTGGCCTGGATCGCAGTGAGCTCGATACGATCATGGAGGAGAAAAAAGACAGTCACTATGTCGTGCTCGCGAAGGAGCTGAGCAAGGACGAGGTGCAGGAGTTTGAGGATCTCGCGGACGAGGACGGCAGCCGTATTGCAGGCGTCTGGATGGAGGACACCTACGTGCGCACCTATCCTTATGACTCTCTTGCCTGCAATGTGATCGGTTATACGGTATCCGGAGATGTCGGACAGTACGGCATCGAGCAGGAGTATTCGAGCATCCTGAACGGCGAGAACGGGCGCAGCTACAATTATCTCAATGAGGATATGGAACAGGAGACAACGGTGCAGGCCGCTGTGGACGGCTATAGCGTTGTCTCGACGATCGATGTGACGCTGCAGCGCATCGTGGAGGAAGCGATCACCGAGTTTCAGGAGAAATATACGGACAATTACCGCGAGGGCGACGGCAGCTCGACGGCTGCAGCGATCATGATGGATCCCAACACCGGCGAGATCCTGGCGATGGCCAGCAACCGGACCTATGATCTCAACAACCCTTACGATCTGGTGGCGAACGGCGTTTACACCGAGGAGGAAGCCGCGCTGCTCACGGAGGACGAGCGGCTGGAAGCGCTCAATGAGCTCTGGCGGAATTACTGTGTCAGCGATACCTATGAGCCCGGCTCCGTTGCGAAGCCGCTGACGATCGCGGCGGCGCTCGAGACCGGTGCGGTCTATGACGGGGAAACCTTCCTCTGCGACGGCTATCAGGAGGTGGGGGGTTATACGATCTACTGTTCCCACCGCTCCGGACACGGGATCATCGACCTGCAGGGGGCGCTCACCTTTTCCTGCAACGACGCGCTGATGCAGATCGCATCGAAGCTGGGGACCGACAATTTTTCGACCTATCAGAATCTGTTCAATCTGGGGCTGCGGACCGGCATTGATCTGCCGGGCGAGGCGAGGACTGACAGCCTCATCTATTACTCCGAGAGTATGGCGACGAGCGAGAGCAGCCTGATCATGGGCAGCACGGACCTGGCGACGAACTCCTTCGGACAGAACTACAATGTGACGATGGTGCAGATGGCGGCGGCCTTCTGTGCCTGTATCAACGGAGGTTATTATTATCAGCCTCATGTAGTCAGCAAGATTCTCGACAGCGACGGCGGAACCATAGAGACGATTGAACCGACCGTGCTGCGCGAGCCGATCTCATCGAAGACCTCGGACATCATCCGGCAGTATCTCTATGAGACAATCTACGGAGATGACGACGCGAACGGCAATACGCCGACCGGACGCAATGCACGCATCGCAGGCTATTCGCTCGGAGGAAAGACCGGTACGGCTGAGAAAATTCCGAGAGATAAGACCAATTATCTGGTCTCCTTCATCGGCTTCGCCCCGGCGGACAACCCGCAGGTGGTGCTCTATGTGATCGTGGACGAGCCGAACGCGGAGAAGCAGTCCAGCGCCTCCTACGCGATTGAGATCTGGAAGAATATTATGGAGGAGGCTCTGCCTTACCTGAATATTCCGCAGACGGAAGAAATCCCGGAGGATCTGCTGGATGAGATCGAAGCGGAAGAAGAGGAGAGCACGGAAGAAAGCGAAGAGACGGAGGAGGAAGAGGAGACTGAGGAAGGCACGCTGGTCGATCCGCAGACCGGGGAGACGGTGACGATGCCGGATCCGGAGACCGAGGACTCCGACGATGTGCTCGGCGACACGCCGGTCAATGACAATCTGGTGGACGTCGAGCCGGAGGACGCGCTGTCGGAGGATGAGGACGAGAATCCGACAGAGTAGGGATAGAATAAGAAGTTCAGACACCTCATAAGATAGAAAAATGGATCTTATGAGGTGTTTTTTTGCGCTGTAAGACCTTTCACAGAAAGAAAATCGTGCTGGTTTTTGCTATTTGCCTGCTGCTGATGCTTGTGCTCGTCGGGCGGCTCGTTCATCTGATGATCTTTGAGTCAGAATATTACCAGGAGCTGGCGCAGGACCTGCATGAGCGCGAGCGCAGTGTCAAGGCCGCGCGCGGACAGATTCTCGACCGGAACGGCGCGGTGCTGGCGGACAATGAGTCGGTCTGCACAATCTCTGTCATCCACAGCCAGATTGAGGACCCCGAGGGCGTGATCGCCATGCTGGTCAGAGAACTTGGAATCAGTGAGGAGGAAGCGCGAAAGCGGGTGGAAAAGGTCAGTTCCATTGAACGCGTCAAGTCCAACGTAGATATTGAAGTCGGGGATGCCATCCGCGCTTACGGTTACGCGGGTGTGAAGGTCGACGAGGATTATAAGCGCTATTATCCATATGGGGAGCTGGCTTCCAAAGTGCTCGGCTTCACAGGCAGTGACAATCAGGGGATTATTGGCCTGGAGGTGAAATACGACGAGTATCTCGAAGGCATTCCCGGCACGATCCTGACGCTGACCGACGCCCGCGGCATCGAGATCGAGAACGCGAAGGAGGAGCGTGTCGAGTCCGTCCCCGGAAATAATCTGGTGCTCAGCCTGGACTACAGCATTCAGGCTTACGCACAGCAGGAGGCTCTGAAGCTTCTGGAGGCGAAGGAAGCCGACTATGTGTCGATCCTGATCATGAACCCGCAGAATGGAGAAATCTATGCCTGCGTCAATGCGCCGGAGTTCGACCTGAATGACCCTTACACGCTGAACACCGGGGAGGACAGCTCCTCGATGACGGACGCGGAATATCAGGACGCGCTCAATCAGATGTGGCGCAACCAGTGCGTCAACGACACCTATGAGCCGGGCTCTACCTTTAAAATCTTTACTTCATCCGCGGCGCTCTTGTCGGGGACATCCACTCTGAGCGATACCTTCTCCTGTCCCGGCTATAAGATTGTCGAGGACCGGAAGATCCGCTGCGCGAAGACGACGGGACATGGGACGCAGACCTTTACCGAAGCCATGGAGCACAGCTGTAATCCCGCCCTGATGACGATGGGGCTCAAGATGGGCGCGAAGCTCTACTACCAGTATTTTACCGACTACGGCCTGCTCACGAAGACCGGTATCGACATCCCCGGCGAGGCCTCCACGATCATGCACGAGCCGGAAAATATTGGCGAGGTCGAACTCGCGACGATGAGCTTCGGGCAGTCCTTCCAGATCACGCCGGTGCAGCTCGCCGTGATGGCGAGCTCCGTGATCAACGGGGGCCGCCGGGTGACGCCGCACTTCGCGGTGGCGGTCGAAGATCAGGAGGGAAATGTGCTGAAGACCTTCCAATATGAGGAGGCGGACGGCATTGTGACGGAGGAGGTCTCCGCTCAGATGCGCGAGATCCTGGAGAAGGTCGTCTCCGAGGGCGGCGGCAATAAGGCCTACATCCCGGGCTACCGGATCGGCGGCAAGACCGCGACCTCCCAGACCCTGCCGCGCAGCGCGAACAAGTACATTTCCTCCTTCCTGGGCTTCGCCCCGGCGGACGACCCGCAGGTGCTGGCGCTCTGCATTGTCTACAATCCGCAGGGGACCTATTACGGCGGTACCGTCTGCGCGCCGGTTGTGCGGGATATTTTTGAAAATATTCTGCCCTATCTGGGGATTGAGAAGGAGGAAGCGCTGGTGCTGGAGGACGTGGAAGAATGAATTTGCGAATTTCTTCACAATGTGCATTGAAAAAAACCGGGACTTGTACTAAAATATAAAAATCATATAAAACTAAAGGAGATGGCATCATGATCATCACAAAGAAAAAACCGATAGAAGAGCTCATGGCCATGATCGGTGACGCGCAGAAGATCGCAATTCTCGGCTGCGGCAGCTGCGCGACGGCCTGCGCGACAGGCGGTGAGCCTGAGGTTAAGGCGCTCAAGGAGTATCTTGAGTCGCAGGGCAAGACCGTAGTGGCCACCGGTATGGCGGATTACTGCTGCATGAATATGGGCGTGAAGACAGCCATGAAGAAGCTGACGAAGGAATGTCCGGACGCGGTCGTCTGCATGTCCTGCGGCGACGGCGTACAGGTGGCGGCGAACCACAGTCCGGTGCCGGTCTATCCGTCGAACAACACGATGTTCCTCGGCGAGGCGGTGCGTTTCGGCCTGTTTGAGGAGGCCTGTCATCTGTGCGGCGACTGCATGCTCGGCACGACCGGCGGCATCTGCCCGATCACCCGCTGTGCGAAGTCGCTCGTGAACGGCCCCTGCGGCGGAGCGAAGAACGGCAAGTGCGAGGTCAATCCGGAGAACGACTGTGCCTGGATCCTGATTTACAAGCGCCTGGAAGCCCTTGGCAAGCTCGACTTGCTTGAGAAGCGGCGCGATGACAAGGGTTATGAGAAGGTCGCCTATCCGAGAACAATCAATATCAGGGGGAATAAGTGATGGGAATGTTAAAGAATGCGCTGGAAAGCGGAAAATTTGGTATTACCGTGGAGATGGCTCCCCCGAAGGGATATGATTTTACAGAACAGATGGCGTCGGCAGAGCTCCTGAAGGGCAAGGTGCATGGCGTCAACGTGACGGACATGCAGTCTGCCTGCCTGAAGGCCTCTTCTCTGGGACTCTGCATTAAGCTGAAGCAGGCCGGACTTGAGCCGATCATTCAGGTGACGGGACGCGACCGCAGCCGTATGGGAATTATGGGCGATATGCTCTCCGCGGCGGCATTTGGCATTGACACGATGCTGGCTCTGACCGGTGATCATCCGACGGTCGGCGACTGCAGTCAGTCGAAGCCGGTCTACGATCTGGATTCGGTCGGTATCCTGAACATGCTTTCCCTGATGGAGATCACCGGAAAGGATTGCGGCGGCAACGATATCGACGGAGGCGCGCCGAACTTCTACAAGGGCGCGGTGGTGACGCCGGTCTATGAGCCGCAGTTCCTGCAGATCAACAAGCTGCGCCAGAAGGTTGACGCAGGCGCGCAGTACATCCAGACACAGGGTATTTTTGACCTTGACAGCCTGAAGCGCTTCATGGACGAAGTGGATAAGGCCGGTATCAAGACGCACATCATGGCCGGTATCATTCCGCTGAAAGCCGCCGGCATGGCGAAGTACATGAATGAGAATGTCCCGGGCATTGCGGTGCCGCAGGACATGATCGACCGTCTCGCCGCGGCTGCCGCCGAGGGCAAGGAGAAGGGCGTCAAGGGCCTGCCGACACAGCTCGGTATCGAGATGGCCGCTGAGATGATCGCGAAGATCAAGGAAGAGGGCATCTGCGACGGCGTACATATCATGGCGATCGGCGCGGAGCGTAACGTTCCGAAGATTCTCGAAAAAGCAGGACTTACGATCGATTAAGATGAAAAAAAATGTAAAAAGACCTCCGGCAGCCGCACTGGGCCGCCGGAGGTCTTTTTTGGAACTGTCTATTTGCCCGCCATCTGGCGCTCCTGGGCTTCGATCATCTTCTTCACCATATAACCGCCCACTGATCCATTCTCCTTCGAGGTAAGGTCGCCGTTGTAGCCGTCCTTCAGCGGCACGCCGATCTCGCTCGCTACCTCATACTTAAAACGGTCGAGGGCGCCCTTTGCCTCCGGTACGGAAGCCTTATTCGTAGAACCTGACATAAGAAATTCCTCCTTTGTTCTTCTGTTTGGTGTTGCAGTCATAGTATGTGCAGACAGAAAAACAATATTCTGCCAAATTATTCAGGATCTTGACATTCTGCAAGAAGTCTGTATAATAAAACGCAAATGTTTTGCAAATGCAAATTATTTGCAAAACAGACGAAGGGAATGACAAAGATGCTTTTTGATGTTATCATGGATACCGTGAAGGACAGTGTCCGGCTCCTGCCGTTTTTGTTCCTGACTTACCTGCTGATCGAGCTGCTTGAACACCGGGCAGGTGCGGCAGGGCGCAGGCGGCTCGGCGCTGCCCGGCGTTCCGGGCCATTCTGGGGCGCGCTTTTTGGCCTGCTCCCGCAGTGCGGGTTTTCAGCGGCGGCGTCGAGTCTGTATGCCGGCCGTGTGATCACACTCGGGACGCTTTTTGCAGTCTACCTGTCCACTTCGGACGAGATGTTGCCGGTACTGCTCTCGGAAGCGGCAGCGCCGGGGCTGATCGGGAAGATGCTTGCGATCAAGGCGGTCGTCGGAATGATAAGCGGCTTTCTCGTGGATCTCGTGATTCATGATGAACGAAAAGGACAGGACAGCGCACACGTACATTCCCATCAGAGTCATGATGGGCAGAGCGGCCGCGGACGACTGGTGCTGAGCGCTCTGCGGCACGCGGCGGAGGTATTTGTTTACATTCTCCTTGTTTCCTTTGTGCTGAATCTTGTGATCGTTCTGATTGGCGAGGAGGCGCTCGCAGGTCTGCTGGGCGGTGTGCCGGTGCTGGGGCAGTTCGTGTGCGCACTGGTTGGACTGATTCCGAACTGTGCCTCGTCGGTTGTGCTTACGGAACTTTATCTTGCGGGTGTGCTGAGCCTGGGTTCGGCGATGGCCGGACTGCTGGTAAATGCGGGAGTCGGGCTGCTCGTGCTGCTGCGCCAGAATCGCGACAGAAGGCAGACGGTCAGGATCATCGGGACGCTCTATATACTCGGTGTATTCTGGGGCCTTGTGATAGAGCTTCTGATGGGAGGAATATGATGGCGGGAAAGACATCTTACGCGACGGCCAGTCGCAGGAAGATACTGGAGATTCTGAAAGGAAGCCGGGACAGGACGCTGACTGCTTCCGAGATAGACGCGATGCTGCGAAAGCAGGACAGTCCGGTCAATATCACGACCATCTATCGCTATCTTGACAGGCTCGAGGAGGATGGTACGGTGCTGCGCTACACGTCCGAACAGAACGGGCAGGCACTCTATCAGTACGTCGACCGGGACGGACACTGCCAGGAGCATCTTCATATGAAATGTGTGAAATGCGGGCGTATTTATCATCTGGACTGCGACTTTATGAAGGAGATTGCAGAGCACATTCAGAAGGATCATGGCTTTTCTCTGCAGTGCAGGAACTCAATCCTGTACGGAGTATGCAAGGATTGCGGCCAGAGATAAACAGGGAGGAGAACAGAAGATTATGGATATCTATCTGATGCGTCATGGGGAAACGGAATGGAACCGGATCCGCAGACTGCAGGGAATTGCGGATATTCCGCTGAATGAGAATGGCATCGCGGAAGCGAAGCGGGCGGCGGAGGGATTGCGGGAAGTTCCCTTTGACCGTATCTATACAAGTCCGCTCACCCGCGCAAGGCAGACAGCTGAAATTGTGCGGGGAGACCGGCAGATTGAAATCATTGAGACAGATGGCCTTAAGGAGATCAGTTTTGGCGAGTATGAGGGTCTGATCTGCCAGAAGGAAGGCTACAACATTCCCGAACCGGATTTCCCCCGCTTTTTTGAAGATCCGGAGCACTACCGTACCGCGCCGGGCGGCGAGTCGATCCAGCACCTGCGGGAGCGGACGCTGCATTTCGTGCGCAGCGTCATGGAAGATCCGAAGAATGAGGGAATGACCTTCCTTATGACGACGCATGGCGCGGCAATTCGCGGGATCCTTTCCGGCCTGCAGGATCTGCCGCTGAAAGATTTCTGGAGCGGCAGAGTGCATCAGAACTGCGGCGTGACAAAGATCCATGCGGAGGGCGGTACATTCCGGATTGAATTTGAGAATAAATTATGTTAAAACCGCTTGAAAAAAGCCCCACAGGGGGATATAATAAGAAAATCTCAGGAGTGGGATTCTGCATTTCTGATCGTTAAAAAAATAACGATATATAATATGAGGAGGTGCGCGCTTGGAAGATTACACCAGATACAGACTGAAAAGTCATGAAGAACTGGCGTCATTATTGTCAGGCAGAGATCATTTGTTCGTGATTGCCTGCAACAAGTGCTTCAAAGAGTTTACGGCCGTTGACGAACCGGATTGTTCAGAATTTGAAAAAATTGCCATGGAATTTGAAAAGACAATCACGGGGAGCGCGAGGGTCGATTTTTTGTGCAATCAGACGCAGACAGAGCGGAAGCTTCAGGATCTGATCCCGGAGGGGACGGAGCATGTCTTTGTGGTGTCCTGTGGCCTGGGCGTGCAGACGCTCGCCGGATTGCTGGAACTGCCGGTTTACGCGGCGGCGGATTCGCTGAATTATACAGGGCATCATGGCATGGCGCTGACGAAGAGGCGCTGCGACGCCTGCGCGCAGTGTTACCTGAATATCACAGGAGGAATTTGCCCGATCGTCGACTGTTCCAAAAGCCTGGTGAACGGGCAGTGCGGCGGCGCGAAGAACGGAAAGTGCGAGGTCGATAAAGATAAGGACTGTGCCTGGGAGAAGATTTACCGAAGGCTCGAGAAGCAGGGCAGACTTGGGGAGTTTCTCGCGCAGCCGGTGCAGCTGCGGGATTACTCGAAGGCTGATGTTAAGTTTGTGAACGAGTATGTGAAGTCGATTCGCGGGAACCGGCTCGAGGGCTACTATGGCGGCGTTCATCCGCTGGAACGAAAAGGTCTTACCGAGCATCTTGCGCTGGAACGCTTCCCGGAGCCGGAGATTGTGGCGATTCCGCTTTCGATGCACGCGGGCGCGCCGGCGAATCCGGTGGTGGCCGTGGGCGACACGGTGAAGGTCGGACAGAAGATCGGTGAGACGGCTGGATTTATCAGCAGTCCGGTGCATACAAGCGTCAGCGGTACGGTCATCGCGATCGAGACGCGCGCGCACGCGACGAGGGGCGAATGTCCTGCCGTCGTGATCCGCTCCGACGGGAAGGATACGCTCGACGAGTCCGTGAAGCCTCACGCTTCCCTGGAGGAGCTGACGCCGGAGGAGATCATAGAGATCGTGAAGGAGGCCGGTATCGTCGGCATGGGAGGCGCGGGCTTCCCGACCTCGGTCAAGCTGAAACCCGCAAAGCCGGTGGACACGATCCTTCTGAACGGCTGCGAGTGCGAGCCGCTGCTGACCGCGGATCACAGGGTAATGCTCGAGTTCGCGGACGATGTGGTCTTCGGCCTGCGGGCGATCGTAAAGACGGTCGGCGCGGAGCGCGGACTGATCGTCATCGAGGACAATAAGCCCGACGCGATCGAGCTGATGAAGGCGAAGACTGCTCCCTATGAGAATCTGGACGTCGTGACGGCGAAGACGAAGTACCCGCAGGGCGCGGAGAAGATGTTGATCAAGCGCGTGATGAAACGGCAGGTGCCGAGCGGCGGGCTGCCGGCGGATGTCGGCTGTGTTGTGAGCAATATCAGCACGACGAAGGCGATTTCCGATGCGATTCAAAGGGGCATGCCGCTCATCGAACGAGTCGTGACGGTGACAGGCGAGCGCCTGAAGCATCCCGGTAATTATATTGTGAAGATTGGTACGGACACACAGGCACTGATCGATTACTGTGGTGGCGTGAAAGGCGACGACGTTACCTATAAGGCCGGCGGACCGATGATGGGATTCCCGCTTTCCGACCTGCATGTCCCGATTATGAAGGGCTCGAACGGCATCATCGCGGTGGACACCGATCATACGGCGGAGCAGTCCTGCATCAAGTGCGGGCGCTGCGTGGACGTCTGCCCGATGGAGCTCTCCCCGCTGTATTTCGCGAAATATGCGGATGAAGAGAACTGGCAGGGCATGAAAGAGAAGAACGTCATGGACTGCATCGAGTGCCGCTGCTGCGAATATATCTGTTCCTCAAAGATTCCGCTCGTGACGAAGATCAAGGCCGGAAAAGCCGCGGTAAGGGGGATGAAGTGATATGCTGATAACGCAGTTAAAGGATAAAGATAAAATTCGTTCCCTTGCGGCCGGAAAAAAGGTTTTCATCATTAATTGTCACGGATGCAGGGAGGTTTATTTCCCGCTGGAGGAGGCCGCCGGACTGCAGTCGGATCTCGCGCTGGCGGGGCAGGTAGCGGGCGTCGTCACGACCGACTACATCTGCAATCCTGAGAATATGGAGCTGCGCCTCGCAAAATATAAGGACAGGATCGCGGCGGCAGATGTGGTGCTGGTCTTTTCCTGCGGAGTTGGCGTGCAGACAGTCGCGGCTTATCTGGAGGAAAAGACGGTCCTGGCGGGCTGCGATACGGTGAGACTTCCAGGCGCGCAGGGCGTCACGCCGCTCGAATACGACTGTGGTCAGTGCGGCGAGTGCTATCTCAATCTGACCGGCGGTATCTGCCCGATCACCGCCTGCTCCAAGAGCCTGGTCAACGGCCAGTGCGGGGGCGCGAAGCACGGAAAATGCGAGGTGGACAGCGACATGGAGTGCGGCTGGGAGCGCATTTACCGGCGCCTCGAGAAGATCGGGCGTCTGGACGCGCTGAACGGTCCGACTCAGATCCGAAACTATGCGACCGACGATGAAGTACAGGAGTGATAGAAGATGAAGATAACAGAATTATTTGCACGGGGTGAATTTGTAGTTTCTGCGGAGGTCGGCCCGCCCAAGGGCATTCACATTGAGCATCTTCTCGAGGAGGCAAAGACCTATCTCAGCGGTATCACGGCGGTCAACGTGACGGACAACCAGTCCTCGGTCATGCGTCTCGGCTCGCTTGCCACTTGCAAGGCGCTGCTGGATGAGGGGCTTACGCCGATCTATCAGCTGACCTGCCGTGACCGGAACCGGATTGCGCTGCAGTCCGATCTCTTAAGCGCCGCGATGCTGGGGATCGAGAATGTGCTGCTTCTGACCGGCGATCACACGAAGCTTGGCGATCATCCGCAGGCGAAGCCGGTCTTTGACCTTGACTCCGTCTCGCTGCTGCATACGGCGTGTCTGCTCGAGCAGGGCGTGGACCTGGGTGGAAATGAGCTGGTCGGCGAGCCGCCGAAATTCGCGAAGGGTGCGGTCGTATCGCCGTGCAGCGATTCGGTCGACGCACAGCTTTCCAAGATGGAGCGGAAGGTGCGCGCAGGCGCGGATTATTTCCAGACGCAGGCGGTCTACGAGCCGGAGAAATTTATTAAATTTATGGAAAAAGCGAGCCAGTTCGGCAAGCCGGTGCAGCTCGGCATCGTGATACCGAAGTCTGCCGGCATGGCGAAGTATATGAACGACAACGTCGCCGGTATTCATGTTCCGCAGGAGATGATCGACGAGCTGAAGGCCGATAAAGAAAAGACGAAGGCGGGTATCACCGGCGTGGAGATTGCGGCGCGCATCATCCGCGAGTGCCGGCCTTACTGCCAGGGCGTGCACATCATGGCACTTGGCTGGGAGTCGAAAGTGCCGGCGCTGCTTGAGCAGGCGGGAATTTAGTTTTTTTTCTCTTGCCAAAATCCCCCTATGGGGGTATAATGGATAAAACAATGTCAAAAAATTAACACATGTTGGATCCGGTTGTGATTCCGGGTGTGAATTTGACGATGGAAAGGAGGGTTTTGCCAATGCACATGACGAACGAAGACCACAGCCATTGTGAATGCGGGTGCGGCGGACATGATCATGACCATGAACATGAGCATTGCCATGAGCACAATCATGATCATTGCCATGAGCATACCCACGGGGAGCAGCCAAAGGATGAGGATACCGCTGTCCTGGCTTACATGCTGGATCACAACCGGCATCATGCGCAGGAGCTGTCCACGATCGCCCAGCATTTAAGAGAGGCTGGTAAGGAAGAGGCGGCTGCGCAGGTCGAGAAGGGCGTGGAGGATTTTGAAAAGGGCAACATGCGGCTCTCGATCGCGCTGTCTCTGATACAATAGGAGGCTGATTTTTATGTGTCTTGCAACAGTATATGGAAGGAAACAGGAAGAAGAAAGTATCCTGATTCGAAATGCGAGCAGGATTGATGTGGAGGGTACCGCCATTCGTATCCGCGACATCATGGGAGCCGAGATTGTCGTGGAAGGTGCGATCACTATGGTCGACCTGGCGAATTCGGTTGTAAAGATCAACTGCTCGGAGGACTGACCGGAAAGGTCGCGTAAGAGAAAGCAGGGGTGATTCACGGAGAAACAAAAGGAGAAGGCAGAAGGGATTCAACAAACTTAACAGACAGGAGGTGACAATATGCCGCAGACAATTGCAGTGGCCGGCAAAGGAGGCGTCGGAAAGACAACACTGACCGGCATGCTGATCCAGTATCTCGCGGAGCAGAAAAAGGGTCCGATTCTCGCGGTCGACGCGGATGCAAACTCAAATCTCAACGAAGTGCTCGGCGTTGAGGTCGAGATGACGCTCGGAGATATCCGCGATGAACTGGAAAATTCAGAGACGGCCAAGGAAAGCCCGATCCCGAAGGGGATGTCCAAGCAGGACTATACAGAGTTCCGTTTTGACTCCGCCCTTGTGGAGGAGGACGACTACGACCTGCTGGTCATGGGACACACGCAGGGGAAAGGCTGCTACTGCTTTGTGAATGGCCTGTTGTCGACACAGGTCGCCAGACGCGCACAGAATTATAATTATGTGATCGTGGATAATGAAGCGGGGATGGAGCACATCAGCCGTGGAATTCTCCCGAATGTAAATATCGTGATTCTGGTGAGCGACAGCTCCCGCCGTGGAATCCAGGCGGTCGGGCGTATTGCGCGTCTCATTCCGGAGTGCGGGCTGAAGCCGCAGAAGGTGGGCCTGATCGTGAACCGGGCGCCGAAAGGCGTTCTCGCAGATGGGATTCAGGAAGAGATTGAAAAGCAGGGCCTGACGCTTCTGGGAGTTGTGCCGCAGGATGACGAGGTATTTGCATACGACAGCGAGGGAACGCCCACCACAGAGCTTCCCGCCGAGAATCCTGTAAAGACAGCACTTCGGAAGATCGTAGATCAATTGCAACTGTAAACAAAGACAAAACTGTTATTAGGAGAAAAAGCATGAGTGAAGAATTCAGACTGACATATGTGCACGAGATGGCAGAGGCAGTGCAGAAGCTGCAGGCCACCCGTGATAAGGTTGGCGCAGATTCCTGGGAGCTGCGTGTAAAGAACCAGACTCCGCACTGCAAATTCGGTGAGCAGGGTATCTGCTGCCGTATCTGCACGATGGGACCCTGCCGTATCACCCCGAAGGCGCCCAGAGGCATCTGCGGCTGTGATGTGCACGGCATCGTGGGACGTAACTATCTGAGATTTACCGCGGGCGGCGCGGCGACGCACTCCGATCACGGCCGCGAGATCTGCCACACCCTGTATGCTTCCAGCAAGGATGGCGCTTACAAGGTAAAAGACCCCGAGAAGCTGATCCGCATCGCGAAAGAGTGGGGTATCCAGACCGAGTATCGCGATATCTATGAGGTAGCGCATGAGGTCGCGGAGATGGCTCTCATGGAGTACGGCAAGCCCTTTGGTGTATCCCGTTGGCTGAGCCGTGCGCCGCAGCACACCAGAGAGCTCTGGCACAAGGCTGAGATCGAGCCACGCGCGATTGACCGCGAAGTGTCCTGCTCGATGCATATGACCCATATGGGATGTTCCTCCAAGCCGGAGGCGCTGGTGCGTCAGTCTCTGCGCGCGGGCCTTGGTGATGGCTGGGGCGGCTCCATGTGCGGCACCGAGTTCTCAGACGTTCTGTTCGGTACGCCGAAGCCGATCGAGACCGAGGCGAACCTTGGCGTCATGAATGCGGAAAATGTCAATATCGTTGTTCACGGACATGATCCGTCTCTTTCCGAGATGATCTGCGAGTACGCGGAGGACCCGGATCTGATCGCCTACGCAAAGTCCTTTGGCGCAAAGGGTATCACCGTATCCGGCGTCTGCTGTACCTCGAACGAGGTCGCGATGCGCCGCGGCATCCCGATGGCCGGAAACTTCCTGCAGCAGGAGAACGTGGTCCTGACCGGAGCCTGCGAGGCGATTGTCGTCGACGTGCAGTGTATCTTCCCGGCACTTGGACCCTTAAGCAAGTGCTTCCATACGAAATTTATCACGACCTCTCCGATCGCGCAGATGCCGGATTCCGAGTTCGTCCGCTTCGATGTGGGAACTGCGGCTGAGAAGGCAAAATCGATCGTGAAGATGGCAATCGAGAACTTCCAGAACCGCAAGCCGGAGCTGGTGTACATACCGGATCTGAAGCGTCATGCGACGGTCGGCTATTCCGTCGAGGCGATCAAGAAGACGCTCGATACAGTTACAAACAGTCAGGTCGACGAGCTCGGCACGCTGAAGCCGCTGGTCGAGTGCGTGCGCTCCGGCGTCCTGCGCGGCGCGGTTGCGATGGTCGGCTGCAACAACCCGAAGGTGCGTCCGGACCGCTCTCACATCGAGCTGATGAAGAAGCTGATCGCGAACGATATCATCGTCGTGGCTTCCGGCTGCTCGGCGCAGTCTGCTGCCAGGGCTGGACTCATGGACAAGCGCGCGAAGAAGTATTGCGGCGCTGGTCTTAAGAGAGTCTGCGAGCTGGCGGACATCCCGCCGGTGCTGCACATGGGCTCCTGCGTGGATATCAGCCGCATGATGATTCTGGTATCTGATCTGGCGAAGGATTCCGGCTGGAACATTGGTCAGCTGCCGGTTGTCGGCTGCGCGCCGGAGTGGATGTCTGAGAAGGCAGTTTCCATCGGCAACTATGTTGTTTCCACCGGTATTGATACCTTCCTCGGCATCGATCCTTATGTAGCAGGTTCCAGCGAGATGCTGTACTGGCTGACCGCGGGCGTGCGCGACTGGGTTGAGGCTGCCTTCACGATCGAGACCGACATGGAGAAGCTCTGCGACGGTATGATCGAGCGTATCGAGGCCAAGAGAACGGCATTAGGCATCTAAATCTGACAGTAAAGAGGTGTGGACATGAAGATTGCGGTTACCGGTAAAGGGGGAGTCGGCAAGACGACCTTTGCGGCGACGCTCGCGAGGCTCTACGCGGATGAAGGGAAATCGGTTCTGGCCGCGGACGTGGATCCGGACGCAAACCTGGGGCTGGCCCTGGGATTTCCGGAGGACGTGCTGGATTCGATCATCCCGATTTCCAAGATGCGAAAGCTCGTGGAGGAGCGGACCGGCGCAGGCCCGGACAATACCTTCTACAAACTGAACCCGCAGGTGAGCGATATTCCCGATACCTACAGCAAGACTTATAATGGAGTCAAGTTGCTGACGCTCGGGACGGTGGAGACCGGAGGTGGCGGATGCGTCTGCCCGGAGCATGTGATGCTGCGGCGGATCCTCAGCAACCTGGTGATTCACCGGGACGAGGTGGTCATCATGGATATGGAGGCCGGCCTGGAACATCTGGGGCGCGGCACCTGCGAGGCCATGGAGCAGTTTGTGGTGGTCATCGAACCGGGTGCGCGCAGTGTGCAGACCTATAAAAATGTAAAACGACTTGCTCTGGATCTGGGAATCCGTCAGGTACGCGTGGTGGCCAACAAGGTGCGCAGCGCGGAGGATGAGGAGTTTGTACGCTCCCGGATTCCGGCGGAGGATCTGCTCGGCTTTATCCATTACAATGCCGAGGTGATCGACGCGGACCGGCAGGGGAAGGCTCCCTATGACGTGAGCCCGACCGCCACGGAGGAGATCCGGAGAATTAAGGAGATACTGGAACAATAAACCTATACGTATGGAGGTAACATCGTGACATTATTTGACAGAGTGTTTGGCGGCTCGCAGGAAATGTATGCATGGGCCGAGAAAGCTGTTACAGAAGCGGTTGAGAAATATGGCACTGACAAAGAAGTGTCTCTTCCGCAGACGGCATATTGCCTGCCCTGCTACTATGCAGTGACCGGCGAGAAGCTGACGAAGCTGGGCGAAGTGCAGGAAGCGCTTGGCGGCAGAATCAAGAGTATGATGGAGCGCAAGGAGCGTCTCCACAACGTCTTCCAGGCGGGCATCGGCACCGCGCTGGCGGCGGAGATCATTGAGGCCATGAAGTATATTGACGGCGCGGAGCCCTATGCAGAGCCCTATGTCGGAAGCTTCTCCGACGCCTGGATTCGTGAGCTGGGTGTGCCGCTGGTCACCGGCGACATCCCGGGCGTGGCGGTTCTGATCAATGCGGCTCCGACGAAAGAGGAGGCTGTCGCTCTGGTCAAGAGCTATCAGTCCCAGGGTATCTTTGTAACCTGTACCGGCGGCATCTGCCAGCAGCTGATCGACGCCGGCTATAAGACCGGATTCAACGTACGTGTGACGCTGCTCGGCGACGAGATCACTTCCGTCATCCACGTCGTATCCGTGGCTCTGCGTGCGGCTCTGATCTTCGGCAACATCACGCCGGGCGATCTCGACAGCCTGATGGAGTACACGAAGGATCGTGTGTTTGCGTTCGTCAACGGCTTTGCTCCGATCGACGACCTGACCGTGGGCTGTGCCGGCGGCGCAATTGCCTTCGGTTTCCCGGTCATCTCGAATGATCTGGAAAGCCTGAAGGGCATGAACGTGCCGAAGAGCCTGGTTCTGCAGGGCGACACGACCAAGTTCAATGCGACGTCCCTTGAGGCACGCGACATCAAGATCAAGATCGCGCAGGTCGATATCCCGGTTTCCTTTGCTTCCGCATTCGAGGGCGAGATCATCCGCCGCGGCGATATGCAGGTCGAGTTCGACGGCTCCAGAAAGGACTGCTTCGAGCTGGTCTGCACGAAGGAAGCGGGCGACGTCGTCGATCACGGCTTCGAGCTTATCGGACCGGACTTCGATGCGATGGAAGTTGGAAGCAAGCAGCAGATTGCCTATATCGTCAATGTGGCGGGCAAGAATATGCAGTCCGACTTTGAGCCGGTGTTTGAGCGTAAGTTCCACAGCTATATCAACTGCATTGAAGGCGTGATGCATACCGGGCAGCGCGACATGATCCGCGTCCGTATCAGCAAGAGCACCTTCGAGGCGGGCTTCCGCGCGAAGGATCTGGCGGAAGTGCTGTATGTCAATATCAAGAACGAGTTCGACGCAGTCGTCGACAAGTGTTCCGTGACGATCGTGACCGATCCGGCGGAGTGCACGAAGCTGCGTCACGAGCTGGCGACGCCGGCTTACGATGCGCGTGATGAGAGACTGACATCCCTGACTGACGAGTCCGTGCCGGTTTACTACAGCTGCATCATGTGCCAGGCCTTCTCGCCGAGCCATGTGTGCGTGGTTACTCCGGAGCGCCTCGGACTCTGCGGCGCCGTTTCGTGGCTTGACGCGAAGGCGACGAACCAGCTTGACCCGCAGGGACCCTGCCAGGTCATCACCAAGGAGCGCGTGATCGACGAGAACCTTGGACGTTACGAGGACGTCGATGAGGCGGTCAACAAGTTCTCTCAGGGTGCTCTGGAGCACGTGACGCTCTACTCCATCATGGAAGACCCGATGACCTCCTGCGGCTGCTTCGAGTGCATCTGCGGCATCGAGCCCTTCTCGAACGGCGTGATTATCGCGAACCGTGAGTATGCGGGCATGACGCCTCTGGGTATGACTTTTGCGGATCTCGCCTCCATGACCGGCGGCGGCGTGCAGACCCCGGGCTTCATGGGCCACGGCAAGCACTTCATCTCCTCCAAGAAGTTCATGAAGGCAGAGGGCGGTGTAGAGCGCATCGTCTGGATGCCGAAGGATCTGAAGGATCAGGTGAGCGAGCGCCTGAACGAGACGGCGAAGGAGCTCTACGGCATCGAAAACTTCTGCGATATGATCGGTGACGAGACCGTTTCCACCGACCCCGAGTCCCTGCTCGAGTTCCTGACCGAGAAAGGCCACCCGGCGCTTGGCATGGAGCCCATGATGTAACAATTATTGTTTTTATCACCCGACGAAGGGAAGCCCTGAAATTTTCAGGGTTTCCCTTTCGGAACGTGCGAAAAGCTTTTACTTTTCTTTTATTTGTGTTATAATTTACTGAGATATTTTTTAAGGAGGATACATACCAATGCCATTCAATGGAAAATCAGGAAAATTCAATGCTTCCATCAACACAGTCGAGATCGGCTGCGGCGAGAAGGCGATCAAGATTGGCGGCGAGAACGTTTATCCGTTCTATACTTTTGACGCGCCGATCGAGAACGCGCCGAAGATCGGCGTTATGATCTCCGACCTCGGCCTGGAGAATGAGCCGGCAGGCGTGAAAGCCTATTATGAGGGCTGCAGCAGCTTTGCCGAGATCGCGCAGAAAGCCGCCGCGATGCCGGGTGCAGATTTTGTCTGCCTGAAGCTTGAGGGAGCGGATCCCAACGGCGAGAACAAGTCTACCGAAGAGTGCATGACCGTTCTGAAAGAGGTCGTTGACGCCATCGACGTACCGCTTGTCGTATACGGCTGCAAGAACGTGACGAAGGATGCCGAGCTTCTGACGAAGGCGGCGGAAGTCGCTCAGGGGAAGAATGTCCTGATCCTGGCGGCGAAGGAAGAGAACTACAAGGGTATCGGCGCAGCCGCGGGTCTTGCTTACAATCAGAAGGTCGGTGCGGAATCCGCTGTTGATATCAACCTTGCAAAACAGCTTAACGTATTGATTTCTCAGCTTGGCGTAGCACCGGCGAACGTTGTCATGAACGTCGGTACGGCGGCTGTCGGATACGGTTTCGAGTACGTGGTCTCCACGATGGACCGTGTCAAGGCGGCGGCCCTGTCCCAGGGCGACGCACAGCTTCAGATGCCGATTATTACGCCGGTTGCCGATGAGGCATGGAGCACAAAAGAGGCGATTGCCTCTGAGGAAGATATGCCGGAGTGGGGCGATCAGGAAGCCCGCGGCATCGGCATGGAGGTATCCACGGCCGCTTCTGTACTGGCGTCCGGTTCCAACGCAGTCATTCTGAAACATCCGACTTCCGTTGCGACCATATCTGCATTGATCAAAGAACTGGTGTAATCGAGGAGGAGGAATCATACCATGGCTTTAAAAGGATTAGATATTTTTAAACTGACACCCAAGACGAACTGCAAGGAGTGCGGCAGCCCGACCTGCATGGCCTTCTCGATGAAGGTGGCGCAGGGCGCGGTGGATCTTTCCAAGTGCCCGCATATGTCGGAGGAGGCTCTCGCGACGCTGTCCGAGGCGACGGCTCCGCCCATGAAGACGATCAAGGTCGGTACCGGCGACGCCGAGTACAGCCTGGGCGGCGAGACTGTTCTGGCCAGACATGAGAAGACTTTCGTCAGCAGACCGCGTTTCGCGGTGAACCTGACCGCGGATATGGATATCGACGCGGTGATGGCGGAAGTGAATAAGGTCGATTACGATCGTATCGGCGAGCAGATGCACGCGGAGATGGTCTATGTGGAGTATACCGGTGACAGCGCGGCTTATGTCGAGGCTGTGAAGAAGGTCTGCGGTATCGGCAAGACGATCATTCTTGGCTGCAAGGATGTAGAGGCTGCAAAGGCTGCTCTCGAGGTCTGCAAGGCCGAGAAGCCGATCCTGGATGGAGCGGACGCTTCCAACTATGCAGATATGGTTGAAGCTGCGAAGGCTGCGGGCGTGGTGCTTGGCGTGACCGGCGCGGATATCAATGAGCTCTATGATACGACTGCAGCGATTGAGAAGCTTGGTTACAAGGAGCTTGTGCTCGACACGACCGGTTCGGATATCAAGACGACCTTTGCGACTACCGTACAGGTGCGCCGTGCCTGCCTGGCAAAGAATCCGGACAGAACCTGCGGTTATCCGTCGATCGTGAACCTTTCGAAGATTGCGCCGAACGATGAGCCGATGCAGATCGCGCTCGCGTCCATGTTCGTGCTGAAGTACGGTTCCATCATCGTGATGGATACGATGAACTACGCCAGAGCGCTTCCGCTGTACGGCCTGCGCCAGAACGTCTACACCGATCCGCAGAAGCCGATGAAAGTGGAGCCCGGCATCTATCCGCTGAACGGCGGCGATGAGAATTCGGTTGTGCTGACGACCGTTGACTTCGCGCTTACCTATTTCGTGGTTTCCGGTGAGCTGGAGCGTTCCGGTGTGCCCTGCAACCTTGCGATCAGCGATGCGGGCGGACTTTCCGTTCTGACGTCCTGGGCGGCGGGCAAATTCTCTTCGACCTCGATTTCGAAATTCATCATCGAGAATGTAGAGCCGAAGATCAAGTGCAGAAAGCTGATCATCCCTGGAAAGGTCGCTGTGTTGAAGGGCGACGTGGAAGCGAAGCTTCCGGGCTGGGAAGTGATCGTGGCTCCGAACGAGGCGGTGCAGCTCGTAAAATTCCTGAAGGACATGCAGGCTGCCGGCGAGATTTAAACAGTGATATGGCTCCGCCGCTTTCTGCGGCGGGGTACAAATAAATAATCAAAAAGGAGAACATGACTATGGCAAAATTTGTAGTAATCGGTGAGAGACTGTCCACGACGGCGCCGAGCGTCAACAAGGCTTTCACCTCGAGGGATCCGGAGCCGATCATCCAGCGTGCAAAGCAGCAGCTGGACGCGGGTGCGACCTATCTGGATGTCAATATCGGACCGGCTGAGAACGATGGACCGGATCTGATGAAGTGGGCGGTGCAGCTGCTCCAGAGCGAGTTTGACAATGTTCCGCTGGCGCTTGACACGGCGAACAAGGCTGCGATCGAGGCGGGTATCTCCGTCTACAACCGTGCGAAAGGAAAACCGATCGTAAACTCCGCTGACGCTGCCGGCAGAATCGAGTACATAGACCTTGCCGCTGCAAATGATGCCATTGTCATTGCTCTGTGCAACGGCGAAGGCATTGCGAAGGACAACGACGAGCGTATGATGTACTGCCAGACCATGCTTGAGAGAGGCATGGAGCACGGTATGGATCCGTCAGACCTCTGGTTTGATCCGCTGTTCCTTGTTATCAAGGGTATGCAGGACAAGCAGATGCAGATTCTGGAATGCATCAAGATGATTTCCGACATGGAGCTGAACTCCACCGGCGGTCTTTCGAACAACTCGAACGGTATGCCGAAGCATATTCGTCCGATCATGGATTCCGCGATGGTAGCTATGGCCATGATGTGCGGCCTGACCTCCGCGATCGTGAACCCGAACGACCTGCGTCTGATGGAGACGATTAAGTCCTGCGATATCATCAAGAATAACAATCTGTATGCAGACTCCTATCTGGAGATCTAATCAGAGAAGGATAAGGAGAGGCACAAAAGATTTTGTGCCTCTTTGTATATAAGCAGACATATAAACAGGAGGTAATTGTAAAATGGGTGCTTTGACAGATTTAATCTACGGGGGTTCCAATGCGGTAGCCGGTCTGACAGAGGGTGCTGTGAACGACGCGATCGCAAAACACGGAGAGGATGCGAAGGTGTCTTTTGGTGATACGGCGTATTTCCTTCCGACCATCTATGCGGCCACGGGCGTGAAGGTCGCAAAGCTCGGCGATCTGCCGGCCTGTGTGGGCGTGCTCAAGAGCCTGATCACCAATGAGGAAGATCTTGGCGCGGCTCTGAACGCGGGTCTTGCGACGGCGGTCGGCGCAGAGATTCTTGAGGCGCTGAAGTATGTGGAGAGTGAGAATCCTTATGCGGAGGACAGCGGCATCGGTTTCGTGCCGGATCCGATCATCCGCTCGCTCGGCGTACCGCTTGTGACGGGTGATATCCCCGGTGTGGCGGTTATCCTTGGCAAGGCTGATAACGCGGCGGATGTGGCGAAGATCGTGAAGGATTACCAGAGCAAGGGTATCATGTCCTTCCTGGTGGGCGATGTCATCGAGCAATGTATGGAGAGCGGCGTAAAGATCGGTCTTGACTATCGTGTTGTTCCGCTTGGACATGACGTGACGGCTGTGATCCATGTTGTGACCGTTGCGATCCGTGCGGCGCTGATCTTCGGTAATGTGAAGCCTGGCGATCTGGCCGGACTTCTTGCTTATACAAAGGAACGCGTGCCGGCCTATGTGAATACCTTCGGAGCACTGGATGCAGTGACCGTATCCGCGGGCGCAGGCGCGATCGCGCTTGGCTTCCCGGTGATCGCGGACATCGATCTCGGCGATCTGCAGATCGCGGGGGCGCTGGAATCCGTGACCGACCATGACGCGACGGTGAAGAAGAGCCTTGAGCTTCGCAATATCAAGATTAAAGTAACAGAGATTCCGATTCCGGTAGCATTCGCCTCCACCTATGAGGGCGAGATCATCCGCCGCGGCGATATGCAGATCGAGTTTGACGGTTCCAGAAAGGACTGCTTCGAGCTGGTCGTCACGAAGGATGCCTCCGAGATCGAGGATCATGAGTTCAAGCTCATCGGACCGGATTTCGACGCGATGGAAGAGGGCAGCAAGCAGAATATCGCTTACATCGTAAACGTTGCGGGTAAGAACATGCAGTCTGACTTTGAGCCGGTCTTCGAGCGCAAATTCCACAGCTATATCAACTGTGTGGAGGGTATTATGCACACCGGACAGCGCGACATGATCCGTGTCCGCATCAGCAAGGATACCTTCGCGGCGGGCTTCCGTGCAAAGGATCTGGCGGAGGTGCTGTACTGCAATGTCATGAATGAGTTCGACGCAGTGGTCGACAAGTGCTCCGTGACGATCGTGACGGATGCGGCAGAGTGCACGAAGCTGCGCCATGAGCTGGCGGTTCCGGCCTATGACGCGCGTGATGAGAGACTGACCTCTCTGACCGATGAGTCCGTGCCGGTTTACTACAGCTGCATCATGTGCCAGGCCTTCTCGCCGAGTCATGTGTGCGTGGTTACCCCGGAGCGTCTCGGACTTTGCGGCGCTGTGTCGTGGCTGGATGCAAAGGCGACGAACCAGCTCGATCCGGAAGGACCCTGCCAGGTTATCACCAAGGAGCGTGTCATCGATGAGAATCTTGGTCGTTACGAGGACGTCGACGAGGCGGTCAACAAGTTCTCACAGGGCGCTCTCGAGCATGTGACGCTCTATTCGATCATGGAAGACCCGATGACCTCCTGCGGCTGCTTCGAGTGCATCTGTGGCATTGAGCCCTTCTCGAACGGCGTGATTATTGCGAACCGTGAGTACGCGGGCATGACGCCTCTGGGCATGACCTTCGCGGACCTGGCCGGCATGACCGGCGGCGGCGTGCAGACCCCGGGCTTCATGGGCCACGGCAAGCACTTCATCTCCTCCAAGAAGTTCATGAAGGCAGAGGGCGGTGTAGAGCGCATCGTCTGGATGCCGAAGGATCTGAAGGATCAGGTGAGCGAGCGTCTGAACGAGACCGCGAAGGAGCTCTATGGCATCGACAATTTCTGCGACATGATCGGCGACGAGACCATCGCGACCGAGCCCGAAGCGCTGCTCGAGTACCTGACCGAGAAGGGACATCCCGCGCTGGGACTGGATCCCATGATGTAACAGCGAGGAAGGAAAACAAGCGCGACCGCAGGGAGCATTTGTTTTCACCCGAGCTGTTAGCGACAGAATCTTTTAGCGGCGCTAGCCGCGGCAGACGTGCGAAGCACGGCTGGATTCTGGAGCCTTTGAACTTATTCACACCTGGACATTCTTGCCCGCCGGTCGTAACGGCCGGCGGGCAAATCTTATTTTATGGAGACAGAATATTATGCCCAATGTAACATTTCGATACGAAGACGGCGCTGCGACGACCGTTGCGGTGACAACCGGAGAGAACCTGTTGGAGGTGGCGCGCAAAGCGAATGTAGCCATTGATGCACCTTGTTCAGGCAACGGGTCCTGCGGGAAATGCAGAGTAAAATATATCAGTGGCGATTTGAAGACAGAACAGACAAGGCACATTTCCGACGAGGATTTCAGGGAGGGCGTCCGCCTGGCCTGCGCCAGCACCATCGAGGGAGATGTGGAGATCCTGGTGCCGGACATTGCGTCCGCCTACAAGAGCCGTATGAAGGTGGCCGACTTAAGCTCAAAGGAAGAGGTCGCCATCTTCGAGCAGGCGAAGCAGGATGTGGCGGATGCCGGTATTCCCTTTGAAAACAAATTTTCGGTCGTAGAGCTGACGATGGAGGAACCGACGCTCGACGACACCATGCCTGACAACGAGCGGCTGATTCGTGCCATTCAGGCTGTGACGGGCGCAGAAAAAGTGAAACTGACTTATCAGGTGCTGAAGAAGCTGGCGGACGCGCTGCGCGACAATGCTTTTCATGTGAACGCTGTGCTGAAAAAGGGCGCTCACGGCGTCCTGGTCTACGACGTGCTGCCGCCGGACGACGACCGGCTCTTCGGCCTTGCGGTAGATATTGGTACGACGACGGTGTCGGCGGTCATCCTGAATCTGAAGGACGGCAACCTTGCAGCAAAGGCTTCCTCCGGTAACGGACAGATTCGCTTTGGCGCGGACGTCATCAACCGGATCATTGAGTCCCGGAAGCCGGGCGGCAGCGCGAAGCTGCAGCGGGCCATCGTTGAGGAGACGATCAATCCGATGATTCACAATATGTGTCACAGCGTCGGCATCCATGGAAGCCATATTTATCATATGTGCATCGCGGGCAACAGCACGATGAACCATCTGCTGATGGGCGTCAACGCGGATCCGCTGCGCATGGAGCCCTACATTCCGACCTTCTTTGAGACGGACAATGTAGATGCCTACGATCTCGGCCTGCATGTGCATCCGGATGCCCGGGTCATCATCTCGCCGAATATCGGCAGCTATGTGGGCGGAGATATCACGGCGGGTACGCTGGTCAGCATGATCTGGAACAAGCCGGAGTTCAATCTTTTCATCGATCTCGGTACCAACGGCGAGATCGTGTTCGGCAATTCAGATTTTATGATGAGCTGCGCCTGCTCCGCAGGACCGGCCTTTGAGGGCGGCGACATCAGCTGCGGCATGCGTGCGACGGATGGCGCGATCGAAGCCTGCACGATCGATGCGCGCACGATGGAGCCGACGCTCACGATTGTCGGCGACGAGGGACAGAAGCCGGTCGGCCTCTGCGGTTCCGGCATCATTGACGTGATTGCAGAACTGTTCCGCTGCGGCATCATCAGCCCGAAGGGCAAGTTCATCCGCGAGGGTGAGAGAGTGCGGCATGACGCTTACGGCGTCGGCAGCTATGTGCTCGCGTTTAAAGAGGAAGCTGCGGGGCACAAGGACGTCGTGATCAATGAAGTTGACATCGACAACTTTATCCGTGCGAAGGGTGCGATCTTCTCAGCGGTCTGCACGATGCTGCGCTCGCTCGACTTCGATGTGTCGATGATCGAGAATGTGTATGTCGCGGGCGGCATTGGCAGCGGCATCAATATGCGCAATGCTGTGGTGATCGGCATGTTCCCGGATATTGAGCTTGACAAGTTCCATTATATTGGCAATTCTTCGCTGACGGGCGCCTATTGCATGACGCTCTCGGACGCGGCGGAGGAGAAGGTACATGAGCTCTCTCACAATATGACCTACATGGAGCTCAGCACGGAACCGGGTTACATGGATGAGTTTGTGGCGGCCTGCTTCCTTCCGCATACCGATACTTCGCTCTTCCCGAGCGTAAAACAGGAGGAAATCTGATTTTGGAGATCGAAAATCACAAAGAAGAAGTGCCTTTCGAGCATTATCTGGAAAAATATGGTTCGCTTGACCCGCACGAAGCTGCCGGAAGACTGAACATTGTGTATGATGATTCGGAGGGCAAATTTCATTTTCGATTTATGGGATATGCTTATGAGGCGGCCTGGCCGGAGTTTGAGATCGCGTCTCCCGATGCGGAGGCCGGTGATCTGCTGATGACAAGCCTTCCGGCGAAGACCTTTATTCTGCGTTATCTTCTGGAAGGGCAGTATGTCCGCTCCAGCGGGCGTTTCATGACTTTCCGGGAGGTTCCGGTCTACGGGGAACTGTACAACAAGCCTTTCGATGGGCGCTGCATCAAGCGCCTGACCTATGGTTTCGGTTATAAGCTGCCGGTTTTTTCGGCGGCGATGGAACGGATTCCCGGCGCAGAGCGGATTAAGATGGGTGACGTTGCCTATGAATTTGAGCTGATCGACGGCTATCGGATGCGTTTCATTTTCTGGGAAGGGGACGATGAGTTTCCGCCTTCGGCGCAGATTCTCTACAGCGACAATTTTCAGTTCGGTTTTCATGCTGAGGATATGGTCGTGGCGGGTGATCTGTCCATTACGACGCTGAAGAAGCTCAGCGCGTAGCACCCCTGAATCCTACAAAGTGTATGATGTGAAATATTTATCAAAGTCGTATACTGCGAAAGGAAGCAGGGGAAATACATTCCTTTGTTAAAAAGAAAACAATGCGCAGACGCGCGGCCTTCTGCGGATACCCCGTCCGTGGATGAGAAAGGAGAAAGAACGATGGGATTCAAGAGCGACATTGAGATTGCACAGGAATGCGAGATGAAGCCGATTACCGAGATCGCTGCAGCGGCAGGTATCGACGACAAGTATCTGGAGCAGTACGGAAAGTACAAGGCGAAGATTGATTACAATCTGCTGAAGGATACGAAGGCGGAGAACGGCAAGCTGATTCTCGTGACTGCGATCAACCCGACTCCGGCCGGCGAGGGCAAGACGACGACCTCTGTCGGACTTGCGGACGGCCTGAAGAAGATCGGCAAGAATGTCATGGTAGCGCTGCGTGAGCCGTCCCTTGGACCGGTCTTCGGCGTGAAGGGCGGAGCGGCCGGCGGCGGATATGCGCAGGTCGTACCGATGGAGGATATCAACCTTCACTTCACCGGCGACTTCCACGCGATCGGCGCGGCGAACAATCTGCTTGCGGCCATGATCGACAACCACATTTTCCAGGGCAACGCGCTGAACATTGATCCGCGGAAGATCACCTGGAGAAGATGCGTGGATATGAACGACCGTCAGCTTCGTAACGTAGTGGATGGACTTGGTGGCAGGACGAACGGTACGCCGAGAGAGGACGGCTATGATATCACCGTGGCCTCCGAGATCATGGCGGTGCTCTGCCTGGCGAGCGATATCAATGATCTGAAGGAGAGACTTTCCAGAATCATCGTTGGTTATACATATGGAAAGCCCTCAGAGCAGAAGCCGGTCACTGCTGGTGATCTGAATGCGCAGGGCGCAATGGCAGCTCTTCTGAAGGACGCTCTGAAGCCGAACCTGGTACAGACGCTCGAGGGAACTCCGGCGATCGTGCACGGCGGACCTTTCGCGAACATTGCCCACGGCTGCAATTCCGTGACCGCGACCAAGATGTGCCTGAAGCTGGCGGACTACACCGTGACGGAGGCGGGCTTCGGCGCTGACCTTGGCGCTGAGAAGTTCCTCGACATCAAGTGCCGCATGGCGGGACTCAAGCCGAACGCAGTTGTCATCGTTGCGACGGTTCGCGCCCTGAAGTACAACGGCGGCGTGCCGAAGGCGGAGCTGAACAGTGAGAACCTGGAGGCGCTGGAGAAGGGTCTTCCGAACCTTCTGAAGCACGTGAGCAACATCACGAATGTCTACAAGCTTCCGTGCGTGGTCGCGATCAACGAATTCCCGACCGATACGCAGGCGGAGATCGACCTTGTCGAGAAGAAGTGCAAGGAGCTCGGCGTCAATGTCGTCCTGTCCCAGGTATGGGCAAAAGGCGGCGAGGGCGGTGTTGCGCTGGCCGAGGAAGTTGTACGTCTCTGCGAGCAGCCGAATGACAGCTTTAGCTTTGCCTATGAGCTTGAGGGCAGCATCGAGGAGAAACTGGATCAGATCGTGAAGAAGGTCTACGGCGGCAAGGGCGTGGTTCTGACCGCGAATGCGAAGAAGCAGGCAAAGCAGTTGGAAGATCTTGGCTTTGGCAACTGCCCGATCTGCGTGGCGAAGACGCAGTACAGCCTGACCGATGATGAGAAGAAGCTCGGCGCTCCGACCGATTTCGAAGTTACGGTGCGTAATCTGAAGGTTTCCGCGGGCGCTGGCTTCATCGTGGCGCTGACCGGTGAGATCATGACGATGCCGGGTCTGCCGAAGGTGCCGGCGGCTGAGAAGATCGACGTTGACGAGAACGGAAAGATCACCGGACTGTTCTAAGAAAAAACGGAATGCAATATAGGATGCGGGCAGGGGGCGATGGCGCTCCCTGCCATCATCCATGCATATGGAGGAAGATATGGGATTTACGACAAATACCTGTGAAGAATTCGTAGATGTGCTGGCGTCGAAGGCGCCGGTACCGGGCGGCGGCGGTGCGTCGGCACTCGTCGGTGCGATCGGCATGGCGCTCGGCAACATGGTCGGCAGCCTGACCGTTGGAAAGAAGAAATATGCGGACGTGGAGGCCGATATTGTCGCACTGAAGGAGAAAGCGACTGCGCTGCAGGCGGATTTTCTGCGTCTGGTAGAGGCTGACGCGCAGGCTTTCGAGCCGCTTGCGAAGGCTTATGGCATGCCGCGCGAGACCGAGGAAGAGAAGGCCGAGAAGGCACGCGTGATGGCGATTGTATTGAAGGACGCCTGTGCGGTGCCGATGGAGATCATGGAGAAGTGCTGCGAGGCGATCGATGTGATTGAAGAGTTTGCGGCGAAGGGATCGGCGCTGGCGATTTCCGATGCGGGCGTCGGTGTGACATTCTGCAAGGCGGCGCTTCTGGGGGCGTCCCTCAATGTCTATATCAATACGAAGTCGATGGCGGATAAGGAATACGCGGCGTCGCTCAATGAAAAGGCAGACAAAATGATCGCGGACTACAGCAAAAAGGCGGACGAGATTTTCGCAGCTGTGAACGCGAGACTGAGATAGGAGGAGCGAGGATAAGATGGCGAAGCAATTACTGGGAAAAGAAGTGACGGCGGCTCTCAATGAGCGGATCAAAGCGGATGTGGCTGCCCTGAAGGAGAAGGGCGTGAACCCGACGCTCGGTATCATCCGCGTGGGCGAGAGACCGGACGACCTTTCCTATGAGAGAGGTGCGACGAAGCGCTGCGAGACTCTGGGCGTTGAGTATAAGAAATATCTGCTTCCGGCTGATGTCAGCCAGGAAGAACTCCTGAAGGTGATCGATGAGGTGAACAAGGACGACGGTATCCACGGTGTGCTGATGTTCCGTCCGCTGCCGAAGCACATCGACCAGGCAGTGGTGGAAAACGCACTCTGCCCGGATAAGGATGTGGACTGCCAGACGGACGCTTCCCTCGGCGGCGTCTTCACGGGCAAGCAGGTAGGCTTCCCGCCATGCACGCCGCAGGCCTGCATGGAGATTCTTGATCACTACGGCATCGACTGCACGGGCAAGAAGGCCGTTGTGATCGGTCGTTCCCTGGTCGTCGGCAAGCCGGCCGCGCAGATGCTGATCAAGAAGAACGCGACGGTCACGACCTGTCACACGAGGACGGTTGACATGCCGTCCGTGACGCGCGAGGCCGAGATCCTGATCGTGGCTGCGGGCCGCGCGGGCGTCGTGGGAGCGGAGTATGTTTCCCCGGGACAGATTGTTATTGATGTCGGCATCAATGTAAATGCAGAAGGCAAACTCTGCGGTGATGTAGACTATGCAGCGGTGGAGCCGATCGTCGACGCGATCACGCCGGTGCCGGGCGGTGTCGGCAGCGTGACGACCTCCGTGCTGGTCGGTCATGTCGTGGAAGCGGCAAAAAGAAAGTTTGCTTAATTTATGCGAATCAGTATGCAGATTCTGGCGGACCGTGTCCGCCAGAATTATCCGGACTGCCGCGCGGGAGAGCTGTCTGATGAGATGAATCTCAAACGGCCGCTTTTCTATCAGAGCGGTGCGAGTCTGCGGAAAAATAAAGTATATATTGCCCATGAGAGCGATATGACGCGCGAAATTCTGGAATCCCACGGAGATAATCTGCTTCTTGTGACAGAAGATGCCGGACAGGAGAAAACGGAACCATTGCCGGGCGTGATTTTTTTCTCGGAGGACTGCGATCCCGAAGCGCTTTTCAACACAGTGCAGCGTGCCTTTGACACCTACGATGCCTGGGATGAGCGAATGCAGAGTATGGCATTGTCTGAGAATACGATGAAGGCGCTGCTCGACGCTTCTTATCGGATTTTTCACAATCCGATCATGGTCACCACGAAGGAAGGCTTTGTGGTGGATCACAGCAGCCTGATGGATTCTGTGGCTGAGCTGCAGCATGCGCTGCAGCACTGCTGCATTCCGAAGGATGCTGGGGCGGGAGACACTTCATCCGTGCATCACTATCAGGAGCCGGAGAGTCACAGAAATCATCTGTTTGTGGAAATCTATGACAAGAACAGGAATGTTTACCGGCTCATTCTGCTGGAAACATCCCGCAGGCTGAAGGTTTCCGACGAGCATTTACTGCTGCATCTTTCCAAGTATATTGAACAGATGGTGGAGCGGTTCACGGTGGTGCAGCCGGATGTCAGCTATACGCTTGACCGTCTGCTGTCGAATGTCCTGACAGATGAAAATATTGAGAAGTCCTCACTGCAGGCGCGTTTTCAGAGTTTTCACTGGGAGGAGCGGCATTCCTATTTTTGCATGAATATTCATGTGTCGACGGTCGACCGGCAGAACCTGACGGTGATTCGCTTCCTCTGCAACCGGATTGAGGGACTGATTCCGGGAAGCTGTGCGTTTTTTATGAATGAGCGGGTTGTGGTCTGCGTAAATCTTACAGAAGGCGGCACCACGCTTGATGAGGCACTGGAGGCTGTGACAGGCTTTCTGCAGGACAGCTACCTGAAGGCGGGCATCAGCTATGCATTTACCGGACTGGGATCGATGAGGCAGTATTATCTGCAGTCCAGCATTGCGCTGGAGGAGGGTATGAAGCGTTATCCGCTGCGCTGGGTAAACCGCTTCGAGGATATTGCCCTGGATTACCTGATGGGAAAGTGTACGGAACGCCTGGATCCGGAGGTGGTATGCAGTCGCGCGGTGCTGACTTTGAGGGAATATGACGAGGAGCACAAGACCGATTACTATGAGACGCTCCGCACGTACATTTCCTGCCAGATGAACGCAGTGCAGGCGGCAAAGACGCTTTTTATCCACCGCAGTACCTTTCTGTACCGGATGGCACATATTAAAGAGCTGATTCAGATCGATCTCGACGATCCAGACCAGCTCCTGTATCTTCTGTTAACCTATCGGCTGCTGGAGCCGGAAGAGGCAAGAGCCAGCAGTTCTGACAATGATTCCCATTCTTCATAGAGGCTGTCCAGTTCCTGCCGGATGGTCTCTTTTTCCCTGCTCAGATCCGTCACCCTTGAGACATCGGTGAAAATCTCCTCCTGAGCGAGAAGTCCGTCAATTTCCCCGTCGCGTCCCTCCAGTTCTTCAATACGCTGTTCTGTCCGGTTCATGTCATTCTGCACCTTTCGCAGGCGAGCCTGTTCCTCCTTTTGCTGCTTCCAGTCAAGCTTGGCAACGCTCTCATTTGGCTCAGGGACTGCTTCGCCGGAAACTTCCGCGGTGCCGGTGAAATTCGTCATATTTTCCCTTTTTTCCAGATAATAATCGTAATTTCCGAGATACTCTGTCAGCTTCTGTTCATTCAGATCCAGCACCCTTGTGGCGACCGCATTGATGAAATAACGGTCGTGCGAGACGAAAAGTACCGTGCCGGTGTAATGGTTCAGCGCATCCTCGAGCACTTCCTTCGACACAATATCGAGATGGTTGGTCGGCTCATCGAGAATCAGGAAATTCGCCTCGGAGAGCATGAGCTTTGCAAGGGAGACGCGGCCCCGCTCGCCGCCGCTTAAGGCGCTGATACGCTTGAACACATCATCGCCCGTAAAGAGGAAGGCGGCCAGCACATTACGGATCTTCGTATTGTTCAGCGTCGGATAGGCGTCGGACATCTCCTCAAAGAGTGTCTTTTCCATATGAAGAACATGATGCTCCTGGTCGTAGTAGCCGATCTGTACGCGCGAGCCGAGATGCACTTCGCCGGCGTCTGCCGGAATCACGCCATTCAGAATCTTCAGAATCGTCGTCTTACCCGTCCCGTTCGCGCCGATCAGTGCGACGCGTTCGCCCCGTTTGATCTCAAAATTCAGGTCAGAGAACAGTGTCTGCGGCGGGAACGCCTTTGCAAGATTCAGCACGGTCAGCACGTCATTGCCGCTCGTGATGCGCGGCTCAAGCCGGATGCGCATGTCAGTCTTTGCCTCGGAAGGGCGGTCGAGCACTTCCATCTTGTCCAGCATTTTTTCGCGGCTCTCGGCGCGCCGGATGGACTTTTCCCGATTAAAGGACTTCAGTTTCGTGATGACTTCCTCCTGATGTCGGATCTCGCGCTGCTGGTTCAGCCAGGCATGCATGCGCGCCTCACGAATCTGCGCCTTCTTCTGTGCATACTGCGTGTAATTGCCCGTGAAGACTGTGACCTCGCCCTGGTCGATTTCGATGATCTTCGTGACGACACGGTTCAGAAAATAGCGATCGTGGGAGACAATCAATACCGCGCCGGGGTAGTTCATCAGAAAAGTTTCGAGCCAGGTGATCGAGCCCATATCGAGATGGTTGGTCGGCTCGTCCAGCAGGATGAGATCCGGTCGCATAAGCAACAGTTTGCCGAGCGCGACACGGGTCTTCTGACCGCCGGAGAGGGTAGACACATGCTTTCCAAAATCCTCCTCGTCAAAGCCCAGACCTTTCAGGACGCCGGTGATCTCGCTCTTCCAGGCATAGCCGTTTCTCTGCTCGAATTCCCGGTTCAGTTCCGCGTAGTGTTCCATCAGCATCTGCAGCTCTTCATCCTGCGCGCGCTTCATGGAGATCTCCGTTTCCCGCATACGCTCTTCTAATTCCAGGACATCCTGCTTGACCGTCAGAAGCTCGTCGAAGATCGTGCTGTCACTCTCCATCTCCTGGTACTGCGCGAGATAGCCGATACTGCAGCCCCGCGTGAGGGCAGCACCTCCACTGTCCGCAGGCATTTCGCCCATGATGATCCGAAGAAGCGTGGATTTACCGGCTCCGTTGATGCCGACGATGGCGGCTTTTTCCCGTTCTTCTATATGAAAAGAGGCGTTTTTCAGGACTTCATGGTCCCCGAACGCCTTGCTGATATTCTGACAGGCTAAAATCATGGCGGCTCCTCACTTCATTTTTAACAGTAATCATTATAACGGAAGATAAAAAAAAGGCAAGAGCTTTTGCTTTCTCTTGCTATTTGCTGATTAATTTAGTATAATTTGAGAAGAATGTTTCGGAGGAGGTAAATAATGAACGTTTACACAACAGACAGTATCCGCAATGTAGTGATTTTGGGGCACGGGGGCAGCGGAAAGACCAGCCTGGTGGAAGCGATGGCGCATGTATCCGGACTGACCAGCCGACTCGGGAAAGTCGCGGATGGTACGACCATCAGCGATTATGATAAAGAGGAGATTAAGCGTAAGTTTTCGATCAATACATCGATCGTTCCGATTCTCTGGGAAAATACAAAGATCAATATTCTGGATACGCCGGGGTATTTCGATTTTGTAGGAGAAGTGGAGGAGGCTGTCGCGGTTGCAGATGCCGCGATCATCGTCGTGTCCGGCAAGGCGGGGGTTGAGGTCGGCACGGAGAAGGCCTGGGAGTATTGTGAGAAATATAAGCTGCCGAGGATGTTCTTCGTCTCCGACATGGATGTGGACAACGCATCCTTCCGCGCAGTCGTTGAGCGCCTGACTGAGCTCTATGGAAAGAAGATTGCACCTTTCTATCAGCCGATCCGTGAGCATGAGAAGTTCGTCGGTTATGTGAATGTTATGAAGATGGAAGGCCGCAGATTCACCGGCATCGGGAAGAGAGAGCCCTGTGATATTCCGGATTACTGCAGACCGAATCTTGAGATCTATCGCGAGGCCATGATGGATGCGGTCGCGGAGACCAGCGAGGAGTTCATGGAGCGCTATTTTGAGGGGGATGAATTCTCGGTTGCGGAGATTCGTTCCGCGATGAAGATGAATGTGACGGACGGCAGCATCGTGCCGGTGACGATGGGCTCCAGCATCGAGCTGCGCAATATACATAATGTAATGAACGACATTGTGGAGCTGCTCCCCTCGCCGGACAAGAAGACCTGTGCGGGCGTCAATATGAAGACAAATGAGATTTTCCAGGCGGATTACAATTTCTCGAAGGCAAAATCCGCATATGTTTTCAAGACGATCGCGGATCCGTTCATCGGAAAATATTCTCTGGTCAAGGTCTGCTCCGGCGTGCTGAAATCGGATGACGTCCTCTACAACAGCAGCACCGAGAGCGAGGAGAAGGTGAACAAGCTCTATGTGATGCGCGGCAACAGGCCGGAGGAGATCGGCGAGCTCCATGCAGGAGATATCGGCGCGCTCGGCAAGGCGAGCTGCAGAACCGGCGACAGCCTGTCCACAAAGGCCATGCCGATCGTCTACGGCAAGACAGAGCTCTCGAAGCCTTACACCTATATGGCCTACCGTGCAAAGAAGAAAGGCGAGGAGGATAAGATTGCCCAGGCTCTGGCGAAGATCATGGACGAGGATCTGACAGTCAGGACGGTTAACGACGGGCAGAACCGCCAGACGCTCCTTTATGGTATGGGCGACCAGCATCTGTCGGTTATTGTCAGCACCCTGCAGGAGAAATACAAGGTAGAAGTAGAACTTGTGAAGCCAAAGGTAGCCTTTAAGGAGACCATTCGCAAGAAGTCCGATGTGGAATACAAGCACAAGAAGCAGTCCGGCGGCCATGGCCAGTACGGGCACGTCAAGATGACCTTCGAGCCATCCGGAGACCTTGAGACCCCATATGTGTTCGAACAGAAGGTTGTCGGCGGTGCGGTTCCGAAGAACTATTTCCCGGCGGTTGAGAAGGGCATTCAGGATTCTGTCCTGGCAGGCCCGCTGGCCGGTTATCCGGTCGTCGGCGTGCGCGCAACGCTCTACGACGGTTCCTATCATGCAGTTGATTCGTCCGAGATGGCCTTCAAGACTGCGTCCGTGCAGGCCTTCAAGAAGGGCTTTATGGAGGCTTCCCCGATTCTTCTTGAGCCGATTGAGACCGTGACGGTCCTCGTGCCGGATAAATACACCGGCGACGTGATGGGCGATCTGAACAAGAGAAGAGGACGTGTACTTGGCATGAACCCGGCGGGCGGCGGCAAGACCGAGGTTGTGGCAGAAGTGCCGATGATGGAACTCTTTGGCTACTCGACCGATCTTCGTTCGATGACCGGCGGAAGTGGTGTATATTCTTATGATTTTGCACGCTATGAGCAGGCTCCTTCTGATGTACAGGAGAAGGAAGTGGCGGCGAGAGCTGCTGCCGAGGCATAGCTGATACTAATAATTGTCCGATCTTTTCATGAGAAAGGGAAAAGGCATTGCCTCATTCGGGCAATGCCTTTTCCCCGCTAAGAGGGAAAAAAGATGAAGAAATACCTTGGAATATGTCTTGAGAGAGGCTGGCTGCTCATTCGCTGGCTGCTGATAGCAGGACTGACAGGAATTCTGCTGGGGATACTGGGCGGCCTGTTCGGACGTTGCATATCTCTGGTGACGGCATTTCGCGGGGCGCATCCTTTCATGCTGTATCTGCTTCCGATCGCCGGACTGCTGATCGTGGCTCTCTATCGCCTGGATCCCTATAAATCCAGTACCAATGTCGTGCTGGAGGGCGTCAGTTCGGATTCCTATGTACCGCTGCGCATGGCGCCGCTGATCACGGCTGCAACCGTGTTGACGCATGCCTGTGGCGGCTCCGCCGGACGCGAGGGCGCGGCGCTGCAGCTCGGCGGCAGCATCGGCGGGACGCTTGGGAGAGTACTGAAGCTTGATGAATATGACCGCAAGCTGATGATCATGTGCGGCATGAGCGCGGGCTTTTCGGCACTGTTCGGCACGCCGTTGACGGCCACGGTTTTTTCAATGGAAGTTATCAGTGTCGGCATCATGCAATATGCGGCGATCGTTCCCTGTGCGCTTGCCTCACTCATGGCCGCTGCGGTAGCGGGTCTGGTCGGTGCGGAGGGCGAGCACTTTACGATTGTGAATATCCCTGAATTTACGCTTCAGAGCGCGGGCTTTGTGATTCTCTTTGCGGTCGCCTGCGCCGCGGTCAGTATCCTTTTTTGCCTGATCCTGCATAAAACGGAACATCTCTATCACAAGTATATTCCGAATGAGTGGCTGCGTATGATCGCGGGCGCGCTGCTGATCATCCTGATGACGGCGCTGCTTGGCACGACTGATTACCTCGGCACAGGCATGGGTGTGATCGAACGGGCCGTCGAAGGGGAGACCGTGGCCGCTGCCTTTCTGATCAAGATGGTATTTACCGCCGTTACGCTTGGCTGCGGCTTCAAGGGAGGGGAGATCGTTCCGACGCTCTTCGTCGGCGCGACCTTCGGCTGCCTTATCGGACAGATCTTTGGTTTTTCGCCGTCCCTCGCTGCGGCCTGCGGTATGGCGGCACTGTTCTGCGGTGTGACGAACTGTCCGCTCTCTTCGCTGTTTCTCAGCTTCGAGCTTTTCGGGTTTGAGGCGATGCCGTATTTTCTGCTGGTCGTTGCTGTGAGCTATATGGAGTCCGGCTACTTTGGCCTGTATCATAGCCAGAAGATCCTGTATTCGAAGACAAAACTTCAGTTTATCAATCGCAGGACGAGGGAGTGAAGGAAATATGAGACAGCAGGGAAGCATCCGCCGCGAGGATATGCTGGAGCTCACCAGAAGAATGACTTTAAGCAGAAATTGCTTCAGCAGGATTGCAGGGGCATATTTTGATGAGGAAGGCTATGTGGACGGGAGTTTCAACCGCCATTTTAAACGGCTGACAGAGGCGGAGCAGAAAGAGAATCTTGAGATCGCGAAGACGATTCCCTTTTCGGAGACGAATGTGCAGCTGAAAGAATATGTATTTGACGCGGCGGACCAGGGACCCGGCGGCGTCTGGCAGATGCTGATGGCGCTGAAGGGCTGCGAACTGAAGAACGACGCGCTCCTGGAGACGCTGTATGAGATCACAGGCGAGCGGTATCAGACGGGCAGTCCCTATGCTTTTTATCTGTTCTATGGCAGCTACGACATCCCGCGAAAGGGCACGGACAAGGAGAACCAGTGGGAGTCGGAGGAGGTCTATTCCTTCCTGGTCGGCGCTTACTGCCGGGTCAGCGGGGACTACGAGCCGCAGAAGCCGCAGAGCGGCTTTCTCTTTCCGGCTTTCCGGGACCGCGGCGGTGACAGCGGCAGGATTGAGATCTTCGGAGACGGAGGTGCGCTACCGCTTCTGTTGAAATAACTGCTGCGCCTTCTCGAGCGTGCGATCCATCTGCGCCTGCTCCTCGGCAGATTTGCCCTCTTTCATGATGCGGAAGATGAGGTCAAACTCGTCTTTGGTAAAACTCAGGCCCCGGCGGCTCGCACTGGCTGCGGCGCCCAGCAGGATGGGCAGCATTTCTTTCTGGGATGATTTGCCGTCGAGCTGGCTCGCAAGACTCATGAGGAGCTGCAATTTTTCGGGTGCGATCTTCTGTATGCGTTCATCGTAAAACCATTCCGGTGGATTCACAGGTCGCCTTCTTTCTGGCCGGGCATGTCAAAGGCAGAAAAGCTCTCGAACATTTCCCGGTACTGATCCATATTTTCAAAAATATCCATAAACTGTTCCATCTGCGAGAGCTCTTCGGGTGGCAGGATATCCTTCAGGCACTTCAGCAGGCTTTGAACATCGGGATTGCACTGCGTGGGCGGATGCTGCTCATAATAGCGGACTGTACCGATAAGTTCCGTCCACTTGAGGAAGACTGCCAGGATTTTCTGCGCGTCAGGGGGAAGAAAAGGCAGAAGGATTTTGAACAGTTTCAGCTCCGGTGGGAGAATCGCTTCGTCAAAGGAAGTCATGCTAAAATATATGATTTGTCACGGAAAATCATGCATGAATGCTGTCTGACAAAAGGGGTGGGACTGCCGGAAGTTCCGGCAGTCCGCAGGGGACATCATGCGTCAGCAGCAGGAGCTTCCGCAGCCGCCAAAGCCGTTTCCACAGAACAGGAGCAGAAGGATGATCCAGATGCAGCTGTTGTCACCGCAGCCACAGCCGTCTCCGCCGAAGATGCCGCCTCCATTTCCGCAGCACTCGCTCAGGAGAATCAGGATGCAGATCCAGGTGCAGCAGGAGCTGCCGCCGCCGAAGAGGCCGCCGCTGCAGCCACAGCCGTTTCTCGAACTTAAATCAGCCATATGATAACCTCCAAAATCTATTTACACTTCATCATATGCAGGAAATTTATTTTGTGTTATACTTGGAAAGTCAGTGGAAAATCGAATCTACAGAGAACAGGAGTAAGGAAATGCCCGCAGCTTACGCACATTATCGATTTGGAAAAAAGGTTTACGGGGAGCTTCCCGAAAAGGAGCGGCAGATCATCCGGCAGGCGAAGGACGCCTTTCTGCTCGGACTGCACGGCCCGGATCTTTTGTTTTATTACGTGCCCATCTGTAAAAACCGGATCAATCAGCTGGGAACGCGAATGCATAAAGAACTTGCGGCGGATTTTTTTGAACGCGGCAGAGCAGAGTATCGGCAAAAACCGGATCCGGCGCTGCGCGCCTATCTGTACGGATATATCTGTCACTTTATTCTGGACAGCGAATGTCATCCTTTTGTCGGTTATTATATGGAGGAAAAAAAGGTCGGCCATATCGAGATCGAGACGGAACTGGACCGCTATCTGATGGAGCTGGACGGGCGCGATCCGTGTCGCTATGTGCCGATTCATCATCTGATCAGCCGCGCGCATACACGGGAGCAGATTTCCCGGATGTATGAGAGGGTATCGCCGCAGCAGATCGGCGTATGTATTCACGGTTTTCGCCGGACGCTGCGTTTTTTCACTTGTGAAAATCCGCGAAAGAGAAGCTTTCTGAAGGCTCTTTCCCGCCTGACGCGACAGGAGCAGGGGCTTGGCGGTCTCATCATGGACGGCGAGGTGAACCGCTTTTGCCAGGAGAGCGACCGGTTCCTTGAGGAGCGTCTGGAGAGAGGCGTCGCACCGGCCGTGGAGGAGATCCGGAATTACAGCCGCGCGCTTGATGAAAACGCGCTCTTGTCGGCACGGCTTTATCGGAATTATGATGGTTGATGGCATGAACTGCTTAAAAAAATAAGTAAAGAAAATAAGAAGCCCTTGCTCTTATATGGAGCAAGTCAGGTTATTGGAGGCTGTAGTCGGAGAGCAGATTAATCCGGAGACGACGCTCTTATTTTTGGATGAAATTCAGTTGTGCGAGAGGGCTCTTACCAGTCTCAAATATTTTTGCGAGCAGGCTCCTGAAAACAGCCAGGCGGAGCTTGATTTTGTTATTCAGAAGGATGGGGGGACGTTTATTAACAAATATAAGCCACAGAGGGCAATCCGCTTATCGGAGGAGAACTTTTACTGCGCGAATTCCGTCGAAGCCGTTCCTTTATATGCACTATTTTGCCTGTAGTTTCACAGTGGCGCTACTCCTCCTCCGACTCGATGACGCGCAGCCCCGCGGTGCTCGTGACCGGCAGCGAGAAGACGACGCTGCCTGCGGGTGTATCCACACCGGCCTCATCCATGATCGCCTTCATGATCGCGTTTTTCTGAGTACTGCGGACAACAATGAAGATCATCTCTTTCTCCTCAGCGAGCAGGATGCCGAGGAAACGCTTTGCCTGCTCCGCGCCGGTTCCTCTTGCATGAATGACCGTGCCGCCGGGGGCGTTCGCGCTTCTGGCAGCGTCCATGACCATTTCCGTGTAGCCTGCATTCGCGACGGTGATCAGTAATTCATATTCTGTGTTCTTCAAGGTACTTTCCTCCTCTATGACAAGATTCTGACCGGCGGTGAGATACTGCAGTGCCCGCCGTCTGCCGACGCTGCTTAAGGGAATCAGAAAGGCGATGCCCCGGCCCGGAATGTCGATTCTTAAGGTTTCGTATAGTCCTTTTCTGACCAACTTCCAGTTTTCCATTGTCAGCACAGAAAAGCAGACGAG
This sequence comes from Lachnospiraceae bacterium, assembly GCA_021205385.1. GTDB lineage: Bacteria > Bacillota > Clostridia > Lachnospirales > Lachnospiraceae > Hominiventricola. The sequence continues at coordinate 63,958 of JAJPXQ010000097.1, read as the reverse complement.
TTTTTCCGTCGCCTCCAGCCCGAAATAGTCGAGCGTAGCACTGCTTGCCGTACCGGAGGCCATCGTAAGGTAGACGACATGGATGTTAAGCTTCTTGAAAAAGGAGGACAGCTTCCTTTGTATGTCGCGGTCGGCAATCATACCCATCAGGTAAATTTCGTTCATATACGTCTCCTTTTTTGTCAATCAAAGCTCGATGATCTCGTCATCGGGCAGGTTTTCCAGTAATAATGCTGGTGTGACAACAGCCTCGCTTTTTCCCGTGCGTGCAGACCTGAGCTGATAGACGAGCCCCATGAGCTGGATCGCGATCAGAGGCGTCATGGCGACCATCGCGACGATGCCGAAGGCGTCCTGCACGATATTGCCACCAAGCGTCTCACAGGCTCCCATCGCGAAGGACAGAAGGAAGGTCGCGGTCATCGGCCCGGATGCGACGCCGCCGGAGTCAAAGGCAATCGCGGTGAAGAGCTTTGGGACGAAGAACGACAGCGCGAGGGCGAGCGCGTAGCCCGGCAGCAGGAAATACAGGATCGATACGCCGGTCAGCACCCGGAACATCGCGATGCCGACCGAGGCCGCCACGCCGAGCGAAAGCGCCATACCCATCGCGTGTCCGGAGATCGCACCGGAGGTGATGTCTTCGACCTGATCCATGAGGACATAGACGGCGGGCTCGGCCTTCACGATGAAATAGCCGATCAGCATGCCGATCGGAATCAGGATCCAACGGTACGGAAGACCGGCTATGATCTGACCGAGATAGTTTCCTGCGGGCATAAAGCCGATGTTGACTCCGGTCATGAAAAGCGTGAGGCCGATGTAGGTGTAGAGAAGACCGATCACAATTTTTCCGATCGTGCGTCGCCCCAGTTTCAGCGCCGCGAGCTGGAAGATCCCGAAGAAGAGGACAATCGGCAGCAGCGAGACCGCGATTTCGCGGATGTATTCCGGAAAGCTCCCGGCAAAAGCCTGCCAGAGCTCTACGGAGTCTGAAATATCCGGAATGAGTGTCGGGCTGTAGCTGCTATCGGAGGTATCGTAGAGCAGTCCCAGGATCAATACGGCGATGACTGGACCGATCGAACAAAGGGAGATGAGTCCGAAGCTGTCGTCCTGTGCATTTCGATCGCTGCGGACAGAGGCGAAGCCGACACCGAGTGCCATGATGAAGGGAACGGTCATCGGGCCGGTGGTCACGCCGCCGGAGTCGAAGGCGATCGCGAGAAAGTCGTCCGACACGAGAAAGGCGAGCACAAACACGATAAGATAGAAGACGAACAGAAAGGGAGTCAGTGCTTTGGAGCAAAGCATGCGCAGCACAGCGACAGCCAGAAAGAGACCCACGCCGCCCGCGACCGACAGGATCAGAACCTGATTCGGAATCGAGGGAACCTGTCCGGCCAGCACCTGCAGATCCGGCTCCGACATCGTGATGATAAAGCCCAGAAGAAAGGAGAGCAGAAGGACGATGCCCAGTCGTCCGCTTCGGGCCATATGGGAGCCGATCCTTTCGCCCATCGGCGTCATTGCCATCTCCGCGCCAAGGTTGAAGAACATCATGCCGATGATGAGGAGCAGGCCGCCAAAGAGGAAGAGCAGCAGTACTCCGGAGGGAAGCGGAGCGATCGTGAAGCATAAGATCAGAACGATTCCCATGATGGGGAGAACCGCGCTCAGGGCTTCCTTCAGTTTTGCAAGCAGTTTTGTATGTATGGTGGCCATGGACCGAATCCTTCCCGCATTATCCGGCAGTAATGAGCCGGCTTCATGTGAATGATCAAAAAAATATGAGTTATATTACCATAAATAAAACAGGAGTGACAAGTGCTCTTAAAGCAAAAGCCAAAATTTAACAGATTTTTTACGCCATGAGGAGAAGACCGTTCATGAAGGCGCGACAGGCGTCTCCCCGGAGACATATTCCGGAAGGCTCTGCATAAACGCCCGTGCCGCCGCGGAGATGTAGGCTCCCTCGCTGTGTACCAGGCAGATGCCGGAGCGGAGCTTCAGATCCTCGACAGGCAGGACCTGACTGTCCGGATGATGAAAATAGCAGGATGCGGAGGCCGGGAGAATTGCGACGCCGAGTCCGGCATCCGCCCAGGCCGCCGAAGTTCTGGCGTCGTCATTTTTACAGAAAACGCGCGGCTGAAAACCTGCTGATTGAAATTGTTCCAGCAGAATGGATTCCCATCTGCGGTACAGGATGAGCGGCGTTTCCTTCAGATCAGCAAGTGTCAGCGAATCTTTTCCGGAAAAATATTTCTGATGTCCTGCCGCCAGCAACGGCTCATCCAGCAGAGGGATGGAGATCAGTCCTTTTTCGGGAAAAGGGCTGCGGACGATGGCGAGCTCAATGAGGCCGGAGGAAATCCCATCCAGTAGCTGGTAGGTGTTTCCTTCGGTCAGCTCAAAATTGACCTGTGGATGCTCCGTGCAAAAGCTGCAGACGGCGCCGGTCAGAAAACTACTGCCGATGGAGGAGACGACGCCGAGCCGCAGGACTCCGCCCGTCCCTTCCTGATAATCCTGCAGTTCCCGCACTGTGATGTCGGCAAGCTCCAGCATCTTCTGTGCGCGTCCATAGAGCATCTGTCCGGCCGCAGTCAGCCGGATCTGCCGGGAACCGCGTTCGAAGAGGACGCAGCCGGCTTCTTCCTCCAATGCCTTCATCTGTGCGCTCAAGGGCGGCTGGGTGAGATGCAGTCTGCGCGCTGCCGCGGAGATCGTTCCTTCTTCAACCACCGCTGTAAAATAAGAAAGTTGTTTTAAGTCCATGCGTTCCTCCTATAGCAAAAACGTATATATAATATATAAAATCAATAATTTTAATATAGGATATCGCGTGCTATAATGTCAAGCGGAATTGGAAAGGAGTGGAAGAATGTTAAAAAAACTGACAGATATGTTTCTGACCTTCGCGCGGATCGGCGGCCTGACTTTCGGCGGCGGTTACGCGATGCTGCCGATGCTGCAGCGCGAGGTGGTAGAGAACCGGCACTGGGCGACGGAGGAGGAGCTGACAGACTATTATGCGATCGGGCAGTGCACGCCCGGCATTATCGCGGTCAATACAGCGACCTTTATCGGCTATAAGGAGGCGGGGATCATTGGGGGAATTGCAGCGACGCTCGGTGTTGTATTCCCCTCGCTGGTGATCATCTCGATCATTGCGGCCTTCCTGACGAACTTCGCGGATCTGGCGCTTGTGCAGTATGCTTTCTCGGGTATCCGCGTCTGTGTTTGCGTACTGATCTTCAACGCGGTGCAGAAGCTCTGGAAGAAATCAGTCATTGACTCGCCGACGACGGTGATTTTTCTGGCTGTATTTCTTATCTCTGCGATTCTCACGGTGGCACAGAGCTTTTATCCGAACCTGACGAGCATTTCGCCGATCGTCTATGTCGTGATCGCGGGTGTCGCGGGTGTAGTGTTGCACGGCGGAAACGGCAAGAAGGAGGTGGCTTAAGATGTTGCTGCTGAGATTATACTATGAATTTTTTAAGGCGGGACTGTTCGCGATCGGCGGCGGACTCGCGACGCTTCCCTTCCTGCAGGAGATCAGCCAGAAGACAGGCTGGTTTACGGCGCATGATCTGACCGATCTGATCGCGATCTCCGAGTCAACGCCGGGCGCAATCGGCGTCAACGCGGCGACCTATGCGGGCTTTCATGCGAGTGGGGTGATTGGCGGCATTGTGGCGACGCTCGGTCTGGTGACCCCTTCGATTATTGTGATTATCCTGATCTCCAAAGTGCTTCAGAAGTTTAAGAGCAGCGCCATTGTGCAGAATGCTTTCTATGGACTACGCCCGGCTTCCACAGGACTCATCGCCGCGGCAGGATTCTCTGTAGTGCTGACGACGTTGCTCACGGTTACCGATCTGCCGACAGATCCGCTAGGCGCTTTCAACTGGTTCGGAATCGTACTGGCTGTACTGATTTATCTGGCGATCAAAAAGTGGAACAGGCATCCGGTTGTCTACATCGGGGCTTCGGCGCTGGTCGGTATTGTGGCCGGATATCTGGGGCTGCTGGGGTGAGTGCAGGAAGCGGTTGCTGAGTTTTTGATTGTCTGTATAAAAATCGCCGCTCATTTTTTCGCCGGGAGCATAGTATATAGAGATAACTTCTGGAAGTGAGATGCCATGACCTGCCGGGATGCGATTCTCTCGAATGATTATGTTGATCTGATATGGAAGACGGACACCGTACCGTCGATGGAGGACTCTCTGCTGTATGCACAGTGTGTGCAGCGGGTGAGTTCTCTTTTTGCAGTTTTTTATGTGGAAAGAGAGCGGCTGTTCGGGGCGCGGCAGAGTCTGCCGGTCGGAGATTTTACGGGGATGGCCTGCTATGCGCCGATGGAAACGGAGAGCCTTGAGAAGAGCGGCATCTATGCCATTCAGCGACAGCCGGCGCTGGAGCTGTCGGGGGAGAACGTGATCATCGGTTTTCTGGACTCCGGCATCGCGCTGGAGCAGGAGGTCTTCCGGACGGGCGGCGGACGCAGCCGGGTGCTCGCGCTGTGGGATCAGACTGACCAGAGCGGGACAGCGCCGGAAGGTTTTTTGTATGGCAGCGCTTATACATCGACGGATATCGACCGTATGCTGGCAGAGGGATGGGAAGAACTGCCCGGACGGGATGAGAGCGGACATGGCACGAAAGTGGCGTCGATCGCCGCAGGTTCGCAGCTTTCCGATATGGATTTCACAGGAGCCGCTCCTGAGGCGCAGATCGCCTTCGTGAAATTGAAAGAAGCGAAGCCTTTTATGCGGGAAATGCAGCGAATCCCGCAGGATGTCGTCGCCTATGAGGAGGCGGATCTGATGCTGGCGGTCCGTTGGCTCGATGAGCTGGCCAGTCGGGAGGGGAAGCCGCTTGTTATCTGCATCGCGCTCGGCAGCAATGCCGGCGGGCACACAGGGGAGACGGCACTCGGGCAGTATCTCCAGACGCTGGCGCGGAAGGCCGGTCGGGTGATCGCCGCAGCGGCGGGAAATGAGGGGAATGCGGCTCACCATTTCTATGGCATGATCCCGGCGCCTACGGACTATGTAGATCTGGAACTGCGGGTGGGCGCGAATGTAGAGGGATTTCAGATGAATCTCTGGGGAGACGCGCCGGGACTTCTCAGCGCAGAGGTCATCGCCCCGGGCGGCGAGCGCGTGCCGGAGTCTGCGCTGCGCAGGAATGAGAGAGCGCGCTACGATTTTATTTTTGAACGGACGATCCTGGATATTCAGTATGAGTGGTCAGAACCGATCTCCGGCGATGAACGGCTGCTGCTCGCTTTTCAGGAGCCGACGGAAGGAATCTGGACGATACGGGTGTATTCGGCCGGAGACTTCGCCTGCAGTTTTCATGCCTGGCTGCCGGTTACGAATTTCCTCGGCAGAGAAACGTATTTCCTGCGGCCTGACCCGGACACGACAGTGACCTGCCCGGCGGATGCGGAGGGTGTGATTTCCTTCGCGGGTTATGATGTCCGTAGTTCGTCCGTCTGGCAGGAGGCGAGCCGCGGCTATACACGAAACAGACGGCTTGCTCCCGATGTCGCCGCGCCTGCCGTGGAGGTGTCGGCCGTGAATACGAGAGGGATCCCGGGAACACTCAGCGGTACGAGTGCCGCGGCAGCTATCGGTGCGGGCGCCTGTGCGCTGCTGCTGGAGTGGGGAATTGTCCGCGGAAACGCGCCCGCCATGGAGAGCGCCGGAGTGCAGCGCTACCTGGTGCGCGGAGCCGCGAGGCCGGAGCCCTTCACTTATCCAAACCGGAACTGGGGTTATGGACTGCTGGATCTTTATGGAGTGTTCCGGGCGATGTGAGATTATAAGACAAAAAGAATGACATCCGCTGCTCTTCGGTGTTATAATGGCATCAGCATCAGAAAAGAACGCCGGGGAGGAGCGACTGCCATGCAAAATTTATTTGACGTGATACCAGCCGGTTTTTTCAATTATCTTGCGAGCAACAGCAATCATCGAATCTATGCGGACTGTCTGCAGATCATCTACCATGAGTATGACAGAGAAATTTCATACCGGATTCCCAGAAGCAGAGTACGTGACACGCTGGCAATCTATCTGATGGAGAATCATGTCCGGATGGAGGACGAGAATTTCCCTGAAAGTAAAAACTATAACGATATGGCGGGTGCTGTGATTCGCAGGCTGTCCGATCCGAATGTCGGCTGGCTGGAGGAAGAGGCGGACGATGTGACTTATGAAAAGCACATCGTGATGACTGAGGCGGGTATCCGGCTGGCCGAATTTCTGACGGAACTGATCAAACCGGAAAAGGAGGAATTTTCCGGTTATATTTACAGCATCTATAATACACTTCAAAATGAAGAAATGTGGAAACAGGATCCGTATATCGACGTTCTGCTTCCGGTCAACCGGAACGCGAGAATGCTCTCCAAAGCGCTGAAAAGGCTGTCCACCTTTATCCGTAAGATCATAGAACGGATGGTGAACGAGGGAACGTTTGAAAGTCTGACAGAAAATATCATCGAATACTGTGAGGGAAGCTTCATCAAGGAATATACCAGGCTGACCAAGCAGCAGAATATTCATGTATATCGCGGCATCATCCGGAAACAGCTGGATCGTCTGCAGGAGGATGAGGACATCATGGAGCGGCTCGTGACCGGCTGTATGGCGGAGGAAGAGATTCCCCGGCGGGAGGCTGAGGAGCAGGTACTTATCCTGATTCAGTCTGCCAGAAGATTTCTCACGGATGACTATGACCGGATCATGAAGGACATCAAGCACAAGATCAATATTTACCTGCATGTGGCGGTGGGAAGAATGCGCTTCATCTATAACCGGGGCACGGATATCCGCGGATCCGTGGAGCATACCATCAAATATATGATAGAAGAGATGCGGGATATCGGCATGAAGGACGAGATGCCGCAGGATATGAACGGATTGTTCCTTCTGGACCGGAATGAGTTCATCGACATGGCTTCGCTGCGGTATCCGAGGAAACAGCGGCAGATTGCAAAGGTAACGGCTGCGGAAATCGAAGAGATGACGCAGGAGCAGATCGACGAGGCCAGGCGGGCGCAGAAAAAGGAGGCCTATAATCCGTATTCCAGAGAGAAGATGAAACGCTATGTGGAGCAGCTGATGGGGGAGCGGGAGACGCTGGACAGCGAGGAGATTCCCCTTCGGAGCAAAAACGATATTCTGGCGAGCCTGTCGGCGGTCGCCTACAGCGGAGAGAACGGCTATGTCGTCGAGCCGGGAGAGGGCTATACACAGACCGATCAGATGATTCTTCGAAACTTTACGATTAGAAAGGACAAAGGATAGATGCAGGAATACTGGGACAGCTACACTTCATCGGAAAAGGAACAATTTCAGAAAATCTGCAGACGGTTGCTCCGGCAGACTTTTATCGTCCGCGATAAGGACGAGGAGAGCAAACGCGCATATTTCTTTGTATCAAAAAGGCCGGAGCCCTTTTCTACCTATTTTTCTTATATCGGTTTTGACGTGGTTCTGGATCGGGACAATGGAGTGGTCATGCTGCGCAACTGCGTGGACGTGTCTGAGAACGGAAGAATCCAGACGAATCATCTGATCCTGAAAAAGGGCGAGAGCCTTGTGCTGTGCGCGCTCTGGACGCTGTATGTAGACCGTATCCGGTCCGGGAGCCTCGCGCGATCCATTCTGGTGTCCGTGGTAGATCTGAAATATGAGCTGGAGAAATATGGTCTGAAGGATCCGATTGACAAAACGCAGATGACACAGATTCTGGCGCTGTTTACGCGGTTCAGTCTGATCGACGTGCAGGGAAAGGTAGGGGAGCCTGAGTGCCTGATACGGCTCTATCCGTCGCTGCAGTTCGCGCTGGACGGAAACGAGTTCGCCCGCTTTGTGGAGACGGCAAATCAGAGGATGAAGGATAAAAAGGGTCAGGAGTACGAGGAGGATGAAGATGGAACGGCAGATGAGGACGAAGCAGAATAACAGGAAGACAGCGACAAAACTGCTGTTGATCAACTGGTCCCGTTTTCAGCACATCACCGTGCGTCTGGAGGGCTCCACGCTGATCACGGGAGTCAACGGGAGCGGCAAATCGACGATCCTGGACGCCATGACCTATCTGCTGACCGGAAATACGCAGTTCAACAAGGCGGCGAAGGATCGGGACCGGACAGTTACGGCCTATGTGCGCGGGGATACAAAGAGCAATGGAGCCGACCGCTATCTGCGAAAAGATGCGGTGGTGAGCTATATTGTGATGGAGTTCTGGTCGCCGGTTGAGGAACAGTACCTGACGGTCGGCGTAGGCATCGAATCCGTCAGCGAATCCGATGTGTCCTCCTCCTGGTTTGTCTGTGGGAATACCAGGCTGGAGGAGCAGGATTTTGGCAGGACAGAAGATAAAAAGTTCTATGTGACGCCGCTTCGCCAGCTTACCGTGGGCGGGAAGCGGCTGAAATCCTCCGATTTCATGGGTAGAGATAAGGGAACAGAGCAGCTTCTGCGTGCACTGGGGCTCCGCTGCGATGTGAAGAAATACCGGGCGAAGCTTCTGAAAATGATGGCGTTTAATCCGGAGAATAACATCGATCAGTTTATCCAGGAATGCGTGCTCGAGCCGGGAAAGGTGGATTCTCTGAAGGAGCTGCGCGAGCAGAAGGAGCATTTTGAAAAGCTGCGGGAATCGTACCGGGATCTGCAGGCCGGGAAGGAGAAGCTGGAGGAGATTGAGCAGAAGACGCAGGATTATGAAAAGCAGCTGCGGATGTTGGGAATCCGCGAGCTGATGCTGCTCTATCAGGAGCTGAGGGTGCAGGAGGAGGAAAAGGAGCAGGAAACGCAGCGGCAGGAGGAGCTGCGGCAGCGCCTGCAGTCGCTGGGAAGGCAGAAGGCGGAGATCGAAAAACAGCTGGAATACGCACGCAGTCGCCTGCAGGCAGCGGAATCCAACGATCTGTTCCAGGAAATGCAGTCCGGCATTCAGGTGATGGAACGGCGTCTGCTGGAAATCGGCACACAGATCGAAAAATACGAGGAGGAGGCGGCCCGGCTTAAGAGGCTGCAGCAGAGTCTGGGCGGAGAACTGTCCTGGCTTCTGGAGGAATGCCTGGAATCGGATGCAGACAGGGATTGCCTTAAAAATCTTGCGGAAGCAGGATATGAAGAGGAGAAGAAGCGCGTCCTGTTCCAGCGTCTGTGTGGATTCGCGAACGGGAAAAAGGAACTGCTGCAGGAGGAACGGGTGCATCTGCAGGACGAAGATAAGGCGATTTCCGAGGAGCAGGAGTCTCTTTCCACGCAGCTTGCCAGGCTGGAATCCAACCGTCTGCTTGAGCCGGAGAAAATTTCTGCAGCAAAAGCGCTGATCGCGGGAGAACTGGAAAAGCAGGGCATTCATACGGAGGTGCGCACCTTTGCGGAGCTGGTGCAGGACATCCGGGATGAGGACTGGCGCATGGCGATCGAGACCTTCCTGGGAAATAAGCGTCATCATATTATTGTCGACGGGAAGTACTGTCACCAGGCGCTGGAAATCCTGCACGAGAAGCAGATCCGGACGGCAACAATCGTGCTGACGGATAAGCTTCCGGAGACTCCGGTCACGCCGGGCAGTGCGGCGGAGCAGCTGGAAATTCCGAACGTCTACGCACGCCGCTATGCCAATTATCTGCTGAACGGGATTCATCTCTGCAGCGACTTAAGGGAGCTTCATGATCACCCGAAGGGTGGCCTGATGCGCGATGGGACGCTGGCGAAGAGCTATGCGGTATCCCTGATGAATCTGAAGGATACCCGGGTCTGCCTCGGCTCCAGGGCGGTCGAGCTGCAGAAAAAGGCGGTGCTCGAAAGAAGGAGGGAGCTGAATGAGCTGCTTCCGACTGTCAGGGAAAAACTGCGTCAGATTCGCGAAAAAGCGGCGCAGCTCGATGAAGTGGTCTGGAAGGCGGACGCATATCCTTTCGCCGCGCCGGAACAGCTGGCGGGGCAGCTGCGGGAAAAACAGGAGATCGAGCACAGAATCGAGCGCGTAAAGGCGAATCCGGACTTTGCCACAGCGTTGGAAGAGCAGCAAAACGCGAAAACATATTATAATGAGGTGATGAATCGTTCTGACACAAACAGCGCGGACAGAGGCATTTGTACGGAACAGATTTCCGGCATCGATGAACGGTTGAAGCAGCTCGCCGCAGAAATTTATCTTTTGCAGCAGCAGTATGAGAACGAGTGCGTCAAACACCTGGAATGGAAGCGTCCGATGCTGGAAGAATACGAGAAATTGCAGAAGCGTCAGGGCAGTCTTCGTGTGATCAAAAGGAATACGGTGGATCGTCTGCGGGACAGGGCAGAAGAATGCAGGCGTGATATGGAAAATGAGCAGCTGAATTATTGTCGGATCGCGCAGATCGATCTGATGCAGCATGGTCCGGCCTATATTCCTTTTTACAGGGAGCAGTACTGAAGATCGAGCAGGTGCGGGCGCAGCTGGAGGAGCAGTCCAGGCGGCTGGAGAGCGCGTTTATGAACGACTTCGTCGCGGAGATCAACGAGACGGTAATGGACGCGAAGCTGGAGATTGAGGGCATCAACCGGGAGCTGAAGCAGCTTCCCTTCGGCACCGATACCTATCGCTTTGTCATGAAGGAAAAGCCGGATCGCGCCGTCTTCTTCCGGATCTGCAGACGCCTGGGAGAGTATATGAATTCGCCGGAGGCCTACATGAATTCCATGCGGGATGACGAGGAGATGGAGCACGATATTCAGGAATTTATGAGCGTCATTCTCGAAGAAGAGGATGAGACAGAGTACACGGATTATCGGAAATATTTTTCTTACGATATGGAGATCAGCAGTAATCAGGGCAGCGCGGTGGTCACGGCGGATCTGTCGAAGAAGCAGGGATCGGCCAGCAATGGAGAGAAGCAGACGCCGTATTTTATCATTCTGGCGGCCAGCCTGATGCAGTATTACCCGCGGCAGAATTGTTGCGCGCGACTGGCCTTTATCGATGAGGCTTTCTCCGCGCTTTCGAGGGAGCGAATCGAGCAGATGGTGAATTATCTGGAGGCGAACGGCTTTCAGGTGATCTACGCCGCACCGCCCGAGAAGATCGGCAGCATCGGACAGTTTATCGACTCCACGGCGAGTCTGGTCATCACGGGTCGTTATTCACAGGTGGTGGAGGGCCTGATCAGAGGGGATGAAATTTAACGCGGATAAGGTGCAGCGGGAGGTGCTCTCCCTGCTGCTGGACAAATATGAAAACAGCAGAACCTACAAGGGCGAAAATCAGGTACATCAGAGCTTTAGCATCGCTCCGGAGAGCGTCTTGCGCGAATATCATTCTGATTTCGCGGACGTGGAGAAGATCCGCCGTTTTGAGGAGGAGTTGACAGGGCTGGAAGAGGCAGGGCTCATCCGGCTGGAACGAAAAGGGATGATTATCCGGAAAATTCTGCTGAATGAGGAAGCGCTTCCGGCCTGCTACGAAATACTGGGAAGGAAAGACAGGAATACGCTTATCAAGGAGCAGATTTCGTTCTATGAGGCTTATCTGGGCAAAAATCCTGTCCTGGACGGATTCTGCGGGGAGCAGATCGCCCGCCTGCAGGCGGGGCGCAGGACGGAGTATCCGCAGGAGGAGGCTGGTCGACTGCTCTCCTTATGCCTTACGATTCTGGAAAACAGGCAGGAACTTCTGGAGCGGGAACTGTCGATCGTGCAGTTCGGCGACAGCAAGCTGTTTGAAAAGAAATACCGGACGCGCGTGTGTCGCATTCTTCAGAAATATGGCGATTACGCGGAGCTTCTGGACGGCGTGGACGATCAGCGGGAAAAGGAGCAGATTCTGCTGGGAGAGCATGGCGTCCACAGTAACCCGTCCTATGTCTATATCAAGGGCGCGGCGGTGCTGACCTTCCGCGATCTGCCGCCGATGGAGCTCTCAAAGGAAATGCCACTGGCTCTGTCATCCGAGAGCCTGGAGCGCCTTGAGAAAATTGAAATCCGCACCCCACGCGTCATGACGATCGAGAATCTGACGTCTTTTAACCGGATGAAGGAGGAGGGCTGGTTTTATCTCTTTCTGAGTGGATATCACAACACGGTGCGGCAGCGTCTCCTGCGGCGCATCGCGGAGCAGAACGAGGGCCTTCAGTGGTTTCATTTCGGCGACTTTGATCCGGACGGTTTCCTGATCATCGAACATCTGCGGGAAAAGACAGGGATCGATTTTGCGCCGATCCATATGGGAGTCGACGAGCTGAGGCAGTACCGCGAGTATGGCAGGCCGATGGAGGAGAATGACCGGAGGAAGGCGAAGACGCTGATCGAAAAGGGAAAGTATGTGGAGGAAATGCAGTTCATGCTGGAGCAGGACTGCAAGATCGAGCAGGAGATTGTGAGCTGGGTCGTTTCTGTTGACAGATTCATGGAAATCGAATAATAGTTATTACGAAAAAAGGTGCAAATGCACCTGATTTCGTAACAGGAAGGGGAGGACACTGTGGACATTAAGGAATACGGTGGATTTATTCACTGAAAAGCAATACATCATCTCTGGCTTGTGCCAATTCAGTCAAATCATCAGTGAAGCCGGCTGCGCCAAAAAGCACATACCAGTCTTTCCGTCCATTCTGCTGCCAGGAAACAGTTTTTGCCTTTTTCTCCAAATTGTAGAGAACAGAAACACTTACCGGTTCCTGCCAGTATTTACACTCCCCAAAGATAATGTTGCGACCTTCCGGATCGAGGGCAACAATATCAATTTCATTCCTAGAATCCCAGTATCTCCCCAATCTGGAGAAATAGAAGGGCCATGCGCCTTCGCCATTCAAATCCCACATTCGTTCTCTGCAAACATCCTCATAAACAAATGCAGTGTGATTTCGCACAAGACTCTTACGGATTTTATTCATGACAATACGACTCTGTCCGCTTTCAATAAAACTCATATCAGGGTATACAAAGGCAAACCAAAACCGCAGATAGTTGTCCTTGATCTTATATAAGCCTTTTTTGCTCTTTTCCGGGTGTTCCTCAGTGACAGGTACTTCCCGTTCCAGAATATCCAGATCAATCAGTGTTTTGAGATACTTCGTCAGGCTGGTAGCCTTAATCTCCAACACCGAAGAAATCGATGACAATTTCGTATTACCGGCAGCGACTGCTTTGATAATAGAAAAGTAACTGCCCACCTCGCCAACTTCCTGCTGCAGCAGGAAATGCGGTTCGTCATAAAGATAACCTGAACGATTCAGAACACATTTCTCAATCGCAGAAAAAATATCCTTGCTCTCGGAGAACGATTCAATATATTTGGGAACCCCACCCGTTACCGCATACATTTCAATCAAGTCCCTGCGGCTTTTGCCGGGAAAAAACTCATGATAGCAGCGGAAAGGGAGTTGTTTTAGCCTGATCTGTGCTGTTCGTCTGCCATACAGAGGGCTGTTATAGGCAAGCGTCTGGGACTCCATCATGGAAATCAGAGAACCACACAAAATCACCATGACCTCCCGATTTTTCAAAATCTCCTCCCATATCCGCTGGAAAATAGAGGGAAAAGCGTGATTTGCTTTGCCCAGATATTGAAATTCATCCAGCACAATGACAGGCTTACCGTCAAAGCTTGTTTCCATAATCGCTTTGAACAGCGCATCCCAGCTTTTTACATCCGCGCTCCTTAGCAAATCACTGTCTGTAAATTCTGCTACTTTCTCCTTGAAGGCATTTCGGTTCTGAACCTCGGATTCCTCACTGGCAAGGAAAAACAAGGCATTTTTGCCCTTAATGAACTCAGAAATCAGCGTGGTTTTCCCCACTCTTCGTCGTCCATACAAAATGACCAATGAGCTGCCTTTTCTTGTATACTCGCTTTGCAGTGTTTCCATTTCCAGTTCCCGATCAATAAATCGTTCCATGATGTCACCTTCCTTCCCACTTATTATTATACTTTAAATTATAATAATTTCAAGTATAATTAGAAAAGCCGCAGATAGATAAATATCAGCGATTGATTGTAAATAACAGGATTCTGTTATTAGGAATGAGCTATTTGTTCCTATAGTGAATTCATCGGGAAAGGTGCTGGTAGCGGACAGCCTAATATATCAAAAGAGAAAATAATACAAACCTTAATCCCTATTCCACCTATCGAGGAGCAGCAGCGTATTGTAGAGCGCCTGGATGCCTTGCTGCCCCTGTGTAATGAACTGACAGAGGCATAATCAAACATAGAGAAGTACCCCGAGAATGCCGAAAATTTCAGCATCTCAGGGGCATACGACGGGTTTGCGCTTCGCCTGTCAGGATGAAGTGTATGTGCTCCCTGCGAATTGTTTCCAGATACATCACCAGTTCATAAAAGCCATACTCATTGGCGAGGTACAGTACCAGACCAACATCAAATATGTTGGTCTGGTCGGAGCAGGATGTGGCGGAAGATGTATTTCTCATGACAATAAAAATGCAACCGAAAATGATTGCAAAGTAAAAATGCAATCAAAAACGATTGCATAATGGAAACATATGTAATAAAATATACGGTGTGGAGGTGCGCGTATGGGTAATTATGTTTCCTTGATTATGGATATCGAAAAATCGAAAACCTATGATCTTCCTGATCGCAATGAAATACAGCAATATATTGACAGATGCATAAAGAATTTGAATGAGCTGTTTTATGAAGAAATACAGTGTGAGGTCATATTCAGCGCAGGTGACGAATTTCAGGGTTTGTTTAACGATGTCGTGACAGCGCTGTTGTACTTCAGGCTGTTTGAATTGCTTGTGAATCCTGTTAAGATAAGGGCAGGCGTTGGAATCGGAGACTGGACGATTAAAATGGAACAAGGTTTATCTACGCAGCAGGATGGACCAGCTTATCACAAAGCCAGACAGGCAATCAATGAAGCCCATGATAAACGGTTGCAGAATATTAGAATACGTTCCGACGGAGACGATATATTGGCAAACCATTTCATAAATTCTTCTTTCGGGCTAAAGAGACAGCAAAATTATATGCAGAATATTGTTCAGGTAATCATTGAATTACTGTTTCCGTTTGTCCAAAATGATTTCAGTTCAAAAAAGCATGATTTAGTGAAAGAAATCCTTGCTGATAAATTTGAATACAAATTGGAAGGGCTGAAGGGGAGCAGCTTACGTTCTGAACGAGGCATTGGAATAAAAACGCTGCCAAATGTCTCGCCGATTTATATAGACGGAAAGATTGTTGCGTCGGAGGAAGTCATAGTTAAGAAGAATACCGCAAAGACGATTTCAGAAATATTACAGTGTACCAGACAAAATGTAGATTCTGTTATGAAGAGAGGAAACACTTATAAAATAAGAGAATTGGACTATGTAGCCTTGCAATACGTGAAGATGAACTATGGGAGGAAGTAGATGGAGTTGATTTTACTTGGGCATATTCTTGGAGATTTTTATGTCCAGACAGATAAAGTGGCTGAAGAAAAGAGGAAATCCATGATATACATGCTGTTACATTGCCTGTTGTATACCATCGTGACCGGAATAAGTTTCTGTATATTGAATGGGTACACATGGAAAATGGAAATCTTGAAAATATCATGTTTGGTTTATTTTGA
Organism: Lachnospiraceae bacterium; assembly: GCA_021205385.1. Lineage (GTDB taxonomy): Bacteria > Bacillota > Clostridia > Lachnospirales > Lachnospiraceae > Hominiventricola. The sequence continues at coordinate 48,345 of JAJPXQ010000097.1, read as the reverse complement.
ACATCTTGTAGTGGATTTGATGAAAAGGGAATGTGATAAAAAATTTATAAAACGAGAATGTGTAATTTTTCTGTTTGATCAGGTAATGCACATTCTGATTCTATTTTTGACTGTTTATATTTGGGGAAGTTATTCACTTTTTCGGATGAATGATTATCTAACAATAAGCGGTTTGGATATAAGGAATTGCACTATTGCAGTGATAGCAATGTTGGTATGTGGGAAGCCAGCGGCAGTTTTTGTCTCGCTTGTATTTAAGACGATTCCTGCAACAATAGAACGGGAAGATCAGGAAACAAGTGAAAGCTCAACAGATGAAGATATCAGGACAGGCTCATGGATTGGCATATTAGAAAGAGAAATTATACTAATACTCGGTTTAATGAGTCAATTTGGCGCGATTGGATTTGTGTTGACGGCAAAAAGTCTGGCAAGATTTAAACAGCTGGAAAATAAATCATTTGCGGAGAAGTATCTGGTAGGAACTTTGCTGAGTGCGTTGATTGCGATCGGGTGTATTGCAGTCTGTAGAATAAACTGGTCTGCCTGAAAAAACGAACACAATGTACTCCGAAAAATACAGAAGCAATCGAAAACGGTTGCAAAATGAAAATGCAATCAAAATCGGTTGCAAGAGGTACTTGCGATGAATGATAACTTTAATCTTCCTCCTGAGAATACGGAAGACCCTTCCTGGGCCGTTCTGTTCGAGATGGCGGAGCATTTCGAGGAGCCGGAAGCCATATCCGTCTATGACACCACGGATTTCCCGGAGGACAATCCCGAAAATGAGCAGAAGTACGAGACGCCGGAAGCAGCTTTGAAGGGTCTGTTTGGCTATGATTCGTTCCGACCCGGGCAAAGGGCCGTGATTGACAGTATTCTGGCGGGGCGGGATACGCTGGCGGTCATGCCCACGGGAGCCGGGAAATCGCTGTGTTATCAGGTTCCTGCCGTATTGCTGCCGGGTGTGACGCTGGTTATTTCCCCGCTCATCTCCCTCATGCAGGATCAGGTGCAGGCGCTGCAGGAGGCGGGGATCTCCGCGGCTTTTATCAACAGCTCTCTTTCGGAGAGCGCATTTTCCCAGACGTTACGGAAAGCGAAGCAGGGCTTCTATAAGATTCTCTATGTGGCGCCGGAGAGGTTACTCACGGAGCGATTTCTGGAACTGACGAAAAGCGTTTCCATCTCGATGGTGACGGTGGATGAGGCGCATTGTATCTCGCAGTGGGGGCAGGATTTCCGCCCCAGCTATATGAAGATTGTAGAGTTTGTGCGGCTGCTGGGAAAGCGCCCGATTATCAGCGCCTTCACCGCGACGGCGACAGAGGCCGTGCGCGAGGATATCGTCTGCACGCTGGGCCTTCTGAATCCCTACACGCTGGTAAGCGGATTTGACAGGGAAAATCTGTTTTTTCAGGTGGAGAGGCCCGCGGACAAGGACCGCTACGTGCTGGATTATATTGCGGAGCATACGGGCGAGAGCGGCATCATTTACTGCGCGACGAGAAAGAATGTTGACAATCTGTTTGCCCTGCTGAAGGGCAGAGGAATATCCGTTGCCCGTTACCACGCCGGGATGGAGGCCGCGGAACGTAAGCAGATGCAGGAGGATTTTGTTTTTGACTATAAGAGCATCGTTGTGGCGACGAATGCCTTCGGCATGGGAATCGATAAATCCAATGTCCGCTTCGTCATTCACTACAATATGCCTCAGAGCATGGAAAATTATTATCAGGAGGCGGGAAGAGCCGGGCGGGATGGACTGGAGGCGAAATGCATCCTGCTGTTCTCGCCGCAGGATATGGTGATCAACCGTTTTCTACTGGATCATAAGGAAATGGCGGAGATGGACGCCGCCGACCGGGAGACGGTGAGAGAGCGGGATACGCAGCGGCTGCGGCTCATGGAACGTTACTGTTACACGACGGAATGCCTGCGCAATTATATTTTAAAATATTTCGGAGAACATCCGGAAAAGCCCTGCGGGGACTGCGGCAATTGCCTGCGCGAGTTTGAGACGCTGGACATGACGGACGCGGCGAAAAAGATCCTGAACTGCGTGTACGAGGCGAAGGGCCGGTATGGGAAAACGATCATTATCGACACCGTTTCCGGTGCGAAGACGGCGCGGCTGGAGGAAACCGGTACGGTGAATTACCGATCCTATGGCGCGCTGGCCTCGGTCAGCAGGAATTTATTGAGGCGTCTGGTGGAGCAGCTGCTACTGGAAGGCTATCTCACATTAGGAGCCTATCAGGTGCTGAAGCTGGGGGACACCTCCGCTCTCCAAAATCCGGAAACGAGGGTGTTCGTCAAAATCACCGACGAGGATAAGCACCCCCAGAGAAAGCCAAAAGCAAAGAAGGAAAAGAAAGCAAAGGGCTCAGAATCGCTCACGGCGGCCGGTTACAGGCTGTTTGCGGAGCTGCGGAAGCTGCGGCTGGAGATCGCGCGCGAGGAGGGCATACCGCCCTATATTGTTTTCAACGATAAGACCCTGATCGATATGGCGGCGAAGGCGCCTGCTTCCCGGCAGGAAATGCTGGACGTCTCCGGCGTGGGGGAACAGAAATACCGCAAGTATGGGAAAAGATTCCTTTCCCTGATAGGAAAATGTAAGGAAGCGGATTTTTAGAGGGGCTTCTTCTGACTGAACGCGGGCATCCACTTTCTGGTAACCGGCAGCCAGAACTGGACGCAGGGACCGACCAGAAAAGCCGCGACCAGAGTGCCCACGCCGACGACACCGCCCAGAATGAAGCCCAGGGCGAGGAAGCACAGGTCGCAGACAATCCGCACCCAGCGGAACTGGAAGCGCTCCAGCTTGTCCGTGAGAATCAGGGCGACCAGGTCGTTCGGTCCGGTGCCGGCCTCGCTGTTGATGACGATGGACATGCCAAGAGACAGAATCACGCAGCCCAGCACCACGCCGAGGAGCCGCAGAAGCAGGGGAGACGCTCCGGAGAGAAATGGTGCCAGCAGCCAGGTGAAGAAATCGATGATCGGTCCGCCGCAGAAGGCGCAGATCACGGTACCCGGCTTTACATAGCCCTTCGTCGTAAAGAACATGACGATCATCAGCAGGGTACATACGATCACGTGGATGGTCCCCACACTGAGCCCGACGGTCAGGGCGATGCCCTGAACCATAACCGTAAAGCAGTCGGAGCCGAGCTCCGTGAGCAGGAAGAGCGTGACGCCCAGATGGGCCACTGTCAGTCCCAGAAAAAGTACAATCAACGCTTCACACCAGCCCAGCAGGCTGCGTCCGGATGTATCCGCGGAAAAATGAGCCATAACATATCTCCCTCTTATGTCAGATGTAATTTCTTAGTTATAGTTATAGCATGAAGAGGACGTTTCTGTCCATTTCTTTCTCCATGGGAAATGATGAGCAAAATCCAGTCTATGCACTTGTGGCCTGCCGTGATAAAATAGAGGAGATTCTGGAGGTTTTAGAGAGAGTTTCGATAGAGGAGTGGAACATGAGAAGAAAAGACCGGGAAGTGACAGATTCTGAAAAAATTCTTGAGATAGTGGACGAGTGTGAGATTGTGCGCCTCGGGCTGGCGGACGGGGATGTTCCCTACATAGTCCCGGTCAATTTTGCCTGGCGGATGGAGGAAGGGCGGCTTGCGCTCTATATTCACGGTGCGAAGGCGGGACGAAAATATGAGTTGATGCGAAAGAACGGGCGCTGTTCCTTCGAGATGGACGTCCCGGTTGCGATGGAGTGTATCAAAGAGCGTGGAGACGTGACCATGCGCTATAAATGTGTCATGGGAACCGCGGATATCAATTTCCTCGAAGGGGAGGAGAAGCAGTATGCGCTTGATCAGATTATCATGGCGCGTCACGAGGAGACAAAGAATTTTCCCTATCAGAAAAGCCTTGTGAAGGCGACGGCAGTGGCACGTCTGAGCGTGACAGAGCTCAGCGCGAAAGCCAATCTGCGCACCGGCGAGCCGGATTAAGAAAGGAATGAGTGGATATGCTGGAATTACAGGAAGGGCGTCCTGTCAGCGATGCAGGACGTCTTGAGAAAGAAATACGGGTATATGATCTGCTGGATGGGCTCGGGGTCCCGTATATGCGCGTGGATCATGAGGTCGCGATGACGATGGAAGCCTGCGAGGAGATCGATCTGGCGCTGCAGGCAACGATCTGCAAGAATCTGTTTCTCTGCAACCGGCAGGAGACCGACTTCTATCTTCTGATGATACCGGGAGATAAGAAATTCAAAACGAAAGATCTGTCGAAGCAGCTTGGCGTCTCGCGCCTCTCTTTCGCGAAGGAGCAGTACATGGAGGAATTCCTGGACATTACGCCGGGCTCGGTCAGCGTCATGGGTCTGATGAACGATAAAGAGAAACGCGTGCGGCTAGTCATCGATGAGGCTGTGCTGCAGGGGGAGTACATCGGCTGCCATCCCTGCATCAATACGTCGAGTCTGCGGATCAGGACGCGCGATCTGATGGAGAAGGTCATTCCGGCGATGGGGCATGAACCGGTGATTGTGAATTTGCCGGAGAATTTCGCCTGAGAAGGCCAGGCTTGCAAAGCAATTTTTCATGTGATACGATGCATGAGAAAAATCATGAATTTGATGTTGACGAAGGAGAACAGAAGATGGATCTGGAAGAAATATATGCCGCCATGGGCATAGACCGTGAGGTCTGGGCCTATGGACAGCAGGTTGAGGCAGAATTGAAAGAGCGTTTCGCCGCGATCGATGAGACGGCGGAGTACAATCAGCTCAAAGTCCTCGGCGCGATGCAGCGAAACCGCGTCAGCGAGGCCTGCCTGGGCAGTTCGAGCGGCTATGGCTATAATGATATTGGGCGTGATACGCTGGAAAAAGTCTACGCGGAGGTCTTTCACACGGAGGCAGGGCTGGTACGGCCGCAGATCACCTGCGGGACACACGCGCTGGCGGTCGCGCTCGCGGCGAATCTGCGGCCGGGGGACGAGCTGCTGGCGATCTCCGGCAGGCCTTACGATACGCTGGAGGAGGTCATCGGCATCCGTCCGGGAAAGGGGAGCCTCGCGGAGTACGGCGTCAGCTACCGGCAGGTCGACCTGCTCTCTGACAGCAGCTTCGACTATGAGAGCATTCGCGCCGCGATTGGCGAGCACACGAAGATGGTGCATATTCAGCGCTCGAAGGGTTATCAGACGCGGCGCACGCTGTCCGTGGGAGAGATCGGCGAGGCGATTGCTTTCGTGAAGTCCATCAGGCCGGATATCATCTGTATGGTGGATAACTGCTACGGCGAGTTCGTCGAGCGGATCGAGCCGGGCGATGTCGGAGCGGATCTCACGGTTGGTTCGCTTATCAAGAATCCGGGCGGCGGACTCGCACCGACGGGCGGCTATATTGTGGGAAAAGAGGAGTATGTGGAGAGCTGCGCGTACCGGCTGACTTCGCCCGGACTCGGGAAAGAGGTCGGCGCCTCTCTGGGACTCATGCCGTCCTTCTATCAGGGCTTTTTCCTCGCGCCAACAGTGACTGCAGGCGCTCTGAAGGGAGCGATTTTCGCGGCCAATCTTTATGAAAGACTTGGTTTCGCGGTGCTGCCGGATGGAAAGGAGAGCCGCCACGATATCATCCAGGCGATCACCTTCGGCACGCCGGAGGGTGTGATTGCCTTCTGTCAGGGCATCCAGGCGGCCGCTCCGGTGGACAGCTATGTGACGCCCGAACCCTGGGCGATGCCGGGCTACGACAGCGATGTGATCATGGCGGCGGGAGCCTTCGTGCAGGGCTCCTCGATTGAACTCTCCGCGGACGGCCCGATCCGGCCGCCCTACGCTGTCTATTTCCAGGGCGGCCTGACATGGGAGCACGCAAAGTTCGGGATTCTGATGTCTCTGCAGAAGCTGAAGGAACAGGGACTTGCGACGCTTCCCTGATCGGGACAGAATTATGGAAAAAGAAGGAGGACTTTGAAATGGCGAATATCAGGGTAGAAGACGGAAAGATTCTTTATCGAAAGCTTCTGAAGAGCTGCGAATTGCCGCTTGACCAGCTGCGCTGGGCTTATCTCCAGCATGAGGATGTCAATTCGAAGCTCTGCTGCGGCAGTTATCAGACGGAGATCGGACGCGTCATCGTTATTACCGGGGACGGAAGAAAAGAGATGTTCCAGTTCGAGAGTATGGAGGAAGCGCGGGATCTGCTTGCGCGGATACAGGAGGCAAAGCCGGATCTGCCGGTCGGTTACACCGAGGCGAACCGGGCGCTGTATGAGAATTAGAAGATGAAACAGGTGCTGGTTATCGGCGGCGGCGCGTCCGGTCTCATGGCGGCGATCGCCGCAGCGGAGAACGGAGCGAAGGTCACGCTCATCGAGAAAAATAAAACAGTCGGGAAAAAGCTGCTTGTCACGGGAAACGGGCGCTGCAATTTTACGAACCTGTATCAGCATCCGGAGAGTTATCGCGGTGGAGATCCGGCATTTACCGCACAGGCGCTGGCAGCATTTTCAGCGAAGGACGCCGTCCGCTTTTTCGAACGGCTCGGCATTGGCGTGAAGGAGCGGGAGGGCTGGCTCTACCCGGCGAGCGGGCAGGCTTCATCGATCGCGAGCGTGCTGCGGCTGGAAGCGGAGCGCCTGCGTGTGAAACTGGCCTGCAATACCACGATCAAGGAAATAGAGCGAAAAAACAGTCATTTTCTGGCGAAGACAGACAGCTGGACCTATGAGGGCGACGCGCTTGTCCTTGCCTGTGGATCAAAGGCTGCGCCGGAGACCGGCTCAGACGGGGACGGTTATCGCTTTGCAGAGGCGCTGGGGCATTCCGTGACTGGCCCATTTCCTGCGCTGACCGGTCTCGTTGTGGCGGAACAGGATTGCGGGAAGCTTGCCGGCGTGCGTGCGGAGGCCCTCGTGACATTGCGTGTCGGTTCAGAAGAATATCAGGATACCGGGGAAGTTCAGTTTACTTCCTATGGTCTGTCCGGCATTCCCGTTTTTCAGGTCAGTCGTTACGCATCCGCAGCGCTTGCGGAAGGAAAAAGCTGTGAGATTCAGCTCGATTTCTGGCCGGAGCTTCCGGGAGTGGAGATGGAACGGATGCTGACGGAGCGGATGCATTCGCTGCCAAACAGATGCGGAGCGGAGCTGCTGCTTGGCGTATTTCCGGAGAAACTTTCCCGCTATTTCCTGGAGCGGGCGGGCATTTCCACACAGAAGTGCGGCGCCAGGTGGACGGAAAAAGAGAGCCTGGTGCTCGCTCTGCAGATCCGGCGTCTGGGCTTCCATGTCGTGAAAAGTCTTGGCTTCGATCACGCGCAGGTCTGCGCGGGAGGCGTGCCGCTCGGAGAGCTTAAAGGGATTTCCATGGAGTCTTCTTTTACGCCGGGGCTGTATCTTGCCGGCGAGCTGCTTGATGTGGACGGAGCCTGCGGCGGTTATAATCTGCAGTGGGCCTGGACGAGCGGATATCTGGCCGGCCGGGCCGCGGCGGAAGAGAAGGGGAAGAGTTGACGATGCTGACCATTCGGGACCTGAAGCTTCCGGTTACGCACACGCCGGAAGAGCTGAAAGAAAAAATCATAAAAACGCTTCGGATTCATCCGGAAGAGCTGATTCACTATGAGCTTATCCGCCGTTCTCTGGATGCGCGCGGCGGGAAACTGAAATATGTCTACCTGATCGACGCGGAGGTAAAGCGCGAGAAGACGGTGCTGCGGCGCGCGCCTGCACAGGTAAAGCGCGCGGAGCGCGTACACTATCAGTTTCCGGAGCCGGGGACAGAGCCGCTGCGCCATCGCCCGGTTATCATCGGTGCGGGACCGGCGGGGCTTTTCTGTGCGCTTCAGCTTTCGCGGGCCGGATATGTGCCGCTTGTCCTGGAGCGCGGCGAGCGCGCGGCGGATCGTGCGCGTACAGTCCGGCATTTCTGGGAGAGCGGCGAGCTGGATATACAGTCAAACGTGCAGTTTGGTGAGGGCGGCGCCGGAACATTTTCCGATGGAAAGCTGAACACGCTTGTCAAGGATGCGGCGGGGCGAAACCGGAAGGTGCTGGAGATCTTCGTGGAGGCCGGAGCGCCGGAGGAGATCCTCTATGAGCACAGGCCGCATCTGGGCACAGATCTTCTGGTCGGGATTGTGACGTGGCTGCGGGAAGAGATTGAGAGAAATGGCGGAGAAGTGCGTTTTGGAGCGCTGGTCACGGATATCCGGATCCGGGATGGCGGGATCTGCGGACTTAACGTGCAGAGTCATGGAAAGGAAGAATTTCTTGAGGCGGAGCAGCTCGTGCTCGCAGTCGGTCACAGCGCGCGCGATACCTTTGCCATGCTGAGAAATCGCGGTATACCGATGCAGCCCAAATCCTTCGCGGTCGGCGTCCGTATCGAACATCCGCAGGAGATGATCAACCGGAGTCAGTATGGCCCGGATTATCCGTCTTTTCTTCCGGCAGCATCTTATAAGGTGACGCGGCGGGGCGGCGACGGCAGGGGCGTCTACTCTTTCTGCATGTGTCCGGGCGGCTGGGTTGTGAACGCCTCCTCGGAGGAGGGCCTGCTGGCAGTCAACGGTATGAGTTATCAGGCCCGCGACGGGAAAAACGCGAACAGTGCGATGATTGTGACCGTGACGCCGCAGGATTTCCCGGGAGACGATGTGCTCTCCGGCGTGGAGTTTCAAAGAAGGCTGGAGCGCGCGGCATATCGTCTCGGAGAGGGCAGGGTACCGGTGCAGCTTTTCTCGGATTTCTGTCAGAATGTGCCTTCCGTGAGCCTGGGGGATGTGGAACCCTGTGTCTGCGGCGGGTATACGCTCGGCGATGTGCGTTCCATTTTTCCTTCCGCTCTTTCGCAGGCGCTTGTGGAGGGAATCCGCGGCTGCGATTCTCTGATTCATGGCTTTGCCCGCCCGGACGCGACGCTCTGCGGTGTGGAGAGCCGCACTTCCTCGCCGCTACGCATTTTGCGCGGCGAAAACCTTGAAAGTGAGATCCGTGGACTCTATCCCTGCGGTGAAGGCGCAGGTTATGCCGGGGGCATCACCTCGGCTGCGATGGACGGATTAAAGATTTCAGAATTCATTGCAAAAAAATATGCGCCGTGGTATCATGGATAATACTAGGGTTTCAAAGCATGGAGGATACAAATGAAGGGATCAAAGAACGGCTGGACGCTTCTTCTGCTCATACTGGCAGGAGTCGTGCTGGGCGGTTTTATAGGAAATATGGCCGCAAATGTGCCGGGGCTTTCCTGGTTAAACTATGGACAGAGTTTTGGCCTGGAAGAACCGATTGTTCTGTCTCTCGGTCTGATTGTCCTGACCTTTGGCCTGAGTATTCAGATCACGCTCGCCAGTATCATCGGTATTGTGCTGGCGATACTGATTTACAGATGGATCTGATATGATACGCGTAACCTTTGGGGTGTCCGGAGAGGGAAAAATACGGACGGAGGTTATGCAGTATGAACGAAAGATTTCACGAGTTGCCCGAGGAGGATCGCCCTTACGAGCGCTGCAGACGCTATGGAGCACAGTCCCTGTCAAACAGGGATCTCCTGGCGGTGATTCTGCGCACAGGTGCGAAGGGACGGAGCGTACTTGAGCTTGCCGGAGATATCCTGCGGCTGGTGCCGGAGCGGGAGGGTTTTACAGGTCTTCGCAGACTGAGTCTCGAAGAACTTTCGCTTGTGAAGGGGATCGGGATGGTGAAGGCGGTCCAGTTGAAGTGTCTGCTGGAAATTGCCAGACGCATGGCGCGCGAGGAGGCCGGAGAGGGGAGATATTTCCGGATGGCTTCCGAGGTGGCGGATTATTATATGGAAGACCTGCGCCATGAGGAGCAGGAGACGCTGCTTCTTTTGATGCTCGATCAGAAGGGCAGACTGCTTCGGGAAAAGTATTTGTTCCGCGGCACAGTGAACGCGTCGATGCTGTCGGCGCGGGAGATTTTTATCGAGGCCTTATCGGCCCGTGCGGTGCAGATCATTCTTCTGCACAATCATCCAAGCGGCGATGCGACGCCGAGCGCGGAGGATATCCGGGCGACGAAGCGCATCGCGCAGGCGGGAGAATGCATCGGTATCGGGCTGGCGGATCATATTATTATCGGGGAGCGCTCCTATGTAAGCCTCCGCGAAGAACATTACCTATAAAGGGAAAGAGGGATATACCATGAACAATCATTGCTTTGGCTGCGATTTTGGTTCCTATAATCTGAAGATCTATCACAGGGAGATGGATACCTGCCTGATGCAGCACAACATGGTCGCTGTGATGGAAAAGGATGAGATGCTGGCATATGGGGACGAGGCCTACGCCATGTACGAAAAAGCGCCGGCGAATATTCAGGTATCCAGCCCGATGTCTTATGGAAACCTGGCGAGTATCAGCAATATGCAGACATTTCTGAAGAGCTTTCTGGAGAGCACGACGAAGGGGCAGCTCAAGGGTGCGGAATATTTTGTGGCGCTTCCGACCGACATGCAGGAGCGGATCTTTACGACGCTGATCCAGGATTCGACCTTGAAGCCGCGCACGGTTTACCTTGTGGATAAGCCCGTGGCAGCAGGTCTGGGCCTTGGGATCAATGTCCGTGAGGCGCAGGGCGTGCTGATTGTGGACATTGGAGCAGAGACGACGGAGATTTCCGTGCTGTCCCTGGGAGGCATCGTGATCAGCCGTCTGATTCAGACAGGCGGGCGCTCGATCGATGACGCGATTCAGAATGCAATCCGCAAGGAACACAATTTCTATATTGGCAGCAAGACCGCAGAAAATATCAAGAAAGAGCTGGCCAGCGCGGTCGCTCCGGAAGAATCGACGATGCAGATCTGCGGCCGCAATATGGTGGTTGGTCTGCCGCAGATGCTGGAGATCACGGCATCCTTTGTCTATGATTCGATTCGCGATCAGCTGAACGTGATCATGGATGCGGTGAAGACGATTCTTGAGCGTACGCCGCCCGAACTGGGTGTGGATATTATCAAAAACGGCATTTATCTGACGGGAGGTTCCGCCAGAATTCACAGAATGGATGAACTGCTTCAGGAGAAGACGGGGATTCGTGTTACGGTTGATGAGGAGCCGGAGCTCAGCGTGGCGAGAGGCCTCTCACATGTGATTGGTGAGCGTGAGTATCGGCAGCTCGCCTTTGTGACAAAGGAACAGAAGTATGAGTAGGACCGGAGCGGCTGTCCATGAATGATAAAAATCATATCTCGTTTCCAAACAAATATGTGCTGTTTGTGCTGACGGTTCTCTGCGTCGGTCTGATGTCGCTGTCCTTTCTGACGGATTTTGACGGCGGTTTCCTGAATGAGGTGTCCGGCTATGTGCTGATACCCGTGCAGCGCGGCATCAATGCAGTCGGGGGCTGGGCCCGCGATAAGGCGGAGACCCTGGAGGAACTGCAGGCAGTTCAGAGCGAGAATGAACAGCTGCGGGAGCAGGTGGCGGAGCTCACGCTGGAGAATAATATGCTCCTGCAGGAGCGCTATGAGCTGGAAGAGCTGCGCGAACTCTATGAACTGGACAATGATTATTCCGATCTGGAAAAGGTCGCGGCCAATGTCATCGGAAAAGACTCCGGAAACTGGTTCGATATGTTTATTATCGACAAGGGCTCGGACGACGGGATTGAGGTCGATATGAATGTGATAGCGGACGGCGGTCTTGTCGGCATCGTCACAAAGGTCGGCTCGAACTGGGCGCAGGTGCGCTCGATCATCGATGATATGAGCAATGTGAGCGCGATGATCCTGAAGAATTCCGATCTTTGCTATGTCCGCGGTGATCTCGAGATGATCACGGAGGGAACGCTGCAGCTGAATCAGCTTCGCGATGAAGACGATGAGGTGGAGACCGGAGATAAGGTTGTCACGTCTTACGCGAGCGCCAAATATCACAAGGGCATCCTGATCGGCTATGTCGGCGAGCTGACGACCGACTCGAATAATCTGACAAAGTCGGGAACGCTGACGCCGGCGGTTGATTTTGAGCATCTGAGCGCCGTGCTCGTGATCACGGAGCTGAAGCAGCAGGTGGATGCGGACAGTGTGGAGTCTGAATGATTCCTGCATTAGGAGGGGAGCTTTCCCATGAAGCGTAAAATCTTCATCGTGCTGATGATTCTCATATGTTTTTTGCTGCAGAGTACGGTGTTCCAGAGTCTGGCGATCGCTTCCATCAGTCCGAATCTGCTGATTGTACTGGTTTCCTCCTATGGATTTATGCGGGGAAAACGGGAAGGTATGTTCGTGGGTTTTTTCTGCGGCCTGCTTGAGGATATTTTCTATGGGCGTCTGCTTGGCATGCATGCGCTGCTCTATCTGTGTATCGGTTATGCGAACGGCTATTTTAACAGCATTTTTTACGGGGAAGATATCAAGCTTCCGATTGGCCTGATCACCGTCAGCGAGCTGCTCTATGGCCTGGGTACTTACGCGATTATGTTTCTGATGCGCAGCCGTTTTGCCTTTTCGTTTTATCTGAGGAGGATCATCCTGCCGGAGCTTTTGTATACACTTGTCGTGACGCTGTTTCTGTATCGTTTTGTCTATCGGATGGATCAGAGACTGGGAGAGGATAAATAAGTTTGTTTGACGACCTGAAAGAATCTGTGTTGAATTTCATAACTTCGCGTGTCTTTGTGCTGATGCTGCTTTTCCTTGTTTTTTCCGGTGTGCTGCTGGGGCGTGTGTTTTCGCTGCAGATTGTGCATGGCGAAGAGTATGCGGAGAGCTTCACGATGAAGATCAAAAAGGAAGTGAGCATCTCAAGTACCCGTGGCAGGATCTATGACCGCAATGGCGAGGTGCTTGCCGATAATGTTCTTTCCTATTCGGTGACGATCGAGGACAACGGTACCTACAGCTCGACGCGGGAGAAACAGGCCACCCTGAACAGGACAATCCTGCAGGCGATTGACATCGTGGAATCGCACGGGGACAGTATTGTGAGCGATTTTGGCATTATTTACAAGAACGGTGAGTACAGTTACACACAGGAGGGAACGTCCCTGCTGCGCTTTAAGGCGGATGTGTACGGCTACTCTACGATTGACGAGCTTTCGCCCGAAGAATATGTGGCGTCAGCGGAGACCATGGTCGGGTATCTGTGCAGCAGCAGCCGTTATTATATTTCTGAAGATGCCTATACAGAGGAGCAGATAGAAGAGTATAATGTCCCGACGGATCTTACGCCGGAACAGATTTTAAAGCTGATTACGGTCCGTTATGCCATGAGCGGCAACAGCTACAAGCGCTATGTGACGACGACGATCGCGTCTGATGTCAGCGACGAGACGGTGGCGGAGATCCTGGAGTGCCAGAGTGAACTGCAGGGCGTGGATGTCGAGGAGAGCAGCCTGCGTGTCTACTATGACGCGGAATATTTTGCAAATATTATCGGCTACATCGGAAAGCCGGACTCCGACGAGCTCGCCGAGTTGCAGGAGGAGGACGAGAGCTACGAGGCGAACGATATCGTCGGCAAGGCCGGGATCGAGCAGTATATGGAGACGGAGCTGCAGGGAACCAAGGGGCAGCGCACAATCTATGTGGACAGCGTCGGCAATGTCCTCGAAGTGGAGAGCGAGACGGAGCCGGAGGCCGGAAATGACGTCTATCTGACGATCGACAAGGATCTGCAGATCGCAGTTTACAATATCCTGGAGCAGCGTCTGGCCGGCATTCTGGTTTCCAAGATCCAGAATACCAAGACCTACACGGCGACTTCGAGCAGTTCGGCGGCGGACATTATGATTCCGATCTATGATGTTTACTATGCACTGATTGAAAACCATATTATCGACACATCGCATTTTACAGAAGATGACGCGACGGAGCTCGAGCAGTCCGTCCAGACGAGATTTGATTCCTACCTGGAAAGCACGATCAACGAGATTCTCGCGGAACTGACATCAGAGAATCCGACGGCTTACACGAATCTCACGATCGACATGAAGAATTATATGAGTTATATTGTGTCCGACGTGCTGATGGGGGACAATCAGGTACTGGTCAGCAGCGAGGTTGACCGTGAGGATGAGACTTATATTGCCTGGGCGACGGATGAAGTCATCAGTCTGAAGGAATATCTCGAATATGCGATTTCAATGAACTGGGTAGACGTATCAGGACTGGAAGCGGAGACTTCCTATCTGAATTCAGACGAGATCTATGAGGTCCTGCTCGATTTTATTTCGACAGAGCTGGCGGATGATGCCGAATTTCATACAATGGTGTATAAATATATCCTTCAGGACGATATTGTGTCGGGAAGAGAGATCTGTCTGCTCTTGTATGATCAGGGCGTTCTGGAGTATGATGAGGAGACAGTGGCGCGGCTCGAGAGTGGTACGTATGCAGCCTATACCTTCATGGTCGATAAGATCAGCAATCTTGAGATCACGCCGGCGCAGCTGGCGCTGGAGCCCTGCAGTGCGGGCTGTGTGATCACCGATCCGAACACCGGGGAAGTGCTGGCCTGCGTCTCTTATCCGGGCTATGACAATAACCGCCTGACGAATACCATGGATTCGGAGTACTACGCACAGCTGAATCAGGATCTGTCGAGCCCGCTCTACAGCAAGGCGACGCAGCAGCAGACGGCGCCGGGCTCCACTTTTAAGCCGGTGGTGGCGACCGCCGGGCTTGAGGAAGGGGTTATCACGATTTCGGAGACGATCCATGCGACCGGCGTTTTCACGGATGCTTATGGTTCCCCGACCTGCTGGATTTACAATCAGTATCACGGCAGTCATGGCAATATCAATGTGATCGACGCGATCCGCGTTTCCTGCAACTACTTCTTCTACGAGGTGGGCTTCCGCCTGGGCGGCGGCAGGACGACAGGGTATTCTTCCGATCAGGCACTGGAGATTCTGGCCGAGTACGCGACAGAGTACGGGCTGAATACGACGTCCGGCATCGAGCTCTCGGAGACGGAACCGCAGTTGTCCGACACAGACGGCGTCCGTTCGTCGATCGGACAGGGCAACGCCCTCTTTACCGTGTCACAGCTTGCCCGGTACGTCAGTGCGATCGCAAACCGGGGGACGGTTTATGACCTGACGCTGCTTGATAAAGTGACAGATTCTGAGGGAAATACTATTGAAGATTATTCGGCGTCAGTATATAATGAAATAGATAATGCGGATTC
This sequence comes from Lachnospiraceae bacterium, assembly GCA_021205385.1. GTDB lineage: Bacteria > Bacillota > Clostridia > Lachnospirales > Lachnospiraceae > Hominiventricola. The sequence continues at coordinate 33,200 of JAJPXQ010000097.1, read as the reverse complement.
TACCTGGTACGCGATTCAGACGGGCATGTATGAGGTGGCGCAGAACACGAGTGCTTTTGAAGATCTTGACCTGACGATTGCGGGAAAGACCGGTACGGCGCAGCAGTCCAAGAGCCATCCGAACCACGCGCTGTTTATCGGGTACGCGCCATATGATGAGCCGCAGATAGCGCTTGCAATCCGTATTGCGAACGGCTATACTTCGGCGAACGCGGCCTCGATGGCCGCTGATATCTTCCGTTATTACTTCGATCTCGAGGACGAGGAAGATATCGTGACAGGTACCGCTACGGACGCGACGACAGAGGTCATCAATGACTAGAAGATACATGGGGAGAAATTGAATGAGTGTTGTAATCAAGAGCAACAAATACGGGATTACGCTGGTTCTCGACCGTGAGACGCCCTTTTCGGAACTGCTTACGCAGGTTGGCGAAAAGTTCAGGGCCTCTGCCCGCTTTTTCAAGGGTGCTCAGATGGTGCTTGGCTTTGAGGGCAGAGTTTTAGATCAGGATGAGCAGATGCAGGTGATCCGTGCAATCGAGGAGAACTCCGGTCCGGAGATTCTCTGCGTTATGGAGCAGGACGCGCTCAAAGAGTCTTTTATGCGGGCAGCATTGGAGGAACGAAAGGCTGTACAGGCTTCATCGGACGGAAGATTTTATAAGGGTACGCTTCGTTCCGGTCAGGTGCTGGAGTCGGAGACCAGTATCATCATCCTCGGGGATGTAAATCCAGGTGCGACGGTCGTCTCCAAGGGCAATGTAGTTGTCCTCGGCTCGCTCAAAGGGATCGTTCAGGCAGGCGCGGCAGGTAACGACAGCACGTTTGTGGTGGCTCTGCACATGGAGCCGATGCAGATCCGTATTGCCGACAGCATCGCGCGCAGCGGAGATGGCAGAAAAGAGAAGGCGCCCAGCGAGCCGATGATCGCCTACACGGAGGATGGAAACATTTATATGGAGCCTCTCAGCAAGGAGGCCATCAATGACATTCGCATCTGACCGCTCAGGGTATGGCAGATGATCGATAAGAAACTGGAGGAAGCAAAATGAGTGAAGTGATTGTTATTACATCGGGGAAGGGCGGCGTCGGAAAGACGACCACCACAGCCAATGTGGGGACAGGCCTTGCAAAGCTTGGCCAGAAAGTTGTCATGATCGATACCGATATCGGCCTTCGCAACCTGGATGTGGTTATGGGGCTGGAAAATCGTATTGTGTACAATCTTGTTGATGTGGTGGAAGGAAACTGCCGGATCAAACAGGCTCTGATCAAGGACAAGCGTTATCAGAATCTTTATCTGCTGCCGTCGGCGCAGACGCGGGACAAGACCGCGGTCAGCCCGGAGCAGATGATCAAACTGATCGATGAGCTCCGCGAGGAGTTCGACTACATACTTCTGGACTGCCCGGCAGGCATCGAGCAGGGGTTCAAGAACGCAATCGCGGCGGCGGATCGCGCGCTGATTGTGACGACGCCGGAAGTATCCGCGATCCGTGACGCAGACCGCATCATCGGCCTTCTGGAGGCCAATGAGATCCGCAGATCCAATCTGATCGTGAACCGTATCCGTATGGACATGGTAGAGAGCGGAAATATGATGTCGATGGATGACGTGGTGGAGATCCTGGCGATCGACCTGATCGGAGCGGTGCCGGATGACGAGAGCATTGTGATTTCCACAAATCAGGGCGATCCCTGTGTCGGCGATTCCTCGCTGGCAGGGCAGGCTTATATGAATATCTGCCACAGGGTCATGGGAGAAGAAGTTCCTTTCCTCGATTTAAAGACAAAGACCGGCTTCTTCGGAAAATTAAAGAAACTGTTCGGTTAGGGAGGGGATTAGAAGATGGGTTTTATGGATTTCTTTCACAGAAAACGTTCGGGGGAGGTAGCAAAGGATCGGTTAAAACTTCTGCTGATCTCTGACCGTGCAAACTGCTCTCCGGACATGATGGAAGCAATCAAGAATGATATCATAAATGTCATCTCCAAATACATGGAGATTGACAATGAGAATCTGGATATCCAGATCACGCAGACAGAGTCGGAGGACGGCCATGGCACGGTGCCTGTGCTCTGTGCCAACATTCCGGTTCGGGATATGAAGAAGAGGAGCTGATACAGTGGAAAATCAGGTGAGTCATGTTTAAGCAATATAGCCTGAAGGATTTCAGGTTCCGGCTCGTGCTGCTGGTTTATATCATATCAGTACTTGGAGTGCTGGTGATTGGCAGCGCGGCGGAAGAGTACTGGAGTCAGCAGCTCATCGGCATGGCACTCGGGACGGTTGCGATGATTTTCTTTGCACTGTTCGACTACCATGTGCTTCTGAAGTTTTCCTGGGTGCTTTACGTGATCAACCTGGTTCTGCTGCTCGCGGTAAAGCTGGGACTGGGTGTGGAAGTGAACGGTGCGACCCGCTGGCTGCAGATCGGTTCCTTTCGTTTCCAGCCATCAGAGCTGACGAAGCTCTTTCTGATTCTCTTTTTCGCCTGGTTTTTTGCGAAGTATCAGGAGCGGCTGAATACGATACCGATGATACTTGCTTCGCTGGTACTTCTGGCACTTCCGCTGGCTCTGATCGTCGCACAGCCGCATCTGTCGGCGACGATCACGATTGCATTCATCTTCTGTGTGCTGATCTTTGCGGCCGGGCTGAGTTATAAGATTATTGCCGGTATTATTGCGGTCACGGTTCCGTCCGTTCTGGTCTTCATTCATATGATCATGCAGGAAGGACAGGAAATCCTGAGCGATTATCAGCTCAACCGTATTCTGTCCTGGCTGAATCCGACGGAGTATGCGGACGACGCCTACCAGCAGCAGAATTCGATTATTGCGATCGGTTCGGGACAGCTCTATGGAAAAGGGCTCTACAACAACGATATTTCTTCCGTCAAGAACGGCAACTTTATCGTTGAGCCGCAGACTGATTTCATCTTTGCGGTGCTGGGGGAAGAGCTTGGATTTATCGGCTGTGCCGCTGTCATTATCCTGCTGACGCTGATTGTGCTGGAGTGTCTTCGGATTGGGAGAAGGTCGCGGGACGCGGCTGGCATGATCATCTGCTGCGGATTTGCAGGATTGATTGCATTCCAGAGCTTTGCAAATATCTGCGTGGCAACCGGACTGATGCCGAACACCGGCATGCCGCTTCCGTTTGTCAGCTACGGGATGTCAGCGCTGATCATGCTGTATATGGGCATTGGTGTGATACTGAACATAGGGCTTCAGCCCAAAAAATATTGACAAGGGGTATAAGGCATGAACATTGGATTGATTGCACACGACGCAAAAAAAGTGCTGATGCAGAATTTCTGTATCGCTTACCGGGGAATATTGTGCAAGAACGAGCTCTACGCTACCGGCACGACGGGCAGACTGGTCGAGGAAGTGGCGAATCTGTCAGTACACAAGTTCCTGGCCGGCCATCTCGGAGGAGAGCAGCAGCTCGGGGCGCAGATCGAACACAATCAGATTGATCTGGTCATTTTCCTGCGCGATCCCGTTCAGCCGAAAAAGCATGAGCCGGATGTATACAACATCGTCAGCCTCTGCGATGTGCACAATATTCCGATCGCTACCAATCTGGCGACGGCGGAGCTTCTGATCAAATCATTAGACAGAGGGGATCTGGAGTGGCGTGAAGCTTACAAGTAGAAGAACGATGGCCCTGCTGACGGCCCTGGTTTTGTGTGCGGCGCTTCTTGGCGGCTGTGCGGGTGTTTCCGGCCTGGAAGATGCGTTCGCGGCGGATGATCCTGCACTCGGCGTACTGTCCGGCAGTACGGATTCCGGGGTCTCCTATTATGCGGAAGATCTGTGCGTGACGGCGGAGGATGTGGACGAACTGTCGGTTGACACCTCCGAGTCTTATGGCGCCTGCTTTTTCCGGCTGGATACGGCGGAGGTGCTGTACGCGAACAATATTCACGAGCAGCTCTATCCGGCCAGCACGACAAAGATCATGACGGCGCTGCTGGCGATCGAGAACGGCGATCTTGACGCCTCCACGACGGTCAGCGAGACTGCGGTTACTTTCACGGAGAGCGGCGTATCTACGGCGGGGCTGAAAGAAGGAGATGTCCTGACGCTCCGGCAGCTTCTGTACGCGCTGTTACTCCCTTCTGCGAACGATGCGGCAAATGTGATTGCGGAGATGATTGCGGGGAGTACGGAAGCTTTCGCGGACATGATGAATGCAAGAGCGCAGGAGATCGGCGCGACGAACAGCCATTTCGTGAATCCGAACGGGCTGCACGATGAGGACCACTACACGACTGTCTACGACCTCTACCTGATCTTTCAGGAGGCCATACAATATGATACCTTCCTGGATATCATAGAGACGGAGAGTTTTGAGACGACCTACACGGCGGCGGATGGAACGGCGGTAGAAGCTTCCTGGTCGAATTCCGATCAGTTTACCTCCGGCGGAGTATCGCTCCCCGAGGGTTTTACGGCGATTGGAGGCAAGACGGGAACGACATCCGTGGCCCGTTCCTGCCTGGTGCAGCTATTTGAGGATGCGGAAGGACAGCAATACGTTGCGATCATTCTCGGCTGCTCTGAGCGTGCGATCCTGTATCAGGAGATGCAGAGTTTTTTGGAGGCGGTGGGCTAGTTTAGCCTTGTATTCCGCCCGGCAGAATGGTATACTGAATATATCACGACAGAAACCGAAGGAGGGTACTGCTATGGTACAAATAATTACTGGCGTCAAGGGTGAAGGAAAGACAAAAAAGCTGTTGGATCACGTACATAAGATCCTTGAAACTACGGATGGAAACGTCGTTTATCTCGACAAATCCGGCAAAAATATTCATGAACTGGACAATCGTGTCCGGCTTATCAACGTATCAGAGTATCCGCTTCAGAACACGGATCAGTTTATCGGTTTTATCAGCGGCATCTGCTCACAGGATTATGACCTGCAGGAGATGTATCTCGATGGATTCCTCAATATCGCGAAGGTTGACGGAAAGGACCTTACGTATGTGCTGAAGCAGCTCGACAATATCAGCAGTCAGTTCCGTGTTAATATGGTTTTGAGCATTTCTGTAAATAAGGAGGATCTGCCGGACTTTGCCAGAGAGATGGTGATTTAGGCGGAAGAAAGGGAGACGGGATACCGGGCTCCGGACAATGAACTGAACGAAAGCAGGAGAGCGGATGTCCGATTCCGGACATCCGTTTGTCAGGTAAAGAAGGAGTCTTGAGGGAATGCCCGGACGGCGCAGAAAGAAAAAGGTTATCCGTGTGAACAGCCGCAGACCAATCAATATCGATCTGGTCTTTTTTGGCGCTGTTGCCATTTACCTGTGCGCCATCGTTTATATGGGTCTGCATTCCACGCATATTGCCGGATACGAGGTGACGACCGGTTCCCTGGCAGTCAATCATACTTACACAGGTTTCGCGATTCGCGATGAGAAGGTCTTTCAGGCCGGGACGACCGGCTATGTCAGTTATTATGCCAGCGCAGGCGACCGCGTGACAGCCTCCTCCCTGATCTATACGGTGGATGAGAAGGGGGAGATCAACGAGCTGATCCAAGAGAATGCGGAAAATATTGATCTGACCGATGATAATTACTCGGCGCTCCGCAGTGAGATCAGCAGCTTTATGAGCGACTATGATGACAGTAGCTTTTCGGAAGTCTATGACTTTCAGGCGGATATGGAGAGCTCGGTGATGGAACTTCTGAATCAGAGCATGCTTGACAGCCTGGAAGAGGCGGGAGAGGACTCGATGTTTACGAGGGTCTATTCCGCTGAGGTCGGCATCGTGGAGTACTATGAGGACGGCTACGAAGACGTGACGGTGGATACCGTGACGGAGGAGATGCTCGATCCCACGGACTACGACAGCGGCAGTCTCAAAAAAGAGATTATTCAGAGCGGGGAAACGGCATATAAGCTTGTCCAGTCAGAAAAATGGACTCTGCTGGTGCCGCTCACGACAGAGGAAGCATCCGGGTATGTGACCGAGGGCACGGAATATATGGAAGTGTGCTTTACGCGCGACGATACGACGGCCTGGGCTTCGTTTTCCATAGTTTACGTAGGAACAACCCCCTGCGCACGTCTGGATTTCAACAATTCCATGGTGCGCTTTGCCGATCAGCGTTATGTCGAAGTGGAATTCCTGGTCGATGACGACGAGGGCCTGAAGATTCCGAACACCGCGATTGTTGAGAAGGACTTTTATCTGATTCCGAAGGATTATCTTGTGGAGCAGGAGGACAGCAGCGGTTTCCTGAAGGAAGTCTACGACGAGAATGGTCAGTCGAGTGCAGAGTTTGTGAGCGTGACACTCTATTATGAGGACGATGACTACTATTATGTGGATCCGCTGGAGACAGACTACACGAGCGGCGATGAACTGCTTTCTACCGGTGATTATCTCCTGAAGACAGACAGTCAGGAGCGCTTCCAGATCGGGCAGAAGAGTACGCTGCAGGGTGTTTACAATATCAATAAGGGCTATACACAGTTCCGTCAGATCACGATCCTTGATCAGAACGAAGAGTATACGCTTGTAGAACAGGGAACGAGCTACGGCCTGACTGTCTATGACCGCATCGTTCTGAATGGAGAAGCGGTGGACGAGGACACGGTTATCTATTGATGTCAGAACCGGAAGGAGGCATTTTTATATGGTTCAGGAAAACTTAAGAGAGGTCGAAAGGCGCATCGGCGAAGCCTGCGCGCGCGCGGGGCGCAGCCGCGACGAGGTGACGCTCATTGCGGTCAGCAAGACCAAGCCGGTGGAGATGCTGAAGGAGGCCTATGAGGCCGGAGCCTGCGTTTTCGGGGAAAATAAGGTACAGGAGCTCTGTGAAAAGTACGATCAGCTTCCTGCAGACATTGACTGGCATCTGATCGGCCATCTCCAGAGGAATAAGGTGAAATATATCGTCGGAAAGGCTGCGCTGATCCATTCGGTAGACTCCCTGCGCCTTGCACAGGAGATCAGCCGCGAGGCGGAAAAGAAGGGCGTGGAAGTGAACATCCTGATTGAAGTCAACGTGGCGGAAGAGGAGAGCAAGTTCGGCGTTTCCGTGGCGGAGACGGAAGAGCTTGTGCGCGAAGCTGCCGCTCTGCCGCATATTCATGTGCAGGGACTCATGACAATTGCTCCTCAGGTAGAGAAATCCGAGGAAAACAGACCGGTTTTTCATGCTTTAAAGAAATTGGCAGTTGACATCAAAATGAAAAACATTGATAATGTAAGCATGGATGTGCTCTCGATGGGCATGACGGGCGATTATGAGACCGCCATCGAAGAGGGCGCGACGATGGTGCGCGTGGGTACGGGCATTTTCGGAGCAAGAAACTACGCGGTATAAAAGGAGAAACGGATATGAGTTTTTTGGACAGGATCATGGACAGTATGCATCTGGGCGGCGATGATTACGATGACTATGATGACTTTGACGATGATTATGAGGAAGAAGAGCCGGTGAAGAAGAGCCGGATCTTCAAAAAGAAGGACAAGGACTTCGATTATGACGAGGACGATGGTTCTGCAAAGGATACGAAGCCCGCAAAGTCAAAGGCGAGCGCGCCGCGGATTACGCCTATGCGTTCCAAAAAATCAGGCAACGGCATGGAGGTCTGTGTATTCAAGCCGACGCTGTTCGATGAAGCGCGTGAGATCACGGATACCCTGCTCAACAACTGTACGGTGGTGCTGAATTTCGAGGGCCTTGACGTGGAGATCGCGCAGCGTATCATCGACTTCACCTCCGGTTCCTGTTACTCGATGGGAGGAAATCTTCGCAAGGTTTCCAACTACATCTTCATCGTGACGCCGCGCAATGTAGATCTGGCGGGCGACTTCCAGGAGATTGTAGCCGGCGCTTTCGACGTTCCCTCGATTTAAAAAAACAGATGTTGCAGAATCCTGCGCTTGCAGGATTCTGTTTTGTAATGTGAGGAAAATGCTATGAGTGAAGACAGAAAAAAGCTGGACGTGTCAAGGAATGGAAGCTATTCTTACTCCATTTATCTCGAACCGGATTTTGAAAATCTGAGCGAAGCGCTTGCGCCGCTCGGAACGGAAGGACGCAGAGTCTGCATCGTTGCGGACAGTACGGTTGCATCCCTTTATGCGGATGAGCTGAAGGCTGCGCTTGCGCCGCATTTTGCGAAGGTTTCCGTTTTCGTCTTTCCGGCGGGGGAGGAACACAAGACGCTCGACACCGTGCGCGATCTCTATGAGCATCTGATTCTGGAGAAATTCGACCGGAGGGATATGCTTGCCGCGCTCGGCGGCGGTGTGACCGGCGATCTGACCGGCTTTGCAGCAGCGACCTATCTTCGCGGCATCGACTTTATTCAGATTCCGACGACACTGCTTTCGCAGGTGGATTCGAGCATCGGCGGCAAGACCGGTGTGGATTTTGATGCCTACAAAAATATGGTCGGCGCCTTTCACATGCCGCGCCTTGTCTACATGAATCTGAATACGCTGCAGAGTCTGCCGCCGCGGCAGTTCGCTTCCGGCATGGCGGAGATCGTCAAGCACGGTCTGATTCAGGACAGCGATTATTATATGTGGCTGAAAGAGAACGCGGCTTCGATTCAGGCGCGGGACTACGGCGCGCTGCTGACGATGGTGGAAGGCAGCTGTCGGATCAAGCGCCGGGTCGTGGAGGAGGACCCGACGGAGCAGGGGATCCGCGGCTGGCTGAATTTCGGACACACGATCGGACACGCGGTGGAGAAACTGAAAGATTTCACGCTTACGCACGGCGAGTGTGTGGCGATCGGCTGTGAGGCCGCGGCCTGGATGTCCGAGGAGCGCGGAAACTTGAGCGCTGCGCAGCTTCGCGATATTGAGGAGACGCTCTCGGCCTTTACACTTCCTCTCCGTGTAGAGGGGCTTTCCCCGGAGGAAGTGCTTGAGGCGACGAAGTCCGATAAAAAGATGCGCGCCGGCCGTATTCGCTTTGTACTGCTGCATCGGATCGGAGAGGCGTATCTTACACAGGATGTGGAGGATGCAGAGCTTCTGCGCGCGATTGCGCATGTCTGTGAGGGAGGCGGCGTATGAACAGGCTGCTGCGAAATCCGGTTTTTATTACGGTACTTACACTGCTGCTGATCGGGATCGATCAGCTGACGAAGTATCTGGCGGTGCGCTTTCTGATGGAAGGCGGGCCTCTGGTGCTGTGGGATGGCGTTTTTGAACTTCGCTACCTCGAAAACAGGGGGGCTGCTTTTGGCCTGATGCAGGGACAGAGAGCCTTCTTCCTCGTGATCGGGATTGTGGTTTTCATCGCGGTGCTTCTTTTATTCCGCTATCTGTCGCCGGAGCGGCGGTACTGGCCGCTGCGTCTGATTGCGGTCTTCATCCTGGCAGGCGCGTGGGGCAATATGATCGACCGCATGGTAAATGGTTATGTCGTTGATTTTTTCTACTTCAGACTGATCGATTTTCCGATTTTCAACGTGGCGGATATCTATGTGACAGTCGGCACGGCGGTGCTGATCCTCCTTGTACTGTTTTATTATAAAGACGAGGAACTGAATGATATCCTTGTGAAAAGGCCGAAGAAGGAGAAGCAGTTATGAGCCGGATCTGCCTTACTGTGGAAGAGCAGCAAAGCGGCGGGCGCCTCGACCGGGTCTTGAGCACGCTGCTGCCGGAGCAGTCGCGCTCTTATCTGCAGACGCAGATTCGGGATGGAAATGTACTGCTGAATGGAAAAAGCGTGAAGGCGAGTGCCCGTGTGGAGGGCGGGGATGAGATTGTGCTCGAACTGCCGGAAGCCGTAGAACCGGAGATCCTGCCGGAAAATATTCCGCTGGACATTCTCTATGAAGACGCCGACCTGCTCTTTGTCAACAAGCCGAAGGGCATGGTCGTACACCCGGCTGCCGGGCATATGAGCGGCACACTCGTCAATGCGGTGCTGTATCACTGCGGGAGTGAACTTTCGGGGATTAATGGGATCATGCGCCCCGGCATTGTTCATCGTATCGACCGGGACACGACCGGCGTGCTTGTAGTCTGTAAAAATGATGCTGCACATAAAAAAGTCGCGGCGCAGCTGGGGGAACACTCGATCACCAGGAGCTATACCGCGATCGTGAACGGCGTGATACACGAGGACAGCGGCGTCATCGATGCGCCGATCGGAAGACATCCGACCGAGCGCAAGAAGATGGCGGTCAATTATAAGAATGGCAAAGCGGCGGTCACGCACTACCAGGTGCTCGAGCGCTTCGCAAATCACAGCTGCATCGAGTGCCGTCTGGAGACGGGGCGCACGCATCAGATCCGCGTGCATATGGCCTCAATCGGGTATCCGCTGCTCGGGGACACCGTGTATGGCTCTTCCCGTAATCCTCTGCATCTGACAGGGCAGACACTGCATGCACGCGTGCTCGGCCTTATCCATCCGACGACAGGGCGCTACCTGGAGGTGGAAGCGCCGTTGCCGGAATACTTTCAGAAGCTTTTACGGACGCTGTAGCCTTCAGGCCTCCAGCGTTTCCATCTCTGCGTTCACGCTCGCCTCGCAGGAGCGCATCGCGAGAATCGTCCGTTCGAGCAGCTCGTCGAGCGTCCAGCCGAGCATTTCAGCTCCCTGTGCGATGATGTCGCGGGAGCATCCGGCGGCGAAGCGCTTATCCTTATACTTCTTTTTCAGACTCTTGAGCTCCATGTCCATCACACTCTTTGACGGACGCATCTTCGCGGCCGCGCCAATGAGGCCGGTCAGTTCATCGCAGGCAAAGAGCACTTTTTCCATCTGCTGCTTCGGTTCAAGATCACAGCAGATGCCGTAGCCGTGGCTGCAGATCGAGTAGATCATGTCTTCACCGACACCGCCCTCGCGCAGCAGCTCCGGCGCCTTCTGGCAGTGCTGCTCGGGGTAGAGCTCAAAATCGATGTCGTGCAGCAGCCCGACGATGCCCCAGTAGTCGATATCTTCCTCATAGCCGAGATCCTTCGCAAAATAGCGCATCGCGCCCTCCACGGTCAGACCGTGCAGGATATGGAAGGGTTCCTTATTGTATTTCTGTAACAGTGCGAGCGCCTCGGCTCTGGTAATTTTACTTTCCATTTGCTGATACCTCCTGTCTGTTTAAAACCCGCGGATGCGGTCGTTTTCTTCGTCATCCGAATCGCTGATCTCCCGGATGACGACGTCGTAGCTGTAGCTGTCATTCACCGGGATCGTGACGCGGTCGCCCTGCCGGTGGTGCAGCAGCGCCTTGCCGAGCGGGGATTCGATGCTGATGCGGTTTTCACGCGAGTTTGCACGAATGCTGGTGACGATCTTGTAGGTCTCGCACTCGTCGTCCTCCTCAATATAGACGGTGACGCTCTTGTTGAGGCCGACTTCATCGGCGGAGCTTGCATCCTCCACAATGACAGCATTTTTCAGCATATTTTCCAGATAGCGGATGCGGCTGTTGTTGGAACCGTTCTCGCGCCTTGCCGCGTAGTATTCAAAATTTTCACTTAAGTCGCCCTGCGCCCTTGCTTCGCGTACGGCGTCAAGGATCTGCGGGCGGACTTCCAGCTTGCGGTGGTCGATCTCCGCCTGGATCTTTTCCACATCTTTTTTCGTCAGTCGTTCTTTCATGATGCCATCCTTCTACAGCAGCGTGACGCCGCGTTCCAGCGCAGCCTCGCGGATATTTTCCGGCCAGACCGACACCTGCACTTCACCGATATGGGCCTTGCGCAGGAAAAACATGCAGATGCGGGACTGCCCGATGCCGCCGCCGATCGTGTAGGGAAGCTTCTTTTCCAGAATGGCTTTCTGGAAGGGGAGAGCGGCGCGCTCCTCACAGCCCGCCTTCTGAAGCTGTTCCTTCAGAGAATCCTCATCCACGCGGATTCCCATGGAAGAGAGCTCCAGCGAATGGCCGAGCACGGGGTACCAGACGATGATATCGCCGTTCAGATGCCAGTCGTCGTAGTCCGGCGCGCGCCCGTCATGCGGTTCGCCGTTCGAAAGCTTATCGCCGATATTCATCAGGAAGACCGCGCCCCGTTCCTTCGCGATGCGATCCTCGCGTTCCTGGCGGCTAAGATCCGGCCAGCGATCGAGCAGCTCCTGCGTGGTGACGAAGGATATTTCTTTCGGCAGAATCTCCTCGATGTAGTCGTAGCGGATTGCCATGTATTTCTCTGTCTTTTTCAGTGCCTTATAAATCTTTCGAACCGTTTCCTTCAGATAGTCCGTGTTCCGGTCCTGTTTGAGAATAATCTTTTCCCAGTCCCACTGATCGACATAGATGGAATGAATATTGTCCGTGTCCTCGTCGCGGCGGATCGCGTTCATATCGGTGTAGAGCCCTTCGCCTACGTGGAAGCCGTACTGCAGCAGCGCGTTGCGCTTCCATTTTGCAAGGGAATGTACGATCTCCACCTCGCGCTCGTTCTGCTCGCGGATACCGAAACTGACAGGGCGCTCGACGCCGTTCAGATTGTCATTGAGGCCGGACTCCGGCGCGACGAACAGCGGCGCGGAGACGCGTAAGAGATAGAGCTGCTCTGAGAGCGTCTGCTGGAAGAAATCCTTGACGGTCTTGATCGCGACCTGCGTGTCGTAGAGCGACAGCTCGGAGTGATAATTTTCGGGAATGTATAAATGTTCCATATGCCACCTCCATACTTCCGCCAGTATAGCATAAAAATATAGGGAATGCAAAGAAATCGGTTGACAAATCCGGCCGGATGGCATAAGATAAACAGGAATCAAGAGAAACCGTTGAGAAAGAAGAGTAAGCTCTCGCACGAGATCACAGAGAGCCGCAGATGGTGGAATTGCGGTATGGAGTGGATTGCTGAATGGCCTTTCGAGGGCAGCCTGAAATGCAAAGAGTAGGCGCTGCCGGGAACCTGACCCGTTATCAATAAGGAGCGCATGGTTGTGCGTGCAAAAGTGGACACAAGAGTCAAGTTGAGTGGTACCGCGATTATAATGATGATTATAACCGTCTCAGGATAAAACCTGGGGCGGTTTTTGTTTTCGTTCAGAGTCAGGCTCTGAACGAAAACAGATCATAAAAAGCATTAAATATGGAGGAAAAAGACATGAAAAAGAAAGCATTGAGTATCTTACTGGCAGCCGCCATGGCGGGCGCGCTTCTGACCGGATGCGGCGGTAGCTCTTCATCCACCGAGGCCGAAACGACGGAGGAGACCACAGAGGAGACAGCGGAAGAGGAGACAGAAGAGGCCGCTGAGGAAGAGACTGCCGAAGAGGCCGACACCGAAGGCGCGGTCTACAACATCGCGATCGTCAAGCAGATGGATCACGCTTCCCTCGATGAGATCGCGGAGGCGATCGAGGCGGAGCTGGACGTGATCGCGGAGGAGAACGGCGTGACGATCAATTATGAGACCTACTCCGGACAGGGCGAGCAGTCCGTACTGACCCAGATCGGAACGCAGGTCGTTTCCGAGGGCGTGGACGCGATCATCCCGATTGCAACGCTGGCGGCGCAGGTTATGGTGACCTGTGCGGAGGAGAGCCAGACGCCGGTGATCTTTGCGGCGATCTCCGATCCGGAGGGTGCGGAACTCACGGACATTGACTATCTGACCGGCACTTCAGACGCTCTGAATACTGAATTCATCATGGATATGATGTTCGCGCAGAATGCGGATATCCAGAAGGTTGGCCTTCTGTACTCCCTGTCTGAGGACAATTCCACGACTCCGATTGCGGAGGCAAAGGCGTATCTTGACGCGGCGGGCATCGAGTATGTGGAGAAGACCGCCAATACGAACGACGAGGTCATCACGGCGGCGAGCGCGCTGATCGCGGAGGGTGTCGACACGATCTTTACACCGACCGACAACGTGGTCATGGCTGCGGAGCTCGCGATCTATGAGAACCTGATCGACGCGGGAATTCTTCATTATACAGGAGCCGACTCTTTCGTCCGTAACGGCGCTTTCGCGACCTGCGGCGTCAACTATACAGAGCTCGGCTATGAGACCGCGGATCTGGCCTATGAGGCGATCATAAACGGCATGGCCGACATGGAGGACTATTACCTGATGGACGGCGGTATCATCACGGTCAACACGGAGACGGCGGAGGCCATCGGCGCGGATTATTCGATGTTCGCGGACATGGGTGAGCTGGTAGAGGTTATCACAACAGAGGATTAATGTATGGTTTATGTGATTCAGACAGCCCTGGAGCTGGGCTTTATGTATGCGCTGGTGGCCATGGCGCTTTATCTGAGCTACCGCACGCTCGATATCGCGGATCTGACCACGGACAGCTGCTTCGTGCTCGGAGCGGCGGTGTCGGTGACGGTGGCTGCCACGGGACATCCGTTTCTGGCGGTGCTCGCGGCGATGCTGGCCGGCGCCTGCGCCGGTTTTGTGACAGCATTCCTGCAGACAAGGCTTGGCGTGCCCTCGATTCTGGCCGGTATCGTCACCAACACCGGTCTCTATACGGTCAATCTGATGGTGATGGGATGGAGCTCGAATGTCAGTCTGCTCAAGCAGGAGACAATGTTCACCCTGCTCAAGGCGACCGGGATCGGCGGCGGCTGGTATAAGCTCCTGCTGGCTGCCTGTATCACAATTCTGGCGGGGGCCTTCCTCTACTGGTTCCTCGGGACGCGTCTGGGTCTCAGCATCCGGGCGACCGGCGACAATGCGGACATGGTGCGCGCCTCCTCAGTCAACCCGATCATGACGATCACGGTCGGGCTGTGTATTTCAAATTCGCTGACCGCGCTCTCGGGAGCCGTTGTCGGACAGTATCAGAAGTCTGCGGACATCAACGGCGGCTCGAGTATCGTGGTCATCGGTCTGGCCTGTCTGATCATCGGCGAGACCGTGATGGGCAAACGATCCGTGCTCAAAGGCGTGATTGCTTCCATCGTCGGCAGCCTGATTTACCGCTTCATCTACGCGGTTATCCTGAAGACCGGTATCGTGCCGATCGAGTGCCTGAAGCTGGTGACAGCCATCGTCGTTGCGCTCGCGATTGCGGCCCCCACGCTGAAAGAGTGGAGCGCGTTCCAAGGGCGCAGGATGAAGGCGTCCCGGAAGGGAGGCGTCTGACATGCTGAGACTGGAAAAGATCAAAAAGACCTTCAACCCGGGTACGGTCAATGAAAAATGCGCGGTGCAGGACTTAAGCCTGCATCTGAAGCCGGGCGATTTCGCGACGATCATCGGTTCAAACGGAGCCGGTAAATCCACGATGCTGAACGCGATTGCGGGGAGTTTTTACGTGGACGAGGGCTCGGTGATCCTGGACGGGAAGGACATCACCTTTACGCCGGACTATAAGAGGAGCCGCGTGATCGGGCGGCTGTTCCAGGACCCCTTAAAGGGAACCGCTCCGCATATGACGATCGAGGAAAATCTGGCGCTCGCCTACCTGCGCGCCTCGGACGGTAAGGCGCCCTTCAGCCGCATTTCGGCGAAGAACAAAGCCTTCTTCCGGGAACAGCTCGCGCTTCTGGAAATGGGGCTTGAGGATCGGATGAAACAGCCGGTCGGACTGCTCTCCGGCGGGCAGCGGCAGGCGCTGACGCTTCTGATGGCGACGATGGTACCGCCGAAGATACTGCTGCTCGACGAGCACACAGCAGCGCTTGATCCGGCCACCGCGGACATCGTGCTGGATCTGACGAAGAAGATTATCGCACAGAATCACACGACCTGTCTGATGGTTACGCACAACATGCAGCAGGCGCTGACGCTCGGCAACCGCACGATCATGATGGACGACGGAAAAATTGTCTTTGATGTAGAAGGGGAGGAACGCTCCCGTATGACGGTCTCTGACCTGCTCGAGAAATTCCGCACGGGCGCAGGGAAGAATCTGGACAATGACCGGATCCTTCTTTCCATGGAATAGAATAAAGGAAAAGAAAAAGTCGGGACCGCAAAGTGAAGCGGCCTCGATTTTTTTCAGAAAAATTTTACACACATTTTACTCTCGGCCGGAACTGGACGTTGCGTTTTGTCCCTCCGACGTGGTATCATAGATGAAATGGGTTTTACCCGACGAACAGATCAGGAGAACTGGAATCGATGAACATCATGTTTGTATCCCTCGGCTGCGACAAGAACCGCGTAGACTCGGAGCACATGCTTGGTCTTTTGCTGCAGAAGGGTTATCGCTTTACGGACGACGAGGCGGAGGCGGACGTCATCATTATCAATACCTGCTGCTTCATCCTCGACGCGAAGGAGGAGAGCATCGATACGATCCTCGAGATGGCGGAATATAAGAAAGCAGGATCCTGCAGGGCGCTGATCGTGACCGGCTGCCTTGCGCAGCGCTACCGGCAGGAGATTCTGGATGAAATCCCGGAGGTGGACGCGGTGCTCGGCACGGCGTCTTATGATGGTATCGCGGAGGCCGTCGAACAGGCGCTCGGCGGGAAGACGCAGCTGATCTGCGACGATATCGACCGGCTGGTATTGCCGGGAGGAGGGCGCGTGCTGACGACCGGCGGCCATTACGCGTATCTTAAGATCGCGGAGGGCTGTGACAAGCACTGTACCTACTGCATTATTCCGAAGCTGCGCGGTTCCTATCGGAGCGTTCCGATGGAACGGCTTCTTGCGGAGGCACGGGACCTCGCGGAGCGTGGCGTGCGGGAGCTCATCCTCGTGGCGCAGGAGACGACGCTCTACGGCGTCGATCTTTATGGGGAGAAGAGCCTGCACCGCCTGCTGCGGGAGCTCTGTCAGATTAAAGGAATTCGCTGGATCCGGGTACAGTACTGCTATCCGGAGGAGATCTATGAAGAGCTGGTTCAGACGATAAAGGAGGAGCCGAAGATCTGCCATTATCTCGACCTGCCGATTCAGCATGCCTCGGACCGGATTCTGAAGCGGATGGGCCGCCGGACGGATCAGGCGGATATTCGCAGGATTGTGGCAAAGCTCAGAGAGGAGATCCCGGACATCTGTCTTCGCACGACGCTGATCAGCGGCTTTCCGGGCGAGACGGAGGAAGACCATGAGGAGCTCATGAATTTTGTTGACGAGATGGAGTTTGACCGTCTGGGCGTCTTTGCCTACTCCGCGGAGGAGGATACGCCCGCGGCTGCTATGTCGGATCAGGTGCCGGAAGAGCTGAAAAACACGCGGCGCGATGAGATCATGGAACTGCAGCAGGAGATTGCTTTTGAAAAAGCGGAGGACATGGTAGGGAAAAGCCTCTGGTGCATGATCGAGGGAAAGGTGGCCGATGAGGATGCTTATGCGGCCAGAACCTACCGGGACGCGCCCGATGTGGACGGATTTCTGTTCGTCCAGACGGCGCAGGAGCTGATGACCGGCGATTTCGTACGCGTTCGCGTGACAGGCGCCGATGAATATGACCTGATAGGAGAGATAGAAGATGAACTTGCCGAATAAACTGACGATATTCCGGGTGTTTCTGATCATTCCTTTTGTGATTCTGCTGCTCGGTGATTTCCCGGACTACTGCGATCTGATTGCCGCTGTGATTTTCATTGCAGCCTGCCTGACAGATTTTCTGGACGGGCAGATTGCCAGAAGATGTAATCTGATCACGAATTTCGGGAAATTTATGGATCCGCTGGCGGATAAGCTGCTGGTCTGCGCCGCAATGATCTGTCTCGTGGAGATGGAGCGTCTCGCGGCCTGGGTCGTTATCATTATTATCAGCCGCGAGTTCATTATCAGCGGTTTCCGGCTGGTCGCATCGGACAACGGCGTCGTCATTGCGGCGAGCGCCTGGGGAAAATTCAAGACGACGTTTCAGATGCTGATGATCATTGCGCTGATCCTGCATCCCGGCGGAATTTTTGATATGATCGAGACGGCTCTTGTCTGGATCGCATTGATCCTGACAGTCGTATCCCTGATAGATTACCTTGTAAAAAATGGCCATGTGATTATGGAGGGAAAGATTTAAGATGGAAGCAGAGAACCGCTATGAAAAGATTGTGAAGGTTTGCGGGCTTGGCCTCAGTGAACTGCGCGAGCAGCTTGCAGACATGCTGACCGCGACCAGACAGGAGAGTTTTCAGCTCACGCCAACCCTTGAGGGAGTCGATATTCTCGTGAGTGCGCCGGACGCGCTGAACAAGGAGTCGCGCGACCGGGTGAAGAGCGTCGTGCGGGAGCTGAAGGTGCGGCTTGGCAGCTATATTTACACGACAGACCCGGAGATGACGCTCGAGGAACATGTGGTCGCGCTTCTGAAGGAGCAGAAGATGACGATGACCACGGTGGAATCCTGTACCGGCGGCATGGTGAGCGCGAAGATCACCGACGTGCCGGGTTCCTCGCAGGTGTTCAAGTTTGGCTTTGTCACCTACAGCAACCGCGCGAAGCGCAAGCTTGTAAATGTCCGCAAGAAGACGCTGAAATCCTTCACTGCGGTCAGCGCACAGACGGCGGAGGAGATGGCGAAGGGCGGCGCGGAGAAGAGTGAATCGGACGCGTGCCTCAGCGTTACCGGTTATGCCGGTCCGGAACCCGGAGAAAACGGAGAGCAGCCCGGTCTTGTCTATATCGGCTGTTGTGTCCGTGGCGACGTCTCGGTGGAGGAGCATCATTTTCAGGGTGACCGCAGGAGCATCCGTGAGCAGGCGACGATGCGCGCGCTGGTATTCCTGCGCAAATGTATTCTGGAACACTATGAGATACCGAGGAATCAGGGATGAGATATCATAATATCACGAAAGACGATATGTTGAACGGAGACGGGCTGCGCGTTGTATTATGGCTTGCGGGCTGCATACATCACTGCAAAAACTGTCAGAATCCGGTTACCTGGGATCCGGAGGGAGGACTTCCCTTTGACGAGGCGGCGAAAGAGGAGCTCCTGGCGGAGCTTGAGAAGGAGTACGTGAGCGGTGTCACCTTCAGCGGCGGCGACCCTCTCTACGAACCGAACCGGGAGGAACTGACGGCACTGATCCACGAGATCCGGGAAAAATACCCGCACAAGACGATCTGGCTCTATACAGGCTACCTCTGGGAAGAGGTCATGGATCTTCCCCTGATCGCTGATCTTGATATTCTGGTGGACGGGCGTTTCGTCGAGGAACTCAAGGATAATAATCTTCCTTGGAAGGGAAGTTCCAATCAGCGGGTGATCGACGTGCGTGCGACGAAGAGGCTGGGGCAGACCGTGCTCTACGCATGACGGATGAGGGAGGGGCATAAAATGCAGAATATCAAGATAAAATATTTTTCTGAGGAGATCGAAAAACTGACCTATATCGAGGGAAAATCCGACTGGATTGACTTAAGGGCCGCGCAGGAGATTTCCATGAAACAGGGCGAGTTCCGCCTGATCCCTCTGGGCGTTGCAATGCAGCTCCCGGAAGGCTACGAGGCGCATGTCGTTCCGCGCAGCAGCACTTATAAGAATTTCGGAATCCTGCAGACAAACAGCATGGGGCTGATCGATGAGAGTTACTGTGGCGACAATGACCAGTGGTTTTTCCCGGCGCTTGCCATGCGCGACACGGTAATTCACGTGAACGACCGCATCTGTCAGTTCCGGATCATGGAACACCAGCCGCGGATCGTATTTGAGGAGACAGAGTGTCTGACCGGATCGGACCGCGGCGGTTTCGGCAGCACAGGACGGCAGTAGGAGGCAGAGGATGGCTTACAAGATTTTCGGTACGATCGATGTGGGCAGCTATGAGCTGAATCTCAAGATCTACGAGATATCCGCTGAGCGCGGCGTGCATGTCATCAACCATGTACGGCACCGCATGGAGCTCGGCAGCGATACCTACGAGACAGGTAATATCGGGGTGCGGATGGAGGACGAGCTCTGCGACACGCTGCTCGATTTTAAGAAAATTCTGCGGGAATTCGGAGCCGATGAATATCGCGCCTGTGCGACCAGCGCGATCCGGGAGGCGCACAATACGCCGGTCCTGCTGGACCGGATTTACGTGGAGACCGGTATCCGGCTTGAGATTTTAAGCAACGCGGAGCAGCGCTTTCTCGGCTACAAATCCATCGCTTCCAATGAGGAGCGCTTCCGGGATTATATTGCGGAGGGCGCGGCCATCGTTGACGTCGGCGGCGGCAGCATCCAGATCTCCCTTTTCGACGAAGGAAACCTTGTGACGACGCAGAACATCCGCATGGGCACGCTGCGTCTGAAGGAGCGGCTTGCCGAGGTGGAAGAGCGGACGGTACGCTACGCCTCGGTCATCGAGGAGCTGCTGGACAATGAGCTGAAGACTTATCGCAAGCTCTATCTGAAAGACCGCGATGTCCGTAATATCCTGATGATGGGAAATTACCTTGGCAATATCAATCAGTTTATCCATGAAAAGCAGCCCGGGGAAAATCAGTTTACCAGGGAAGAATTTATGCGCCTCTACGATTATTTTATCGAGACGGGGCATCAGGCGATCGCGCAGCGGCTGGGGATTCCGGCGGAGAATGGGACGCTCCTGACGCCGGCGATGGTTATCTACAAGCGTCTTCTTGAGGAGACCGGCGCGCAGAACGTGATTATCCTGCACAATGATCTCGGCGATGGTCTGGCCTACGACTATGCGGAGAAAAAGAAGATCATCATCCCCCATCATAATTTTGAGAACGATATTATTGAGTCAGCCAGGAGAATTGCAAAGCGCTACAGTACAGATCGTGCGCATACGCACACCATGGAGAAGATGGCGCTCACGATCTTTGACAAGATGAAGAAGGCCCATGGCCTGAAAAAGCGCGAGCGGCTGCTGCTGCAGATTGCGGTGATCCTCCACGACTGCGGTTCCTACATCAATATGTCGCAGTCATCCGAGTGCTCTTATAATATCATTATGGCTTCTGAGATTATCGGAATTTCCGACCGGGAACGGGAGATGATCGCAAATATTGTCCGCTTTAACAGTGGTGACATTCTGTCCTTTGAGGAAGTGGCGGCAGGTTCGCTGCTCGTGCAGGCGGAGTATGTCAAGATTGCGAAGCTGACGGCGATTCTGTGTGTTGCGAACGCGCTGGACCGCAGTCATCAGCAGAAGATCAAGGATATACGAATTACCTTCCATGATGAGCATACGATGAATATTCACGTCAACAGTCTGGAGGATCTGACGCTCGAACAGTCGCTGTTCCGGGAAAAGACAGAATTCTTTGAGAAAGTGTACAGCATCCGCCCGGTGCTGAAGATTAAAAAGGCAGTGTAGAGGGAGAAGAGTGATGAAGGATGTGTATAAAGATCCGGCATATTATGAGAACAGAGAGCTGAGCTGGCTCAGCTTTAATGAGCGGATACTTGGGGAGGCACGCGATAAGACTACGCCGCTGTTCGAACGTCTGAAATTCTTAAGCATCACGGCGTCGAACCTGGACGAGTTCTTCATGGTTCGCGTGGCGTCTTTGCTCGATATGGTCAATGCGGACTATCAGGGGAAAGACATCTCCGGGATGACGGCTCTGGAGCAGCTGGACGCGATTCACAGCCGTGTGCACAGTATGGTACGGCTGCAGTACTCGACCTGGCAGCGCTCGCTGCTGCCGGGCCTGAAGCAGGCAGGTCTTACGGTCATTCAGGATCATCGGAAGCTCACGAGGGAGCAGGCCGCTTTTGTCGACGATTATTTTATGGAAAATGTGTATCCGGTGCTGACGCCGATGGCGGTAGACTCCTCGCGTCCGTTCCCGTTGATTGTGAACAAGACGCTGAACCTCGGCGCACTGCTCAAAAAGAAAAATGAGAAGGACGCCGAACTCGAGTTCGCAACCGTGCAGGTGCCGTCGGTGCTGCCGCGGATCATCTCCATCCCGAACCGTGAGCAGGAGATGCATTCCGTGATTCTGCTTGAGGAAATTATTGCAAGGAATATGCAGAAGCTCTTCCTGAGCTATGATGTGCTCTGCGTTCATCCGTACCGCATTATGCGCAACGCGGATCTCACAATCGACGAGGATGAGGCGGGCGATCTTCTGAAAGAGATTGAACGGCAGCTTCGTCGCAGGCAGTGGGGAGAGGTCATCCGGCTTGAAGTAGACAAAAATGTTGACAAGAGGCTTCTGAAAATTCTGAAAAAGGAATTTGCGGTCAAGTCAGACGGCGTTTATCCGATCGACGGACCGCTGGATCTTACTTTCCTGATGAAGCTCTACGGGCTGAAGGGCTTCGGCGCTTATAAGGAACCGAAATACACGCCGCAGCCGGTGCCGGGCCTCAGTGGGAGAAGCGACATCTTCGAGGCGATCCGCGAGGGAGATATTCTGCTGCATCACCCATATCAGAGCTTTGATCCGGTGGTTGACTTTGTGCGCCAGGCTGCGCGCGACAAGGACGTGCTCGCCATCAAGCAGACGCTCTATCGTGTCAGCGGCAATTCGCCGATTATCGCAGCGCTCGCGCAGGCCGCGGAGAACGGTAAGCAGGTATCCGTGCTTGTGGAATTAAAAGCCCGTTTCGATGAGGAGAACAACATCGCCTGGGCGAAGATGCTCGAGCGCGCCGGCTGCCATGTGATCTATGGCCTGGTAGGTCTCAAGACACACAGCAAGATCACGCTCGTCGTGCGCCGGGAGGAGGACGGCATCCGTCGCTATGTTCACCTCGGTACAGGCAATTACAACGATTCGACGGCAAAGCTCTACACGGATATGGGGCTGCTGACCTGCGCCGAGCCGATCGGCGAGGACGCGACGGCGGTCTTCAACATGCTCTCGGGCTATTCGGAGCCGGAGAGCTGGAACAAGCTCTCGCTTGCGCCGCTCTGGCTGCGCGACCGTTTCCTTTTCCTGATCCGACGGGAGACGATGAATGCGAAAAACGGGGAACCGGCGCATATCGTGGCGAAGATGAATTCGCTCTGCGATCAGGAGATTATCGCGGCGCTCTATGAGGCGAGCGCGGCGGGCGTGAAGATCGAGCTGATCGTGCGCGGCATCTGCAGTCTGAAGGTCGGCATTCCGGGGATCAGCGAGAATATTACGGTGCGCTCGATCGTTGGCACCTTCCTGGAACATACGCGCATCTATTATTTCCTGAATAGCGGCGGCGAGGAGGAAGTCTATATGGCGAGCGCCGACTGGATGCCGCGCAATCTGGACCGCAGAGTCGAGATCCTCTTCCCTGTGGAGAAGGAGGAGCTGAAGCGCGAGGTGATGCACGTGCTGGACATTCAGCTGAAGGACACGCTGAAGGCGCAGGTGAAGCAGCCGGACGGCAGTTATGCGAAGGTGAAACGCCGCGGGCAGAGCGCCCTTTGCGCGCAGCAGTATTTTATGGAATACGCAAAACGACTGAACAAAAAAGAGGAGGAACCGGCGCACGGGAGAGTATTCGTCCCGGCGGAGCCGATGTGAAAAGATGGAAAAGAAGGCAATATTTCTGGATATGGACGGAACGACCCTGAATGACTTAAGAGTCGTATCGGAGGGAAATTATCGCGCAATGGAGCGCGCGATTGAGGCGGGCCATGATGTCGTTATCGCAACGGGGCGCGCGTCGTCCAGCATTGTGAAGCTGTTGGAACGCTGCAATCTGAATCATATCGGTATTCGCTACGTGCTCGCGTTCAACGGCGCCATGATCGTGGATATCACGACCGGCGAAGTCCTCTATAAAAAAGAGATGTCGCTGGACTATATGAAGAAAATCGCGCAGGAAGCGCGGAAACTGAATGTCTATATTCAGACTTACGAAGGCGAGTGCGTGCTGACGGACCGCGACGACGCAAACCTGAAACAGTATACGAACAAGACGACGATGGAGGCGAAGCTCGTATCGGATCTGGTGACCGAAATAAAGGAACCGGCCTGCAAGATGCTGGCGATCGATCTTGAGGATACCGGTATGCTCGAGCAGCTGAAGGCGAGCGTGGAGAGCTGGTGCGGGGATGATCTCGAGATCTATAAGAGCTGTCGGGAATACCTTGAGTTTGTTCCCAGGGGCGTAAATAAGGGCCTTGCGCTGCAGGCCTTCTGTAAGGATCGCGGAATCCGGATTGAGAATTCCATTGCCGCCGGAGACGAGGGCAACGATATCTCGATGATCCATGACGCCGGCATCGGCTGCGCCGTGGCGAATGCGCTCCCGGAAGTAAAGGCCGCGGCGGACTATGTCACGGAAAATGACAATAACCACGATGCGGTCCGTGAGATCATCGAGAAGTTCATGCTATAGTTTCACCCGGAACAGCTGCCTTTTCAACACTTTCCAGTCGAGCGGGATCAGCGGATAGAGATAGGGGCGTCCCGCAAAGGTGCGGCAGCCAAGGAAGCAGAAGCCGATGAATAAAAGTCCGATGAGAAAGCCGGGCAGAGCGAACCAGCAGGTCATGAGCAGCAGTACGATGCGCAGGAATTTCACCGCGTAGTTCAGCTCCATATTGGCCTGCGAGTAACCGGCGAGCGTGACGAAGGCCATATAGAGCATGACCTCCGAGTTGAACCAGCCGGAGTTCACCGCGAATTCGCCGATCACCAGACCGGCGATGACGGAGAGCGGCGTGCTCAGCATGTCGGGCGTGTGCACGGCGGCCAGGCGAAGTCCGTCGACTGCCAGCTCCAGAATGAGGAACTGCAGGATCAGCGGGACATGGACGGTCTCCTGGATTTCGATAAAGCGCAGCGCCTCCGGGATCCACTCCGGACGCTGCGAGTACAGCAGAAACAAAGGCGTCAGCACGATCGAGAGGAGCATGATCAGAATCCGGGTGAGCCTTAAGTAGGTCCCGGTGATCGGCGGAAAATAATAGTCGTTCGCCTCCTCCGTGATCGCGAAGAGGCTGGTTGGCAGGATCAGCGCGGCGGGAGAGTTGTCGACGAGGATCACGATATCTCCCTCGAGAATCTGGGCCGCTGCCGTGTCCGGCCGCTCGGAGCGGTGGAAGCGCGGCAGCGGGTTGAACCAGTGCCCGGGCAGCAGAAGCTCGGCGAGGCTCTCCTGGTTCATCGTCAGGGCGTCCACTTCGATCTCCTGAATCCGCTTTTTGATCATTTCCAGACAGGACCAGTCGACGCGGTCCTCCATATAGCAGAGCGCGAGATCGGTGCGGCTGCTCTTTCCCAGCTCGCGCATTTCCATACAGAGCTTCGGCGAGCGGATGCGCCTGCGGATAAGCGCCGTGTTTGCGACGAGCGTTTCCACAAAGCCATCCCGCGAGCCGCGTAAGGTTCGGTCTTTCAGCGGCTCCTCGACGCTTCTGGCCGGATAGGTGCGACAGTCGATCGTGAGACAGCCGGAATAGCCGGAGAGGAAAAGGCAGGGTACACCGGAGAGCAGGTTCTTCGTGACGTCCTCCATGTCCGTGAGAACCTCCGATTCCGCGTAGGGCAGACTTGCGATCTGAAATTCCTCCAGAGTCCGGGGCAGGTCGCTTTCCTGCAGCCCATAAAAGAATTCCAGCAGCTTTTCCAGAATCTCATCTTTCGTCAGGCCATCGATGAAAAAGAGACTTGCATCGCGTCCGCCGAGTTTCATCTTCTTTTCCATAATATCAAAATTCCGCTCCATGCCAAGAAGCGCGTTCAGAGCAGCAATATTTTCGTCAAAGTTTTCAGAGAGTTTGCTCATGGATATCACCTCGGGCATAGTCTGCCCGGAAACTGTGAAATTATGTGAATGCCCTGTGGACAGGTATTGACATTATAAATCGCCCGGTTGTAAAATAATATGAACTGAGAGATTTTCCGGCGGAGACGGGTAGATGCATAGAAAATTTCCTTTGTTTTTGGATATCACGGATAAAAAGATTGTCGTTTACGGAGCCGGCAGGATCGCCACGCGCAGAGTGGAGACCCTGCTGGCTTTCGCGCCGTCTTTGACCGTGGTCGCGCCGGAAGCTTCCGGGGAGATCCGGGAGGCGGAGACGGAGGGAAAGCTGGCATATTGCAGGGACTGTTATGTGGCGGACGGCATTCCGGAGGACGCATGGATGGTGCTGGCGGCGACGGACGATGCGGAGGTGAACGCGGCGATCGGACGCGAGTGTCGTCAGAAGGGAATTCTGGTGAATGTGTGCAGTGACCGGAGGCTCTGCGATTTTCAGTTTCCGGGTATTGCATGGAAGGATGATCTGGTGGTCGGTGTGAACGCCGGAGGAAATGACCATCGCCTGGCAAAGCGCTGGACGGAGAAAATACAAAAAGAGGTGGCAGAAGAATGGAAAGAGATATGATTTTCAGACCAAGAAGGCTCAGAACGACGGCGGCGCTGCGCAAGATGGTGCGCGAGACGCGTATGGACAAGAGCTCGCTCGTCTATCCCATGTTTGTGATGGACGGCGAAAATATTAAGGAAGAGATACCGACGATGCCGGGGCAGTACCGCTACAGCGTGGACCGCATGCCGGAGATCTTAAACGAGATGGCGGACGCGGGCGTGGGTTCGGTCATGCTCTTCGGCATTCCGGCGAAGAAGGATGAGTTCGGCTCTCAGGCCTACGCCTGCGACGGCATTGTGCAGCGGGCTTTCGCCAAGGCGAAGAAGGAGGTGCCGGATCTCTATTACATCGGCGATGTCTGCATGTGCGAGTACACGAGCCACGGCCACTGCGGGATTCTGAAAGGAGAGTACGTGGACAATGACCTGACGCTCGACAAGCTGGCCGAGATCGCGGTCAGTCAGGTGCAGGCAGGCGCGGACATGGTCGCGCCCTCCGACATGATGGACGGACATATTCAGGCGATCCGCGAGGCGCTGGATCACAACGGCCTCTTCACGACGCCGATCATGTCCTATGCGGTGAAATACGCCTCAGCCTTCTATGGCCCCTTCCGCGACGCGGCGGGCAGCGCCCCGGCCTTCGGCGACCGCAAGAGTTATCAGATGGACTATCACAACCGCAGAGAGGGCATGAAGGAGGCGCTGCTCGACATCGATGAGGGCGCAGATATCATCATGGTGAAGCCGGCGATGTCCTACCTTGACATGGTGCGCGAGATTAAGGACGCGACCGACGTGCCGATGGCGGCCTACAGCGTCAGCGGCGAGTACGCGATGGTGAAGGCCGGCGCGAAGCTCGGCTACATCGACGAGACGGCGGTGCTCTGTGAGATGGCGGCCTGCGCTTACCGCGCAGGCGTGGACATCTACATGTCCTATTTCGCAAAGGAGCTTGCATACTATATGGATGAGGGGAGGATCGGCTGATGGGCAGATCGGAAGAGCTTTTTCAGGAGGCGGTAACGCTGATGCCGGGCGGCGTCAATTCCCCGGTGCGGGCCTTCGGCTCGGTCGGCATGACGCCGCGCTTCATCGCCTCCGCTGAGGGCGCGTATCTCACCGATGTAGATGGAAAGCGCTATCTGGACTATGTCGGTTCCTGGGGGCCGATGATTCTCGGTCATGCGCATCCGGTTGTCCTGGAAAAGGTGGCAGAGGCCTGTCGGAAGGGCTTAAGCTTCGGCGCGGCCACGGAGGCGGAGGTCGACATGGCGCGGCTGATTCATCAGATGGTGCCCTCGGTCGAGATGATGCGCATGGTGAATTCCGGGACGGAGGCGGTCATGAGCGCGATCCGCGCGGCCCGCGGCTTCACCGGCAGGGATAAGATTGTCAAATTCGAGGGCTGCTACCACGGTCACACGGACGCGATGCTCGTGAAGGCCGGTTCCGGCGTCATGACGGCGGGCGTGCCGGACAGCTCCGGTGTGCCGAAAGGGGCGACGCAGGATACGCTGCTCGCGGCTTACAATGACCTCGCGGGCGTGGAGCAGCTGTTTGATAAATATGGAAAAGAGATCGCCGCAGTGATCCTTGAGCCGGTCGGCGCGAACATGGGCGTCGTCCTGCCGGAAAAGGGCTTCCTGGAGAGACTGCGGAGGCTCTGCACGGACAACGGTTCGCTTCTCATCTTTGACGAGGTGATCACGGGCTTCCGTCTCGCGCGCGGCGGCGCGCAGGAGTACTTTGGCATTACGGCGGACCTCGTTACTTATGGAAAGATCATCGGCGGCGGCATGCCGGTCGGCGCTTACGGCGGCAGGAGGGAGATCATGGAAGTCGTCTCCCCGGTCGGAAGCGTCTACCAGGCGGGGACCCTGAGCGGCAATCCGGTCGCGATGGCAGCCGGGCTTGCGCAGCTGGGCTATCTCAATGAGCATCCGGAAGTCTACGCGCGTCTGGAGGAGCTGGGAGAGCGGCTGTTCGGCGGCATGGAAGAGATGCTGGAGGAGCGGAAGCTTCCTTTCCGGGTGAATCACATCGGTTCGCTCGGCAGTCTGTTCTTCACATCGGAGCCGGTACGGGATTACACGAGCGCAAAGACGGCGGACACCGCGCTCTTTAAGGAATATTTCCGGCATATGCTGGAGGCGGGCATTTATCTTGCGCCGTCCCAGTTTGAAGCAATTTTCCTGTCGGCAGCGCATACGGACGAGAATATTGATTTTACGCTGGATGTGATTCGCGATTTTCTTAAAAGTGCTTAACAAAGCTGTAAAAATGTGTTACTATTTTTATGTCCCGCGGGAGGTGGGTCATGTTGAAAAAGAAAAGCTATGTGGCATATGTGGGTACCTATACGCATGGCAGCAGCCGCGGTATTTACATCTATGATCTGGATGTGGAGAATGGGCGCGCCATGGAGCGTAAGGTCGTCCCGATTAATAATCCATCTTACATAAAGAAATCACACAATGGGAAATATCTTTACTCGATCGCCGACGAGGGTGTGCGCTCCTTCCGTATTCTGCCGGACGGAGATCTCGAGCCGATGAACAAGGCTTCGATCGGCGGTATGAGAGGTTGTTATCTCTCCACCGATAAGGAAGACCGGTATCTCTTTGTCGCCGGCTGGCATGACGGAAAGGTGACGGTTATGCGCCTTCTGGAGGATGGACGTGTCGGAAAGATGACGGATGAGGTCTTTCATAAAGGGCTCGGCAGCATTGCAGAGCGCAATTTCCGCCCGCATGTGAACTGCGTCAATCTGACGCCGGATCAGAAGTACCTGTGTGCTGTGGATCTGGGCGTGGATCAGGTGAAGATTTATCGTTTCGATCATAAGACCGGCAAGATCCGGCTGTTCGATATTCTGCGCTGTGAGCTCGAGAGCGCGCCGCGGACCATCAAGTTCAGCCCGGACGGGCGCTTTGCCTATCTGATCTGTGAACTGAAGAATTATATCAGCGTCTATTCTTATGAAGATACGTCGAAGGGGCCTTCCTTTGAACTGATTCAGACGGTGCCGACGCTGAATGATTATCATGCAAAGGGCAGCGCGGCCAGCATCCTGCGCTTTTCGCGCGACTGGAATTACGTGCTCTGTTCGAACGCCGGCGACAACAGTGTCGGGATTTTCAGAGTCGATCAGAATACCGGCATGCTGGAGAAGATCTGTATTCTGCCGGTCAGCGGCGATTATCCGAAGGTGGCGGATTTCTTCCCGGACAACCGGCATATCATGGCGTTGAATCATGAGACGAACACGATGACGATTTTCCAGGTCAATTACGAGAAAAAGTATTTCAGCCTCTGGGGAAAGCCGCTGAAGGTGGAGACGCCGAACTGTGTGCTGATCTCCGAGATCGAGAGTGTTTAAACTGATGCATCCTGTATGCAGGGCGAAGCACCGCATTTACAGAATCATATACAAAAAAAGCGAAAGGGGTTACATATCATGGGATTTATTGATGTAATCAAAGAAAGAGCCAGAGCAGACAAGAAGGTCATCGTACTTCCGGAGACCGAGGATCGCAGGACCTATCAGGCTGCGGAACAGATCCTGAAGGAAGGCATTGCCGACCTGATTCTGATCGGCAGCGAGGAGGCCGTGAAGAAGGGCAGCGAGGGCCTCGATATCTCCGGCGCGAAGGTTGTCGACCCGGCTACCGACCCGAATTTCGGCGCTTATGTTGACAAGCTCGTGGAGCTGCGCAGCAAGAAGGGCATGACGAAGGAGCAGGCGACCGAGATCCTCTCGAAGCAGTATCTGTACTACGGCGTCATGATGGTAAAGATGGGCGATGCGGACGGTATGGTTTCCGGCGCCTGCCATTCCACGGCTGACACGCTGCGTCCCTGCCTGCAGATCCTGAAGACGAAGCCGGGCACGAAGCTCGTCTCCGCTTTCTTCCTGATGGTCGTTCCGGACTGCGAGTACGGCGAGAACGGTACCTTCGTATTTGCGGACAGCGGACTCGAGCAGAATCCGGATCCGGAGAAGCTCGCAAATATCGCGATTTCCTCCGCGGAGTCCTTCAAGCTGCTGGTGCAGGCCGAGCCGAAGGTCGCGATGCTGAGCCATTCCACGAAGGGCAGCGCAAAGCATGCGGATGTCGACAAGGTCGTCGAGGCGACGAAGATTGCGAAGGAGCTCGCACCGGATCTGATGCTGGACGGCGAGCTGCAGCTTGATGCGGCGATCGTGCCGAGCGTAGGAAATTCCAAGGCTCCGGGTAGCCAGGTGGCCGGACAGGCGAACGTGCTTGTCTTCCCGGATCTCGATGCCGGAAACATTGGCTACAAGCTGGTGCAGAGACTTGCAAAGGCAGAGGCTTACGGCCCTGTCACCCAGGGTATCGCGAAGCCTGTCAACGATCTGTCCCGCGG
Organism: Lachnospiraceae bacterium; assembly: GCA_021205385.1. GTDB lineage: Bacteria > Bacillota > Clostridia > Lachnospirales > Lachnospiraceae > Hominiventricola. Next base: position 2,704 of record JAJPXQ010000097.1, on the reverse strand, counting down.
CTGCTCCTGGGAGGATATCGTGGGCGTCGTGGCGATCACGGCGGTACAGTGCCAGGCATAAAAGGATAGATGGAGGATTAAGAAAATGAATATTCTGGTTATCAACTGCGGAAGCTCATCTTTGAAGTTTCAGTTAATCAACTCCGACACCGAGGCGGTGCTCGCGAAGGGTCTTTGCGAGCGCATCGGCATCGACGGCAGACTGACCTATCAGCCGGCCGGCGGCGCGAAGGAAGTGACCGACGACGCGATGCCGACGCATACCGAGGCGATTCAGCTCGTGATCAATGCGCTGACGAACGCGAAGACCGGCGTGATCAAGAGCCTCTCTGAGGTGGGCGCGGTCGGACACCGCGTGGTTCACGGCGGCGAGAAGTTCGCCTCCTCCGTTGTGATCACACCGGAAGTAAAGGCAGCGATCGAGGAGTGCAATGACCTTGCGCCGCTGCACAATCCGGCGAACCTCATCGGCATCGAGGCCTGTGAGAAGCTGATGCCGGGCGTGCCGATGGTGGCAGTCTTCGATACGGCTTTCCATCAGACGATGCCGGGCAAGGCCTACACCTACGGCCTGCCCTACGAGTATTATGAGAAATACAAGGTCCGCCGCTATGGCTTCCACGGTACGAGCCACAGCTATGTTTCCAAGAGACTGGCAGAATTCCTCGGCAAGGACGTGAAAGATATGAAGATCATCGTCTGCCACCTTGGCAACGGTGCTTCGGTCAGCGCGGTTCTGAACGGCGAGTCTGTTGATACCTCGATGGGCCTGACCCCGCTGGAAGGCCTTGTGATGGGCACCCGTTCGGGCGATCTCGACCCGGCGATCCTGGAATTCCTTGCAAAGAAGGAGAACATGGACATTGCGGCGCTGATGAATATGCTGAACAAGAAGTCCGGTGTCTTCGGCGTTTCAGGCGGCGTCAGCTCTGATTTCCGCGACCTCGACGAGGCGGCGGAGGCCGGCAACGACAAGGCACAGCTCGCGCTCGACGTCTTCGCTTACCGTGTACTGAAGTACATCGGAGCCTATGCGGCAGCGATGAACGGCGTGGATGCGATCGCATTCACAGCCGGTATCGGCGAGAATTCCGCTTCGATGCGCAGCCGCATCTGCGAGAACCTCGGCTACCTCGGCGTAACGATCGACGAGGCGGCGAATGCGAAGCGCGGCGAGGACAACATCATCTCCACGCCGGATTCCAAGGTGACGGTCGCTGTGATCCCGACCAACGAGGAACTTGCGATCGCGCGCGAGACGCTGGCACTGGTGAAATAAATGCTTGACATTCTCAGGCCAGACGAGTATAATCTAACAAGTGTGATTTGAGAATTGATAGGAGGTGTGATCCGTGTCTATTTGTCCGAAGAATAAATCTTCCAAAGGAAGAAGAGATAAGAGAAGAGCGAACTGGAAGATGAGCGCTCCGAATCTCGTAAAGTGCAGCAAGTGCGGCGCTCTGATGATGTCTCACAGAGTCTGCAAGGCCTGCGGCAGTTACAATAAGAAGGAGATCATCTCCGTCGAGTAAAAGAGCAGAAGCGTCCTCCCTTCGGGGAGGGCGTTTTTTTGTCGGAAAGTATTGACTTCGAGAACCTGTTTTCGTATTATGGAAGGGACAGACGAGGAGGAGAGACCAATGCAGGATTTGGTGAAGGTAGCGGTCGACGCGATGGGCGGAGACAATGCGCCTGCGGAGATTGTGAAGGGCGCGGTGGAGGCGCTCGGTGTCCGGGATAATGTGAAGGTGATCCTGGTGGGGCAGGAGGAGCCCATCCGCGCGGAGCTTAAGAAATATTCCTATGATGAGGCAAGAGTCGAGGTGGTGAACGCCACGGAGGTCATTGAGATGGCGGAGCCGCCGGTGAACGCGATCCGGCAGAAGAAGGATTCGTCCATCGTGGTTGCGATGAAGATGGTGCGCTCCGGCGAGGCGGATGCCTTCGTCGGCGCGGGCAATACCGGCGCGGTGCTGGTGGGCGGCACGACGATCGTCGGCAGAGTCAAAGGAGTGGAGCGCGCACCGCTTGCGCCGCTGTTTCCCACTGCGAAGGGAGTCTCGCTGCTGATCGACTGCGGCGCCAATGTGGACGCACGGCCGGCTCATCTCGTGAAGTTTGCGCGTATGGGTTCCATCTATATGGAGAATGTTGTGGGTATCAAGAATCCACGGGTCGCGATCGTCAATATCGGAGCCGAGGAGGAGAAGGGCAATGCGTTGGTGAAGGAGACCTTCCCCCTGCTCAGAGAGTGTAAGGATATCAACTTTATCGGGAGCATCGAGGCACGCGACATCCCGACCGGTTATGCGGATGTGATCGTCTGCGAGGCTTTCGTGGGCAATGTGATTCTGAAGCTCTTCGAGGGCGTTGGCAACACGATGCTGTCGATGGTGAAAGAGGGGCTGATGTCCAATACGCGCAGTAAGATCGGCGCGCTGCTGGTACAGCCCGCTCTCAAGAAGAGCCTGAAACAATTCGATACCAGCGAGCATGGCGGAGCCCCGCTTCTCGGACTGAAAGGCCTCGTGGTGAAGACGCATGGAAATGCGAAGGCGGTGCATGTGCGCACTTCGATCATTCAGTGTGTGACCTTCACGGAACAGGGCATGAATGAAAAAATAAAAGCCGGTATTCAGGCGGAACAAAAGGTAGTGTCAAGTAATCTATGAAAAACCCGAGTCTAAAAAATAGGCTCGAATGA
>JAJPXQ010000041.1 GCA_021205385.1 Lachnospiraceae bacterium | reverse complement strand
TATTATACCACAGGAAGTAAATAAAGTCGAGTTATTTTAAAAACATTGTACTAGTCACACCTGTAGAGGTATAAAAGAGGTAAATTTGGTCAAGGTGTGACCTGTTACAGCTTATAACATGTTACAAGGTGCAAAAGAACCGGAATGGAAAACCTGCGTCCCGATTCATGACCTTGGGGGTCGTAATATCCTATGTGGTATGAATTACGATATAAGTATCAGGAGAAAATGACATGAAAAACAGAGAACTAATTGTACCCCTTTGTTTAAAGGGGAACCTTGCAATGCGATACAGCGAAAACAGATTCGCGTGTAAAACAATCGAGGGCAAGCGTATGCCCGAAATGACCGATACCGGCCTTTGTACGGACGATTTGATTTCCAATGTACCGGAATTTGCCGCATCCTGCGAGAATTTTGGCGCGGACGCGCTTCTGATTTTCGATTTGTCCAATGGGGACGCGGAGCATGACCAGTCAATCGGTACCATCAAAAAAATCAGCCGTACGACCGACCTGCCAATCTACGGCGGCGGCAATATCCGGCGGCTGGAGGATGTGAAAAAGCTGATTTATGCCGGCTGCTCCAAAGTATTTTTGAATTATGGGAAAGAAGGCAATGTGGAACTGACCTCGGAAGCCTCCGCCCGCTTTGGAAAAGAGAAGATGCTGGCCTGTGTCAAAACAGAGGAAGAGCGTAGTGCAGCGCAATCGCACACAGAGCAGCTCGGCGGCATTCTGTTTTTAAATGAAGCGATTTGTGAAAAAACAGATTTGCCGGGTGTTTACTGTGGCTTTATGACCGCAGAAGCCCATTCAAATGATGCTGCGTCCTTGGATGACCAGGAACTTGTTCAATCAAAAATAATTACAAAATCTTCCGCGCTTCTTAGCGGCGCCGCGACCGGTATTTTCTGTGCAGAATTTGCACGGGATGGCTTCGCGTTCATGGATTTGAAACATACGCTGAAGGAGGCCGGAATTGCTGTCAATACGTATGAGTCCACCCTCGCCTGGGAAGATATCAAAACCGGCAGTGACGGATTGCTTCCGGTTGTGGTGCAAGATTATCGGACGCTGGAGGTTCTGATGGTGGCCTATATGAATGAAGAAGCTTATCGTACAACCGTCCGCACCGGCCGCATGACCTACTGGAGCCGCAGCCGAAAAGAACTCTGGGTCAAAGGGCTGACCTCCGGGCATTATCAGTACGTACGGGAGCTGGTGATTGACTGTGACAATGATACCCTCCTCGCGAAAGTCGTCCAGGTAGGGGCTGCCTGTCATACGGGAAACCGGAGCTGTTTTTACCGCCCGGTACTCACGAAGAATTATGATTCCTCCAATCCCATGCGGGTATTTGAGGAAGTCTTTTCCGTGATCGAAGACCGGAAAATTCACCCGAAGGAAGGCTCCTACACCAATTATCTGTTTGACAAAGGAATTGACAAAATCCTGAAAAAGGTAGGAGAAGAGGCGTCAGAAATCATCATTGCGGCTAAAAATCCGGATCCGGAAGAGGTCGTCTATGAGATTTCGGATTTCCTCTATCATATGATGGTTCTGATGTCTGAGAAAGGATTGAACTGGGAAGATATTACAGAAGAACTGGCGAAACGGTAAAATTGCAGGGGATGGGCTTGCCCATCCTTTTTTTATGCGCAGGGCTGCGTAAGGATTTTTCTTCGAACTTCTTTATCAGATTTCACTTCTTTTAACAGAACACACCATATTTTCATAAAAGAATTTGTTTATAAATATTTAATAATTAAACAGGTGACATCTCACAAATGATGTGATATACTACGTGTGCTTAAATGAATTCATATGATTTCATTCTTTTATAATCTGAGAGCCTGATACAGGCATTTTCTTTAGCGGCATTCTGCTGCTCTTATCCAGATTTCATACAAAAGATAATCTTTCCAATACGATGAAACACATCCGTCCTGCCGTGGGCATCGGATGAAACCAGACACGATTGCTTGATTAGAGAAAGGAAAAATAGTATGAAAAAAAGAATAAGAAGGATTCTTTCAGGGGTACTTTGTGCTGCTGTTTTGGCAGCGTCCGCTTCACCGAAGTCTGTCTTCGTCGCTGAGTCAGACTTGCTTTCTGTTGTATCCGCCGAGAGTAGTATGGAGGCGAATGGTGATACATCCGCCGCGAACACAGACACAGGAAAAACGGCAGATGCTGTTGATTCCGGTTCAGAGGATGACAATCCGGGAAGCGCCGGAAGCACGGATGCAGAGGATGGCAGTACGGGAACCGCTGCCTCAGGCGATAGCGACATGGAAAATACTGCCATGGGCAGTGACAGCACGGAAAACGCCGGTTCATATAGTGGCAGTACAGAAAATATCAGTTCAGGCAGTGATAGTGCGGAATATGCCGGTTCAGGCAGTGATAGTGCGGAAAATGCTGGCTCAGGCAGTGATAGTGTGGAAAATGCCGGTTCAGGCAGTGGCAGCACGGAAAACATGGCGTCAGCGAATACGAACGGAAGTACAGAAAGTTCTGGCACGGACAATAACGGCCAGGATTCCCCTGGTGCAAATAATGGCAGCTCGGATTCCTCTGAGGGAAGGGACAACGCTTCCACGGAGGAATCGGCAGAAAAAGAGGGCGCTGAGGGTGAGACAGAGGCGTTTACCGGAGCCCTGACCGGCACGCTGCTCGCTCTGTCACTGACGGCGGAGAGTGGTCTGAATGTCAATAAGAGTTATATCTCCGGACTGGCGGTGAAAAGTCTTGTAGATGGTACGGCCCCGTTTGATGATGATGATAACGTTGGAAATGATTCTGGGGAGAGCAATCGGATTGTCCGCACGTTTGACTATCTGAACTATACCCTGGAGTATACGACTGCCCTGATAGAGCCTTCTGAGACGGTGGACGAAGCTTATCTGATGGTTGAATTTACGCTTGCCTGTGACCCGTCTGTCGCGGAGTTCAACAGCGAAACATTGAACTGGTGTGTGGATCAGGAGATTACATACGTTTATGCGGATGGAACATCCTCGACGTCATGGAACAGCGGAAAGACCGTCACGGAGCAGATTCTGGGCGGAAAACGGTATCTCTCAAAAAGCGGGGATGCGAATGCGATTCCGGGTACCGGTACGCTGAGTGTCGGCGTCTATGTGAAGGCCGCAAAAAATGGGGATGTCATTCAGCCAACATTTACTGTCTGGATGGAAGGAAATGAGGAAAATCTTTACCGGAGTATAAAGGCAGATTCTGTTCGGGTATCCGCCGAACCGCGCTATAACATCTCTCTTGTGAGAAATGGGAGCTGCGATTACCTGGGATATTTTGATACCGGTGCCGGGACAATCAGCGCGACGGATACAGACGGTTCTGTTTATGGTAGACTGGAAGGCTATGCGCTGACCCTGCAGCTCTACAACACATCTGCAGATAAAGGACTTAAAGGGATTGAACTTCCCGTCGGGAATATTACCTTTGACCTGACCCTGACGGAGAACCTGGATGAGAAGGACGTGAGTACAGAAACGGACTATACCCCCATTCTCTGGGATTACCGGGAAAATACCTATGCCAGCCAGAGTACCGTCGGAAAGCTGGGTCGGCAAATGGTGGCCGGCGGAGCGCTTGCCAGCGCGTATGGCACCCACTGCCAGCCGTGGAACAGCGGCGGCGCCTCAAACATACGTGCCTGCTATTCGGGAGGCAGCTGGAGCATCGCGCAGGATAATGGAAATGGAAATGTCTATCATGTGACGGTATCCGGCTATGCGTTTGACCTGGATAATCTGAAGTTTCCGAACACAAGTTGTGATAATGCAACTGAAAATACTTATGGTGCAAACATCGGATGCTTTTCCGCAGGCTACGTGGAGGTAGTCGTCCAATTCGCGAGGAGTGTAGATACCACATCAGATCTGTATTTCCTGGTGGATGTGGGAAATCTTGCCGCTTCTTCTTTATCCGGGCAGTCTACGACGACCGATCAGGTGGACTCGGACAACAGCAACGGTCTGAATGTGACCCTCTACGCGCTCGGAGCGATCTCGAAACGGAACCACTATAATACAATCGACTATGTGAACCGGGCTTCTTTATGGTCTTCCGGAGATTTTTACGCCAGCCAGGGAGAGCAGATTATGGTAGTATCGGTGGCAGACTTTGCCGGAGATGGCTGTCTTACTTCCATAAACCTTCTGCAAAAGATCGACGATGAGGCATTTGAAGTGCCGGCCGGTACGACCACATACAATACGATTTCCGTGCGGAACACGCTGAGTGATATCGGTACCGTCCGGGTACTGTTCGCCGCCAAGCCGGATAAAAGCGGGTGGCAAAGTGATGCGGAGATGAACGCCGCCAGGGAGGAGGAGCTTGTTTACTTCGAGAGTATTGACGCCCTGAACGCGGCGGAGTATACCTGTGTCGGCTTTCTGTATGAGATCCGCAACTGCTCGATTCTGCGCGGCTCCACAGATTCAGCGGCAGTCGTGATCTATATGCAGGTAACGGTAAAGGACAGCGCATCGATCGGAAGTGTCTACCAGACCACAAATGATATGCGTGCATGGCGAACGGACACAAACGTTATTTCCTGGACAGATTTTTCCTATGGTAATGGCGCCAGCGGCCTGGGCAGCAGCGGCTGGAAGGAAGGCAGCTATGCGGGTGGCTATACGACGCCAGATTATATCTCGTATACAAATTACGGAAAAACCGTGTACAGAGACGGAAACGTCGTGGCCGGGCATTCGGGCGGATACATTGCCGGAAATTCCTGCCTGATCATTGGATGCAAGACTGGTGTGACCATTCAGGTGGCGGATACAACTACCACCACGGCAGGCGTGACCACATCAAAAGCTGTCTACGACCTGGATGCCGGAGAACGCACGGTGACCTATGTGATTCATCCGACCGTTTCTGTCGTATCGGCAAACCGTGAGGTAAACACATCTGCGGAGATCACAGATGTGACGGTCTGGGCGACGCTGCCAAAAGACCTTACTTATATCATGGACAGTGCCAGCCGGACTCCGTCCGAGGTGAAAGAAAACGTGGACGGCACCAGCACTGTGACCTGGGAAATCCCTTCCTGTATCGTTGGCGAAGCGATAGAGGACATCACTCTGTCCTGTCTGATCGGTGCGGCCGGCACCGCGGATGATGTACAGAACAATGATACGATCACGATTTCCGCTTCCATTTCCGCGGACAAAGATGGCAGGCTGATTACCAAAGCATTTGGAAATTACTCAGAGACCACAATCAGCGTTATCCGTCTGGCAAGCACTTCCGTATCCAAGGCGGTGGAGCGCAGCATTGTCGAGGTGGGAGATGAATTGACCTATATCCTTCGGTACGGCAACAGCGCTAAGACGGATGAGGAAGGTGTTGTTCTGTACGATATTCTTCCCTACAATGGCGATGCACGGGGCAGTGATTACAGCGGAAGCTACGTGATTGAGAGTATTGTGCTCGACTTTACCAATGCTCCGGAAACTCTTTCGGAAGGGAAGAGCAGTTTCCGTATCCGCACGACTGCGCAGGATGCCGCGAGAGAAAAAAACAATGCGGAGGCCATCGTAAAAGGCACGGACAGCTTCACCTGGGATGTGGCAGGCGGCGGCAGCGTGAGCGGTTCTGCCATCACTTACAGTGATTTGTCGATCAGCGGTGCGGCCGGTATGGTATTTGAACTGGGGACGGTAAAAGCACAGGAATATGTGAAGATAACGATGACTCTGGCTGTGCGGGATGATTCCGGCGCCCTGTTGCAGGATGCCTCCGGCGCGGCACAGACCCCTGGCGACCTTTACGCGAACTCTTTTTATGAATATGCGGATGGCCTGGTCGCTCTGGTAGAGAGCAATACGGTAAAAATTCAGGTGGCGGAACGAACGGTCAGCGGTACGGCCTGGCTGGACGCAGACAAAGACGGTATTCGGGAAAACTCGGAAACATACATGGAAGGACTGACGGTCTCTCTGTATCGGACCTCTGTTTCCGGCTATGCCTCATTGCCACAAGAAGCCCTGACTGTGAACAATACAAAGCTTTATACCGCCTATGACGTATTGGGAAATCCGGTTGAGGCGGTGAAAACAGACGTTGCGGGGAGTTATCAATTTACAAAACTGGAAGCCGGTACGTACTGCGTCGTATTTACCGGAACAGAGGAATATGGGCTTACCGTTCAAAACGCTGGTACGGATGATACCGTTGACTCTGATGCATCCGCAACGATTCGAGAGCAGGAAATTATTCTTGAAAATGCCTGGATTAGCAACATTGCGCTGCCAGTTCTGGACGAAATGTACGCGTACCTCGCGGAAAGCAATGGAAATGACGCCGGATTCGTGGAGCTTAATGCTGCTCTGACTCTTACAAAAACAGAAAAGGACAGCGGGGCACTTCTCCCTGGCGCTGTGTTTACTCTTCAGGATGCGAATGGAGCGTATCTGACCTTTGCAAATGGCTCTTATGACGGAAAAACCAGCTCGATCAGCGAGGCGGCCTATCTGACAACCGGAGCAGACGGTTCGATTGTCGCGCGGAACCTGCCGCGAGGCAGCTACACTTTGGCTGAGTATCAGGCACCGACCGGCTATCAGGCCGTGACGACCACCTGGAGCATTCAGGTGTCCGTGAAAGTGACGGATGACGTCTGGTCCGCGCCGCTCTCAATCGACGGAGTCGAGAAAAATGCTCTGAGTATTGCGGACACACCGCAGATCACGAAGGTAACCGTAAAAAAAGAATGGAAAGACGATGATAATCAGGACGGCCTGCGCACAGAGGTTACATTTACTTTGACTGGTACCATCACGGGAGAAAACGGCACGAAGGTGACGGTCGTATCGGAGGAAGCGGTACTTTCAAAAGAAGCCGCGCTGTCACAAGATTCTTCCGGGCATAGCTGCATATTTGAAAACCTTCCGGCTTACGCGCAGGGGCAGGCAGTCATCTATTCCGTAGAAGAAAAGCGCATGGAAGGATATGTGGCTTCTTATTCCGCGATGGAAGGAGACTGGAAATCCGGCTATACGATCACGGTTACGAATACGCATGAGACCGAAGAAACCTCCTACACTGTGAAAAAGGTATGGGAAGACGATGACAATCGTGATGGAATACGTCCGGAAGAAATCGAAGTCACGCTTCTGGGTTCGGATGGCTCTGAGCGTACTGCGACTGTGAAAGCAAAAGAAGGCTGGCAGTATAGCTTTAGCGGACTGCCGGTGTACTGGAACGCGGGAACTCTGATTACATACACTCTGGAAGAAGAATTGGTAGAAGGATATGAAGGCACGGCGGCGGACGCAGACAGCACACAGCAGTTTGCGGTGACGAATACGCACGAAATCACGCTTGTCGACATTACGGTGGAAAAACGATGGAATGACCGCAATGACCAGGACGGCGTGCGCGCAAGCGCGATCACAGTGATCCTGACCGGCTCGGACGGCTCGACGAGGGAGGCAGAGCTGACTGGCGACAGCAGCTGGAAGTATGTTTTTGAAGATTTACCCAAATACTGGAATGAGGGTGCTCTCATCACCTATTCCTTACAGGAGAAAGAGACGGATGGCTATACGGAGGAAGTGATTGCGGGAGAGGACGGTTATAGCTTTACCGTGACCAACAATCATATACCGGCAGTAACGGACGTCGTCGTAATCAAAAACTGGGAAGATGCGGACGATCAGGACGGGCTCCGTCCGGAGAGCATCTCTGTAAAGCTGAGCGGAAGCGACGGCAGCGCATACGAAGCAGAACTGACGGAAGAAAACGGTTATTCCCGCCTGTTTTCCGGCCTTCCGGTCTACTACAGCCACGGTTCCACAGTGGCTTACTCCGTGAGCGAATGTGCGGTAGACGGCTATACGACAGAAATCGAGAAAAACAGCAGCTATCGCTTCACCATCACCAATACACATATACCGGAAACCACAGAAGTAACCGTGAACAAGATATGGGAAGACGAAGAAAACCGGGACGGCGTCCGCGCGGATTTCCTGCGCGTGACCTTAAGCGGAAGCGATGGGAATTCCTATGTCGCGGATCTGACCGAAGAAAACGGATGGAGCGAGACCTTCACAGAACTTCCTCTGTATTATTACCATGGAGAGAAAGTCATCTATACGGTAGAAGAAGATCCGACCGCGCATTACGAGGCGGAACTCGCAGCCGCAGAAGATGGCAGTGAATTCACTTTCACGAATACACACGAAATCTTTACCATAAATCTCACTGTCGTCAAGCTATGGGAAGACGAGAACGACCTGGACAGCATCCGTCCTGATACGGTAGAAGTCACCCTGACCGGCTCCGACGGCAGCAGCCGTACCGCCACGCTCACAGCGGAAGATGACTGGACGTACATTTTTGCTGATCTGCCGCAGTACGTAGATGGGGGCGAAGAAATTCTCTATACACTGTCTGAGACAGAGATCGAAGGCTATACCTCTGTTATTATGGAAACAGAAGACGGATTTACAGTGACCAACATGCATACACCAGAGCCAGAAACGGAAGAGGAGACCGAGTCAGGAACGGAAGCGGAGACAGATCCGGCAAAAGAGCTGGAGACAGAACCAGAGAGCGAGGGAGAACCGGAGACAGACTCAGAAAACGAAAGTGAAATCAGCACAGAGAACGGCAAAGCGACCGAATCCGAAAGCGAGACGGAAGGTACAAAAACGACGTCCGCTGACGGGAATCCGAAGACTGGAGACCCATCCAGACCAATATTCTGGCTGACGCTGGCACTGGCCGGAGCAGGAGTGATGTTTGCGAATCTGTCATGTGAGCGGAAACGAAAGAGAGGGCAGGAGAGAAAATAAAAATTCATATTGACGTACGCTTTTCTGTACGTTATACTGGTTATACGAAAGGCAGGAGGTGTTTATACTATGATTGCGATTAATGCTACAACAGCCAGAAAAAACTTGTTTCAGCTGATTTCTGATGTTAACACAAACTGTGTTCCGATAACCATAACAAATAACAGAGGTAAAAATGCAGTTCTTATTTCAGAAGAAGATTGGAATGCTATACAGGAGACATTATATCTGAATTCTGTCCCAGGCCTGGCGGAAAGTATTATTGAAGCAAAAGAGGAACCTGTGGAAGAATCGACCGTATATGAAGAGGGCGAAGAATGGTAAGATATCAGGTTCGTTTCTCCCAAAAGGCACAGAAAGACAAGAAGCTGTTAAAGAATGCGGGGCTTGAGCAGAAAGCAAAGGAATTGATACGGATTGTCTCGGAAAATCCCTTTCAGAATCCTCCGCCGTATGAAAAACTGGTGGGAAATCTTGCGGGAAATTATTCCAGACGTATTAACCTGCAGCATCGGTTTGTGTACGAGGTATTAGAGAATACGGAAGGAATTTCTGATTCTGACAGGAATGTCTATTTGGGGATTGTTCGAGTTTTAAGAATGTGGACACACTATGAGTAGAAATTATTCTGGTTCTGTTGCGTCCAGTCAAATATCCGTTTAAGTACAGCTGCCTGGCTTGTCGCTTTGCGGGAATCAAGTATTGAGCAGGAGAAGGTATAAGTCTCCTGCTCGATTTTGATGCGCAGAGCCGGGCAAGGTATTTTGCGGCTTAAGCCGCACCCGGCCCGCGCGGCGAGTAGGAGCCGACCGGTCGCCTCCTACTCGATTTTAGGATCTGGATCAGACCTGCGCACGCAGCGGTTTCTCCTTCTTCATCCGCGTGATCTCGACAAGAGACAGCTGTGTCATATCTACCAGCACGGTGCGGATCGGATCCTGCCGGAGCTGTCCGTCGAGGAAGTGAAGCAGTGCTTCGTTGTCATCCGCGGAGTCCATATTTATGAAGTCGATCAGAATAATTCCGCTGAGGTTCCGCAGGCGGATCTGGCGGGCTGCTTCGCAGGCCGCTTCCTGATTGATTTTGAAAAAGGCCTTCTGCCTGTTTTTGGCACTTCCCTCATATTTTCCGGAATTCACATCAATCACGGTCAGCGCTTCCGTTGGCTGGATCACCAGATAGCCTCCGCAGTTCAGCCAGACACGCTCAGAGAGGGCATTCTCCAGCTGGCGTTCCAGCGAATATTTTTTGCAGAGCGGCTGCAAGGCATCCTGGTGGAAGCACAGCCGCGGCAGGTCTTCCGGCTGGCAGGCAGATAAATATTCCTTCGCTTCCTGCCAGATTGCCTCGTCGTCGGTAATAAAGCGTTCTGCAGAAGATTCATAGAGGTCGGAGAGGCGGGCGATCCAGGCATGTGGAGCTGCGAAAACGCAGCTGTGGCAAACCCGGTGAAGCCCATCGGAGACAACCTTTTGATATAAAGTCAGCAGGCGTTCCATATCCCGCTGCAGCGTTTCCTGCTCCGCGCCGTTCGCATTGGTGCGGAGCAGCCAGCCGTAGGAGCGAACCTTTTCCGATTCGATCTCTTTAACCAGGTTGATCAGTCGCTTCTTTTCTTCACCAGATAGCTTGGAGGAGGCATTGATCTGCGTCCTGCCGGTGGTCAGCAGCAGATATTTCCCATGAAATGTCAGATTGGTTGTGACCGACGGATATTTTGTCTTGATCGCTTCTCTGGAAACCTGCACCAGAAGCTCGTCTCCCATCTGGATTTTAGGGGAGCTTCCTTTTTTGGTGTAGATTGGATTTTGAATCTCATCCAGTGCCAGGTAGCATACTGTGTTCGGAGCGATTTCCACGAAAGCAGCGCCAATATTGCGGGCGATATCCCGGACTCTTCCTACATAAATATTGCCGAGAATGGAGGCGTTCTCCTCCCGGTCGCAGTGAATCTCGACCGCTTTTTCGTCATTCAACAAAAAAGAAAAAACAGAATCGCGCATCCGGCAGATGATATATTGATTCATATATGGTTATCCTTTCCATGGAATTTGCCGCAAAACCAGTCGGCCATTACAATATTTCTTTGCCAAGCTCATACAGCGAGACTAGCTTCCGACTGCCTTCCGTTCCCAGGTCTGCGTAGATTTCACACCGATTGATCTCATACGCGAGCGGATCTGGTTCGACGCCGAGCGTTTTCAGGTATGTATCCATGACCAGCTCCGGCTTCAGATTTTCTACACTTCCGGAAGCAAGCTTCAGGAAGATGGTCTCGCTTTCTTCCCGGAAAGACCACTCGTAAATCATCGGGCGGATATCCACCTCTTTTTCAGAGCGCTTGGTCTTTTTCATGACAGGAATGCTTTCCCTGGCAAAAAAATCCGTCAGACCGTTTTTCCAGTCTGCCGACGGCTCATGCCCGGCGCGAAAGCGCAGCGTATAATCGGCCGCAGCGACGAGTGTCATGGCCTTGTCTGCCTTCCCTTCCGGTATCTGTACAAAGCCAGTCACTTCCAGCTCTTCCGTTCCGGCCTGGTTCAGACTCTCGATGGCATCTTTTGAGGAAATCGGAGAGAGAAGCTCGATGTCCATATATTCCGCGTCGCTTGTCAGCCCGATGCCAAGAGGAGAGGCAAAAGACATAATCATATGCGGGTTAAACCCCTCAGTAAAAGCGACGTCCAGCCCCGCACGGCGGATCAGCTTCTGAAAATAGCGCATCACATCGAGATGCCCGATGAATTTCATACTTCCTTTTTTGGAAAATTTAACCCTTACTTTCAACACAGACACCTCCTCCATAGCAGCGCGCGCCGCAGCCGGAACACTGCTGACGGCAGTTCGGCGTTATTTCTGCCTCCTGCGCTTTCTTCCATTCTCTCTTTAAAAAGTCCTTCGTCACGCCGATCCGGATAAAATCCCAGGGGAAAATCTCATCCAGCGACCGCTCTCTGAGTGTGTAGAAATCCATATCAATGCCAGTGCGTGCAAACGCGGCCAGCCAACGGTCATAATCCCAGAATTCCGTCCAGGCGTCATAAAGCGCCCCGTTTCGGTACGCGTTCTCAATCACCTCCGCAATCCGGCGGTCACCGCGCGCGAATACCCCTTCCAGCAGCGTGACATCCGCCTGGTGCCAGTTATACCGGATGCTTTTATGATTCAGCATATCCTTAATCTCGTGGTTCACTGTCTTCGCAAAACCAAGATAATCGCCCATCGGATGCATTGGCGCCCACTGGAACGGCGTAAATGGCTTCGGCACAAAGAAAGAAGTGCTGACCGTAATCTGGCATTTGCCGTTGCGGTTTTCCTTCGGTATGTCATAATAGGTTCGGGCAATCTTGTCCGCCAGATGCGCAATCGCCTTGCGGTCCTCATCCGTCTCCAGCGGCAGCCCCAGCATAAAATAAAGCTTTACTTTATTCCAACCGCCGTGAAACGCCTCATCGGCTCCCTGGAGGATCACTTCCTCCGTCAGTCCCTTGTTAATCACATTTCGCATCCGCTGTGACCCTGCTTCCGGGGCAAACGTCAGGCTGCTTTTGCGGACATCCTGAATCTTTCCCATCATATCAAGAGAGAACGCGTCAATGCGCAGGGATGGAAGAGAAATATTGATATTCTGACTGCCAAATTCATCAATCAGATAATTCACAATCCCCTTCAGCTCACTGTAATCACTGGAGCTCAATGAACTGAGCGAAATCTCTTCCTGCCCGGTGGCCTGCAGCATCCGCGCGGCATGCTCCTTCAGACAATCCAGGCTTCGCTCCCGCAGCGGGCGGTAAATCATGCCCGCCTGGCAAAAACGGCAGCCGCGGATGCATCCGCGCTGAATTTCCAGAACCACCCGATCCTGTGTGACTTTCATATAAGGAACGACCGGCTTTTCCGGATAAGGCGCATCGGTCATATCCATCACCACCTGCTTTTCCACCACCGCGGGTATATCTGCATCCCTGGGTGTAAAAGAGGCAATCGTGCCGTCTTCCTTATACGTCACCTCATACAGCGCAGGTACGTAAATCCCCGGAATTTTCGCAGCTCGCCGCAGAAAATCCTCCCGGGAAGCACCGCCCGTACGACAGTCCTTATACAAATCAAACAGAGCGTCATAAACCGTCTCCCCTTCCCCAATATAAAACAGGTCAAAAAATGGGGCAAGCGGTTCCGGATTATACGCGCACGGACCGCCGCCAATCACAAGCGGCTCCTCCTCCCCGCGCTCCGCCGCGTGCAGAGGAATATGCGCCAAATCTAAAATCTGCAATACATTGGTATAACACATTTCGTATTGGAGGGTAATCCCCACAAAATCAAAGTCCCGGATCGGCTCCTGGGACTCCAGCGCAAAAAGCGGAATCCTCTGTTCCCGCAGAATCCTATCAAGATCCACCCATGGGGAATAGACGCGCTCACACCAGACGTCATCCCTTCGATTGAACATATCATAGAGAATCTGAATCCCTAAGTGAGACATGCCAATCTCATAGACATCCGGAAAGCACATCGCAAAACGAATGTCCACATCATCTTTATCCTTCATCACAGCGTTGATCTCGCCCCCGATATAGCGGGCGGGCTTCTCGACAGATAACAAAATCTCGTCACTAAGTGCCAATTTTCGCATGGATTCCTCCTGTTTTCATGGAAAATATTACCTGAAAAAATAAAATGTCATTATAGTGACCTCCGTATGGTTATTTTATACGCAGGTCACATTCGTTAGGTATTATAGCATATCCGTTTTGCGATTGGAAGAAAAAATGCGGCAAGGCCTCTGCTGATTATGCCTAATTTCATATAAAATTATTGACAAAATACTCCCGTGGGAGTATAAAAGATATGAGGTGAGAATCATGACAAAAAAAATATATCACGGATCGGAAAAAGTCATACAGACTCCGGTATATCATGGAGGAAAAGCCTATAATGACTACGGATACGGATTTTATTGTACGGAAAACATAAACATGGCAAAAGAATGGGGAGTGGATAGGGATCGTGATGGATGTGCTAACATATATAATATAGAGTGTGAAGGATTATCCATTCTCGATCTTAATTCTAGCAACTACACCATATTGCATTGGCTGACGATACTTTTACAAAACAGGCAGTTTAATATTCCATCTGGATTGGCAATGGAAGCAAAAAAATATCTGATTTCTCAGTTTTCTATTGACTATGAAGCATATGATATAATCAAAGGATACCGTGCAGATGATTGCTATTTCTCTTTTGCTCAGGATTTTATTAATGGAACCATTTCGTACAGTCAATTAGGAGAAGCAATGCATCTTGGAAAATTAGGACAGCAGTTTGTAATTAAAAGTAAAAAAGCCTTTGAACGCATTGAGTTTGTAAACTTTGAAGTAGCGGAAAGAAGTATGTGGTATCCCAGGAAAAAAGAAAGGGATTCGCAGGCTCGTCGCGAATACTTCCGTACAGATCGAAACAATTGGCACAAAGGAGAAATATATATTACGCATATTTTAGATGAGGAGATGAAAGCGGATGACATACGCTTACGATGAAGTATATATAGAGAAAGCCCAAACAGCGCTGGGAGGAATGTTGGATTATGCCATATATGATCTTGGATATGCGCTTTCGGATTTTTGGAATCTCTTCCTGTTTTCAGGAGTAGCTGAACAATTTGGCGAAGGGGATTTCCGCCTGACAGTAGGAAAGTCCGGTGTTGAAATAGCCCTTTTAGTCCTGGAAAATACCGGTATCTCGGATAAGCTAATTGAGCCGAAATATACATCAAACAGAAGCGAAGAATATTGGACCGGCTGGGCACTTGCGTGGTACCAATGGAACCGGAATTTCCCGTTCAAAAGGGTCACCGAGCTTGTACCGATTGATGATATCCGGGAAATGTATTACCCATATCATGAAATGGATATCCGTCAGTTTGCGGATCGTATGGATGAGAAAATCAGGGAATTATCTAAAACATCGCGATTAAAGCAGTTACGGTCACAGGCAGGATTAAGCCAGAGGGAATTATCTGACCGTTCTGGTGTACCTTTGCGTACACTTCAACAATATGAACAGAAGCAAAAAGATATTCGGAAAGCCCAGACAAGATATACCGTCAATCTGTCAAAGGTACTTGGATGTAACATTTATGACATATTGGAACTGATATAACAAAGCCGGATATCCCGGCTTTTTCTCTACATATATGTTTTCATTTCATTTATAC